>NZ_CP020372.1:0-300000 GCF_002813775.1 Candidatus Thiodictyon syntrophicum
ATGGCAGCGAAAGGTTCGACCGGGGAGATGTTCAAGGCCCTTGCGCGGGGTACGGAAAAGATCGCTGAGCCGGTTGATCCCGGCGGGTCGGCGCCGACGGGTCAGACACCCGCAGCGGCACCGTCGGCAGGGATTCTCGCGGGGCGGGAAGGTGCGATCTGGGAGGTATCATCCGGGAAGAAGATCACGCGGGTCGTGAGGCGCGTTAATCCTGATCGCTGTCGCATCTGGGTACGGCACAACCGCCGCTATGACCTGCTCTCGCCGGAGTCCTGTGCTGATTTGATCGAGGGCTTCAGGCAGCAAGGCGGCCAGGAATTCCCGGCCGTGGTCCGACGTGTGACTGATGGCGGACCCTATGAATACGAGGTTATTTCAGGTGCCCGCCGCCATTGGACGGCGCGATTCCTCAAGTACGATTTCCTGATCGAGGAACGGGATCTCACCGATCTGGAGGCGTTTCGGCTGTCGGACATCGAGAACAGACACCGGGAGGATCTGAGCGACTACGAGCGGGCGGTGGACTATCTTCAGGCCTTGAACCTCTATTTTGACGGAAGTCAAAAGCAGATGGCGATGAACCTTGAACGGTCCGAAGGATGGTTGAGTCGATATCTCGACCTGGCCAGGCTGGACCCTGTCATCGTGGATGCGGTGCGCGACGTGCGGGAGATGACCGTCAATCAAGCGCGCGTGATCAAGCCGCTGCTCAATGGCAAGACCCGTGGCCTGGTGATCGAGAGGGCGACAGAACTCGCCGCGTTGCCGGAGAAGCCGGCGGCAGCAGACCTCTTTCGCGTCCTGACGAGTGCCGCGGCAGAGCCGAAGGCAGCAAGGCCCAATACGCCCCTTGAGACGGCGGCAACCAAGGAGACGGGCAAGGTGTTCGCGGTCGCACGCCGTCACGGACGGGGCGGATTGATTATCCAGGTCGATGGCAATAGTGGGGCGGGAAAAGAGGAAGCAGTGGCCGCGGTGACGGCCATGATGGAGCGTTACTACGCGCCGTCAAAGTAGCGCAAGACGCTTGAGCGGGCGAATTGTCAACTGACAATTCGTCTATAACATTCTGTAAAATAAAAGGTTTCGCGAAAAATTGCGAGGTTGCGCCGGGTCTGCTGGCGCCGTGGCAGGAGCGCTCAACTGTGCGTCGTGCGAAGCGCCTGAAGGCCCGGGGATAGCACCGTCCGAGTCGACTCCCGCACCTGTCCGGTTTCAAGCGTCCCACCGCCGATCCCCGGCAAGCCCCACGGTGCCCTTGACTCCAGTGTGCGGGTGGGAATTGATCATCGTTCCGGCCACCCCGGGGCCGGAGTCCAAGGCTTCAGCCTTGGATTTACAAGACTAAGGCTGAAGCCTTGGACTCCAGCAGGTGGCCGCTGGCCGGAACGATGATCAAGGCCCGCGGGTGCGGTCCAAGCCCGGTATCCAGACTCGGCGCAACGAGCGGCCTTACCGCGCGGTTGCCACGTGACAATGACCAGCCACAGGGGGATCTCTGGTGGCCGACTTCTGTTGGCAAAGGCGGTTCGGGAGGGCATACAATCGCCCGGCAACTGGGGCGGCGGGCAAGCGGCGGGCAAGCGGCGGGCAAGCGGCGGGCAAGCGGCGGGCAAGCGGCGGCAGTGTCGCCGCACCAGCCCTGCCCCCGGTCGCGGGAGTCGGTCGCGGGGCAGCGGCCAGTCCTTAACCGAGGGGCGTCTGCCCACGGCGGATGACCATCGAGTAACCCAAACGAGAGAACACCCATGTCGGAGAATACCCATGTCGGAGAACACTAAGCGGGCGGGCGCGGGCGGCCACCTGGGCGCCGCCGCCATGGCGCGATTCGGGGCGGGGGTTTCCCGCGCGGATTTTTGGATCTTTGTCGTCCTCTTGGTGCTTGCGATCGGCGGCTCCGCCGTGTCGCAAGCAGAGGAAGCCGGCGGACGCTATTACTGGTCCGTCCTGGTGTTGGTCTATGCGGCCGCCAGCATTGGCCGGAGTTGGTTTCAAGCCAAAGGGCAGGGCGGCCCGGTTTGGGACATGATCAGGACCCAGGTTTTTCATTGGTTCGGCACCCTGGTGGCGATCCAGATCGTTCTTTTCTTTGAGTCCGATGGCATCACCGACCGCGCCCCTGCTGCCGTTTTCTCCTTACTGCTCCTCGCCTTGAGTACCTTTCTGGCCGGGGTCCATTTCAACTGGACCTTCCTTCTCTTGGGCTGCATCCTCGCGGCCACGGCCATCGGTCTCGGCATTGCGGATCAGATCTCGATTTATCTCGTGACCATACCGCTGGCCCTCCTGGCGCTGTTTATCGTCTACAGGCGAAAGTTCGGCTAGGCCAGTCGGGCGATCGGGCGCGACGGGGAAGGGCGGCTGGAGCCGCGACGATGCCCGGCCGGCCGCTCGCCCCGTTGTCCGGAAGTAGCGTTACATGAACCGTGCCGACCGGGGTTGTCCGTGTGCCCTGGGACAGCCTCGTCATCTGGGGGCTGTTGGCGCTCGCCGTCCTGATTCTTGGCGGGCATCTGGGGTCTCTTGCTGGCCGTCCCGCTCAGCGTCTACATCATCCACGCGGTGGCCTCGATCATCACGCTGGCCACTGGGAGCGCCGCACCCCAGTGCGGCGCGGCCTACCCACAGCACGCAGCGTCGCGGTCGCCCGCGAGACTGCGCCGCACTGGGGTGCGGCGCTCCCAGCGTTCGACCCGGCTGCGCGCATGCGCTCGCCGGTACCGGGTGGCCGGGATGATGACCAAGGCCCACGCGGTGGTGCAGGGGGAGGCTATTCCCGGCGTCTATGCGCCGCCAGGGGCAACCCAGGACCGGAATTGAAGGGGAAGAAACATGCGGTTCGTTGGTACCCTCAAGAAATGGAACGACGACCGGGGCTTTGGCTTTATCGCCCCAACGCGTGGCGGGGATGACCTTTTTGTTCACATCTCATCCTTTCCGAGGGACGGATCGCGCCCGCGGCTCGACGAGCCCGTAACCTTTGAAGTCGCAGTAGACAACGAAGGAAAGAAGCGTGCCGTCAAGGTTCTTCGTCCCGCCGGCGCCCGGCCGCATCCGGTCCGCCGCGCGACCCCTCAAGGTCCGCGGCACATTCAAAGCTATCTTTCTGGTCTTGCGACGGTGCTACTGGTTGGCGCAGTCGGCATCTTCGGCTACCTTGAGTACGCGCGGCAATCCAACGACCAAGCCCCTACGCGCCTTGCCGAGTCGCCAAAGGGCTTGCTGGCTCCCCCACCTCAACCCAGTGCACCTGAACGACGCTGTGATGGCCGAACCCGTTGCTCGCAGATGACATCATGTGCCGAGGCCAGGTTCTTTCTGGGAAACTGTCCGGGCGTTGAAATGGACGGAGACGACGATGGCGTCCCGTGCGAGCAACAGTGGTGTAACGCCCCTTGGTGAGTTACAGAACATGGTCCCAAACCTTTTGAATCACGACGATCAGAAAGGCGGTCGAGCACCCGAACATCAGCAGTCCGGTGATCGCCATCACGGGCCCAAGGAGACGCCAGGGTGAGGCCAGCACGACATCCCCGTAACCCAATCCGGTGATCGAGGCGGCCGAAAAATAGATGGCCTCGGTCAGATTCGCCGACAGGCGTTGGTGCCAAAGAAAGAGGCCCCAGGCCACGGCCTCCATGAAGTGCAGGCCGAGCAGGACGGCGAAGCAGGCGAAAATGATGACCTTGGCGGCCAGCGCACGGCCGAGGTGCTCGATGAGCCAGTGGTCGGCGGCCAGTATCCACTTGGCGGCCTCGAAGATCACCAGGATGTGCAGGCCGAACTGGGCCACGGCGAGCAGCAAGGCGAGGCCGAAGTCGCGCCGCACCAAGCGCTTGGGCGGCGTGCCCGCGACGGGCCCACCCTCCATCAGCGTCGTCCGCCGAAGCGACCGCCGAAGCCCCCGCCGCCGAAGCGGGCACCCACACCGCCGCTGAACGGGTCGCCGCCGCCCAGCCGGTCGCCGCCGAAGCCGTCCCCGAGCCCCTCGGTGCCGACCCGCGCCGCGCCCAATCCGCCGCCGCCGCCGAAGCCGTCGTCGCCCACGCTGTCCTCACCGCGGGTGCGCGCCTGTTGTTCCCGGTCCGCCCAGCCCGTGTCCATGGTCGGCTCCTGCCAGCCCTCGGTGCCGCGCTGTTGCCAGCCGTCGTCGGTATGGCGGTAGACGGTGCCGTCCGGTCCGGCGTAGAGGCTGTCGCCGACCCGGACTGTGTCCACACTTGCGTCCGCCCCGGTGCGCTCGTTGTCGAAGCTGGTCTGGTGGACGGTGACGGTCGCGCCTGAGGGTCCCTGGATCGTTGCCGTATCCCGGGCAATGGAATCGCCGCCCGGGCCGGTGACGGTCTCCCGTGCGGCAGCGGATTGGATGCCGGTCACGGGGTTATAGCGCGCCCCCGCCGCGACCGCTCCGGTGGCGCCGTCGGCCCTGTCGAAGGTCCGCCCGTAGCCGCCCTGGACGGTGCCGGTCGCCAGGTCGACGCTGCGTCCGGCCGCATAACCGCCGGTGGTCCCGGTGCCCAGGTCGACAGAGTCACCGCGGGCGCCGGCGCCCAAGGCCCCGTCCGCGCCGTCGTACCAGGTGCGGGTGCCGGCGGCCACCGTGTCGCCCCAATGGCCGTAAACATTGGTGCCGGTGCCGAGACAGCAGCCGAGGCCCGCAACCCCGGGCCGATAGTCGGCCCCGCCCCAGTAGGCGTCGGCCGCCGCCGCGGTCGCAAGCCCCTGACCGAAGCCATAGCCATAGCCGAGCCGCGGGTTATAGAACGGTTCGGCAGCCAGGCCGAAGGTCTCGGGCGCCGCATACCAGTCGTCTCCGACCCAGGGCTGGTAATCGTAGCCGGTGCCGTAGACGACCACGTCGTCGGTGGTCGCGACCGTTCCCAGGTAACCCGGGGTGTAGCCGTCGTAGACGACCTCCGGGGTCGACCCATACACCCGCGCATAGGTGATGAAGTGCAGGGGGGAGGAGGGCGGGATGCCGTAGACCGCGCTCGGGACCGAATCGGCGACCGCCCAGGGGCCATCGAGGGTGGCGGATTCAAACCAGACGCCGGCCTGCAGGGCGTAGTAGGTCGCGCCGCCGACCCGCACGATGGGGGTCTCGGAGTTCACCACGTACTCCAGGTCCGTGCCCGGGAGCAGACTCACGGTGGCAGGGCCGTCGAACACGGGTTCGAAGGTCGGCCCACCCCGGCGCCGCACGGCGGCGGTCTGGGGGATGGCGTTGGCGATCAGTGCCTCGCGCGCCTGGGGCGTCCCGGCCACCGCGGCGAGTGCCGCGCCGGCCGGCGAGTTCACGGGGATTTGTTTGAAGCCCGTCGGTAGCGCGGTGCTCGCCACAAAGGACCAAGGCCCTTGGAGGCCGGCGGCGCGGTACCAACGCCCGGCGAGCAAGGCGTAATAGCTGTTGTCACTGGTGTCGACGATGACCTGCGCGCTGGAGTTGGTCGCCCACTCAAGCCCGGTGCCGGCGATCGGCACCAACTTGGGCTGGCCCTTGAAGACGATCAGTTCGGCCGGGGTTTCGGTGACATAGATGTCCGGGATGCCCGCTGCCAGCAACTGCATGGTCGGGATGCTGGGGTGGCCGTTCAGCAGGTCGGCCTGGCCGGCGGCGGCGAGCCGGCTGGCGATGTCGTCCATGCCAGCCGGGGTAATGGGCGCATGGGTCCAGGGGCCGGCCAGGGACTGGGCACTGACCCAGCCGTCGAGCAGGTGCAGATAGTAGGGACCGTCGGCGCCCTCGGTCAGGATGACCGCCCGGGTGTTGATGACGCGCTGGAACTTCGTGTTCGGGACGCCCTTCAACACCGGTTGGCCCTGGATCGGTATCAGGATGGCCGGCTCGAAGCTCAGGATGATCCGCGGCACGGGATTCTCGACCGCCACCCCCGCGGCCGGCCGGATCGGGGTCGCGGCGAGCGCGGCCTCGAAACGGCTCAATGGGATGACCCGCACCTGGGCGCCGAATTGCCGGGCCACCGCCGGCGCCAGCGAGGCGGCCAGCGCGGGCACGGTAGGGAAGTCGGCCTTGGTGACCTTGAGTCCCTGCAAGACCAGCAGCCGCTGCACCCGGTCCACCTGGGTCTGTGCCTGCGCCTCGATCACGCCGAAGGCCTCGTCGCCTTGGCCGAGCGGCAGCACCGCCACCGCGGCGCGCAGCACCAATTCATTGCCGCCCCAACTGACTATCTGGGGCTGATAGACCAACAGGGTTCGATCATCGACCTGGACCTTGCGGGGCCAGGGATCGGCGGGGCGGGGCAGGGGCGCGACGACCTGGGGCGGGGCGGTCGCGGTCAGGGTGGCGGGGGCAGGCGCGGCACTGGGGGCGATCGGGGGCGGGGTGGCAACGACGCTGGAGACCTCAGCCGGCGCAGCGTCCGCCGCCGGGGCGCTTGGCGCGGGGGTTCCCACCACCAGCCGTTGGCCCACCCGGACCTGCGTCGAGGTCAGACCGTTTTGCTGTTGGACCTGGGCCATCGCGGTGCCGAAGCGGGCCGCGATCGACCCCAGGGTGTCGCCGCCGACCACCGTATAAACACCGGAGGCGGCATCGAATGGACCTCGGGCGTGGGCCCCGGGTCCGCCATCCGCCGCCCAGGCGGGGCCGAGAGAAAGGGCGGAGCACAGCAACAAGGGGAGGGCGCGGGGCTGCATGTCTGGCGACTCCAGGTCAGGTGGTTCAAGTGCACGAGTCGGTGTCATGATACGGGCAACAACGCCAAGCTTAGCGCGCCGCCGGGCGCGGCGCACCGTCCGGGGCACTTTACCGTGAGCGGCGGGCCGGGACCCTGCGGGAGCGGCCTGCGGCGCAGACGGGACCTCGCTATACTCAGGCCCTCGGGCGTCCGCATGGACGGAGGCTGGGCCGTCCCGCCCCTTTTGTCACCCTAAACGCCAATCGTACTGCGCTGGAGACCGCGCCGGAGCCTACTCGATGGAGTCGTCGTTCAACCCTGTTGCGCCCCTGCCGGATCTCGGTGTCTGCGACCGCGAGCCCATTCATATCCCGGGTTCGATCCAGCCCCATGGCTGCCTGCTGGCGTTATCCGGCCGGCACCTGCGCATCGTGCAGGCGTCTTGCACCTGCGAGCCGCTCCTTGGGGTCGCGCCGTCGGGGTTGCTGGGGCGCGAACTCGCCAACACCCTCGGGGCCGAGTTGCACCGGTCTGTCCAAGAGGGCCTGGCCCGCCATCGGATCATGCCCGCCGTCGCGGGCGGGTTCGCCTGGCAGGTCCCGGGCACGGGCCTGACGCTGGCCGGGTATGTCCACCAGTCGGGCGACCTCACGGTGTTGGAGTTGGAGCCCCTGGCGGGTGATGATCCCGCGGGGGCGGCGGACCCGGCGCCGGCCATGGCCGCGCTGCATTGGGTGCGCGCGGAGTCGGGGCTGGAGGCCAAGGCCCAGTCTGCCGCCGCCCTGTTACAGCAGCTCACGGGCTTTGACCGCGTGATGGTCTACCGCTTCGACGCTGACTGGCATGGAGAGGTCATCGCCGAGTCTCGCGGCCTGCCCCAGGAGTCCTATCTCGGCCTGCACTATCCGGCCTCGGACATTCCGGCCCAGGCGCGTCGGCTTTATCTGGTCAATCCGACCCGGGTCATCGCCGACCGCGACGCCGTCCAGTCCCCGATCATCGCGTTGCCCCCCGCACCGGGTGCGGCGGCCGGTCCGCCCCTGGACCTGACCAAGAGCCTGTTGCGCAGCGTCTCGCCGGTGCACCTGGAATACCTGCGCAACATGGGCGTGCGCGCGAGCTTGAGTTCCGCCCTGATCCGCGATGGTGCCCTCTGGGGCCTGATCGCCTGTCACCATGGCCAGCCCCGGCGGCTGGGGCGGGGGCTGCGCGAGCTGCTCGGCTGGATGGTGCAGGACCTGGCCACCCAGTTGGCCCTGGCGGAGGAGGTCCGCACCCGGCATTACGCCGTCCGTCTCAAGGCCAGCCGGGACCGGGTGATCTCGGCCATGCGTGCCGGGGCGCGCCTGACGGGCCTGATCCAAGGGCCCGCGTTGGCCGACGTTCTTGGCGCCATCGGTGCCGACGGTGTGGCCCTGATCCGTGACCGTGAGCTGACCACCGGCGGCATTACGCCCGAGCCGACGCGGATCCGCGCCATCGTCGAGGGACTGATGGGCTGTTACCCGGACGACCCCTCCGGCGTCTTTCTGACCGATTGTCTCAGCCAGCATGTGCCAACCGCGGCGGACCTGGCGCCGACCGCGGCCGGGTTGGCCCTCTTCCCCCTGACGGGGCCCCCGCTCGTCAAGCTGATGTGGTTTCGCGGCGAGCAGGTGCGCCGGGTGGCCTGGGCCGGCAATCCGGACAAGGCGACGACCCTGGCCCCCGACGGTCGGCTCGGTCCGCGCAAGTCGTTCGCGGCCTGGATCGAGACCGTGCGCCAGCGCAGCCTGCCCTGGACCGCGGAGGAGGTGGAATCCGCCAGACACCTGACGGCCCTGGTGGACATCGAGCTGCACAAGACGGTCGAGGACGCCCTGCGTGCCAGTCTGGCCCACGTGCAGCGTCTCGAAGAGGCCCTGCGCGACCAGGCCCTGCGCGATCCGCTGACCGGACTCTTCAACCGCCGCTATCTGGACGCGACCCTGCCGCGCGAGATTGAACGCCGCGGTCGCTGTGAGGAGCCCCTGGCGGTCGCCGTGCTGGATCTCGACGGGTTCGAGGCGTTCAACGACACCCATGGACTCGCGGCCGGGGACCTGGCACTGCGCGCGATTGGGGGTCTGTTGCTCCGCTCACTGGGTGGGGGCGAGATCGCCTGCCGTTCCGGGGGCGGGGAGTTCACCCTGCTGCTGCCGAACGCCACCCTGGAACACGCCCGCGGCCGGCTCGAAGGGCTACGCCAGGCGCTTGCAGTGTTGCCTCTGCGCGGCGGCGGCGAGGAGTTTCCGCCCCTCTCGGCGTCCATCGGGGTCGCCGTGGCGGGGGGCGAGGACCGGGCCGCCACGGCCGCGGCGCTCCTGGCCCGGGCGGACGCGGCCCTGAACCAGGCCAAGGCGCAGGGGCGCAATCGGGTGGTTGTTGCGCACTAGGGGCATGGGGTCCCGGGTGGGGCAGCGCATTCGCGCGAACGCCGGACCGGCCGGGCACCGGTCTGCGCCGCCGAGCAATAGGATTGTGGCACTACTAATAGGGCGCTTGGACTGCCAATACGACCAACTGTATTAGTAGGACTCGCCGTGGGGAAGCGCGTCGCGGCTAGCGGTCGGCACGCGGGGCCTTGGGCGCCAGATCCCGAGAGTGAAACAGATTCAGACCCCAGTCGTCAAACGGGGCTGCAACCGGATGGCGAGTCGTGCTAGCCTTATCGAGGGCCGATGTCAGGTCCGCGGTTCACCCTATTGTAGAGGTATTTTATGCAGACTAATCGTTACGGCTTTCTCCGGCGCATTTTGCATTGGGTCGGGGCCCTGTCGGTCCTCGGTCTTCTCGCTGTCGGCATGTTGTTCTTTTTCTTCGGTGTCGAAGGTACTCAAAAGCTGTTCGGGCCCGACGTTCTGAAGTACCACAAGAGTTTCGGCGTCGTGGTGCTGATCGTGGGGGTGCTGGTCCTCTTCATGCGTCGCAGTAGCGGCATCCCGCCCTACGATCCGCCGCTGACCTTCCTGCTGCGGTGGCCGAGCAAGTTGGTCCATTGGCTCATGATCCTGGCGCTGATCGCCATGCCGATCCTCGGTTGGCTCGGTACCGCCGCCGCCGGCCATGAGGTTCAGTTCTTCAACTGGACCCTGCCGGGCATCATCGGCAAGAACGACGTCTGGGCCAAGACGCTCTTCCAGTACCATCTCCTGGTGGGTTGGGTGCTGATGGGTTTGGTTGGTGTGCATCTCCTCGGGGCCTTCGTGCACGGGAAGGTCGCGCACGACAATATCAACTCGCGGATGAGTCTGCTGTAAGGGGTCAGGTTGGACCCTCGGGTAGAGACCCGAGGTCCGACCTGGGGGGGCGCTGCCTGAGTCGGCGTCTCCCCGCGTTCTTGGCGACTGCTGCGGAGGGCAGCCGGGATGATCTACCCTCCCCGATGTCCCGGTGCTGTGCTTAAACGCTTCCCTCGGATTGACCAAACAGGCACGGAAGGTGCGAAATTACTGGTCCCGAAGACTGACGCCCGATGCCAGATCAGCACTAAACGGCAACGTTTTTTTTCGGCGTATCTGAGTTAAGAACAGGTCCAGAAAGGGGGCGGCGTCGCCTGGTGGGCCGCGTCGCTCACAGATCGGCCCGGCTGTCGATCCGGTCCAGCGCGACGTCGCGCAGTATCGCCTTGATCAGCTCCCGGCAGCCGTCTTCACGATCAAATGACTTACCGCGCCGCGCCGCGCCGAAGAAGCGTGCCAAGTCGCGCTGTTGTTGCGTACTCAGGGACTCGGTGAAGCCCTTGGACGGGATCTCCTTGTCCGGTACCCGGTCGGGCGCCGCCTCATCGGCGGCCTGGCGGCCGTGTGCCCAGTTCATGGCCCGGGCGCTGTAAAGGATGATGCGGTCGAGCAGTATGAACGGGAACTTGGGGTTGGTGACCGGACCCACGGTGAAGCGCTGGGTGCCGGCTGCCTGTTCGATATCGAGCTTGGCCAAAGCATTACCCCCCATGAATCCCAGCAGGCCCCCGGCGGCAGCCCCGAGAAAGGCCGCCGCACCCAGGGAACTCCCGGCGGTGGCCAGATCGATCGTGGCCCCGGAG
This sequence comes from Candidatus Thiodictyon syntrophicum, assembly GCF_002813775.1. Taxonomy (NCBI): domain Bacteria; kingdom Pseudomonadati; phylum Pseudomonadota; class Gammaproteobacteria; order Chromatiales; family Chromatiaceae; genus Thiodictyon; species Candidatus Thiodictyon syntrophicum. Next base: position 10,705 of record NZ_CP020372.1, read on the forward strand.
GCGGCCCCCGCGGCGATCCCGGCCAGGGCGAGCTGGCCGCGGGAGATCCCCAGTGACCTGCTGACCTCCTCGGACAGCAGGTCCTGGTCCAGGATCGAACCCGGGGCCAGGTTCCAGACGTTGTGCCGGAAGTTGGCGCGGATCTGTTCCTGGGCCCTGACCTCCAGGGCCCGCAGGCCATCGCCAAAGGCGGCCATCACGTCGTCTTTGGCCCGCTCCTGGCCGCTCTTGAAGACCAGCTTGTTGTTCTTGAAGCTCTCGCTGTAGCGAAATGAGAGGCTCTCACGCAAGAGGTCCAGGATGGTGGTGGCGGCCTGGTCGATGCGCCGCTCCCAGTCCCGGGCGAAGGCGTCGATGGTCTGCTCCAGGCGGGGCTCCCAGCGCTGGTCGATGCTTTTGAGTGCGCTCAAGAGCTTGATCCGCTCGGCGTAGGTGGCGCGATGGGCATTGAACTCACGCACCGAGTTGAAGGCCTTGCTCAGGGCGTCCTGCCATTGTTCCATGTAACGGGGTTGCTTGGTGAGGTTGTTCAGGATCGCCATGCGCGGACGGGCGGTCAGGCGCAGCAGTTCGATCTCGATGCGGTCTTTCTCCTTGATGCGCTTGGAGCCGTCCACGACCAGGATGATACCGGCCCCGGCCCCGACCGGTTCCAGCAGGGCGCAGTCGTGGGCAAACAGCGGATCGGCGCGATGGGCCAGGACAAAGGCCCCGGCGAGGTCCGACTGGGCGCTATGGGCCTGGAACCACTCCAGGATCGCGCTGGGGTTCTGGAAGCCCGGCGTGTCGATGAACTCGATGACCGTTTGGCCGTCGATGATGACCGGATAGACATCGGATTCGGTGGTGGTACCGGCCCGTTGGTCGATGGCGATGCGGTCGTTTTCGGTGAGGGTCGCGACCACGGAGGACTTACCCGCGTTGGGGTGTCCCATAATCGCCAGGCGTGGGATCTCAAGCGCCATCATGCATCTCCGTCACCGTCCCCGGGGGCCAGCATGTCCAGCCGCAGATAGGGGTCACCCAACTGGGCGATCTTGCGCTGCCAATCGGTGAAGTCGAAGGCGCGCACCGGCGGCAGGGGGTCGTCGTCCTGGGGGTCGCCGACCAGGGCCAGCAGCACCTGCGCCTGGGTGCCGGCGGCGGCGCGCAACTCGCGCAGGAAGCGCAGGTTCTCGGTGATCGGCGGCTGGGAGCCGTCCATGATGACCGCGACCCGTGCCGGCGGGGCCTGCCAGCGTTGGCCCTCGACCCAGTTCACCACCCCGGCGGTCATGGCGCTGCCCGAACCAAAGGACGCGGACGCGGCGACCCGCCAGCCGGTGAGGGTTCCGACCAGTTCCGCCACGCGATGGCGCTGCGCGCTTTCAATCACTTCGTCCACATCGAGTTGCACCAGCACCAGGCAGGCGTCGGCGGCGATGCCGCCCGGCACCTCGGTCCCACGGGGTTCCAACGGCGCTGCCGTGGGCGCGGGTGGGGGCTCAACCGCCGGTTCCTGTTCAGGCTCCGGTGCCGGTGGCAACGTTGGATGCGGTACTGGCTCCGGTCGGTGGGTCGGCTGCTCCGGGCTCGGTTGCGGTTCCGGCGCCAGCGCCGGCGGCGACGCCAGCTCCGCGATGGGTTGCGGCGCGGGCTCCACGTCGGGTTGCGGCTGCGGCCTGGGCTCCGGTTCCCGGCTTGCGGGCGGTTCGGGGGCGGGTTGGGATGCCGGTTTCGGCCAACTGTCGGGCGCTGGTTCTGGTGTGCGGTCGGCGGCGGACGTGCTTTGCGGTGCCGCAGCCTTAGGTTCCGGCACCGCCACCCGGTCGGTCGGGCCTGGGGGTGTCGGGGGGCGGGTTGGGGGGGCGGCGATCGGCCGTGCCAGCGGACCCTGGTGCGTGACGGGTGCCGGGATCGGCATCGCGCTTCCATGCCCGCTGCCGTGGGTGGCCGTCTCGACCGTGGGGGTCAGCAGGCGGGCATAGAGGGCCTGGGTGCGGCCCTGGGTGAAGGGCAGCCGCTCCAGCAGGTGCCGCTGGGTCAGAAGCGAGGCGCCAAGCAGCAGCAGTCGCGGCAGGAGGCCGTAGGTGCAGACCGCCAGGACCAGGAACCAGCGCCAGGAGCGCAGATGGCCGGCGTCGAGCAGGGACAGCGGGTCTTTGAGCAGGATGCGGGAGCCCGCGACCTGCTCCAGCGACGGATAGCCGATCCCCTCACCGAACAGCCAGCCCCAGGGCGTGGCAACGAAGCGGGCCAAGTCATGGATGAACTGTGGGCTTAAGTCCAGCGCGGTTTGCCAGCCGAAGGCCAGGTCCGTGAACCACTCCAACCCGATCGTCGTCAGGATCACGCCCAGGTTGAAGGCGACGCCGAAGACCTGCGCCGGGATCAGCATCGGCAGGAAGGAGACGGGTCCGTAGAGTGCGAATTGGGAGCGCAGGCGTCCAACCTGGGTCGCGGTGCGGTCGTTGACCTCCTGGCGAGTGGCGGCGAGGTGCTGGCGCAGCAGCCAGTGGCTCACCCGGGTCACCAGGGGCCGGATCAGGCGTCCGAGCAGGCTCAGATCCCGGACCGCTTGGCCCACCGGCCGTGCGCGGCGCACCAACCAGGCGACCGAAGCCCCCCCCACCAACAGAAATTGGACGAAAACCAACACAAAGAGATAGAGGGCAACATTGATCGGGCGATGCCCGTCGTAGCTCAGCAGGGCCGAGGCCGCGCCGACGCCGATCAGGAACCCGAGCGCCGCCAGCCCGAGCGCGGTGAGTCGCTGCGCCTGGGCGAAGGTGCGCCCGGGGAGCACCAGACGCCGTTCCGGGCGTTCCGCGGCGCGGCGCTCGCGCAGCCAGTGCCGCAGGCTCAGGCGCCGATGCAGGGTCGTATGGGGCAGGGTGGTGGCAACGGCCGGGGCAATCCGGTCCAGATAGAGGGTGCGGTCGCGTTCCGTCAGTGCGTTGCGGGCCGCGGTGCCTTCGTGCAGCAGTTGTTCGTCGGCGCCCAGGTAATATTCCAGGTCGATGAGGTCAGCGACCGTCCAGCGATCGGTCTCCCGGGCGTCGTCGTCTTCAGGAGGGTCGGTGTGACCGATTTTCATCGTGCGAGCATCCGCGTCCGGATAACGGAGTGTGCATACATGAATGGAAATGCATTGACTGGGTGGCGGGGAAACGTCTATTTTACATGATCAACTTGGGCGTCAATGAAGATTTCACTATTCCGATTGGCCGAATGAACGGAGACCCTGACGAGGTGCCGGTGGTGCTGGACTTCGGGCAAAGGCGGCGCGGGCGCGAGGTAAGGCCACGGCCAAGTACCGCGTTGGGGGCAGTTTCTGATGGTGCTTGCAGGGTAAAGATGCGGGAGCCCGCAGCGGTGTGGGTGCCGTAACTGATTCGCCGGGCAATCACCCAATGACTGAGGGCGCGTTCGACCTCGTTATCGATGGGGACGCGGGATCGATTACCGGACGAGAAGCGGTCTACGGCACCAAGTGCCGAGCCCGATCCGGGGGGGTGAACTTCAGGTGGATGCTGAGCGAATCACCCACCTTCCTCTTGTCGATCGCTATACGAACCAAAACAATACGACACTCTATCGACCAGATAGTGGCAATCGTTCTGTCAGATAAACCGTTAGTATTGAAGTGCTTAGTAGGCAGGGTACGGGTAACACGATCACCACGACTCAGAAACCCGAGCCGTGGCGACTGACGGCTAAAGGCTGCCTATTACTTGGCGGCAGGCGCCGGGGCAACCACGGCGACGGGAGCGTGAAGCTTCGCGACGGAATCCTTGAAGCCATAGCCGGGCAGTGAGAGGGCATAGCTGTGGACAAGCCACATCTGGACCATCAGCACGATAAACCACGGCACCATCCAGTTGGCCGGATTGATCACGGTCCAGATCTTCCAGTCTTCTTCCGGATGCTCGATCTTGACGATGGTTTCATCGGCCAGCAGATACGGAACTTTCATTTAAATACCCCGTTAGTGTAAAATTTGGATCAGAGCAGAGAGGAGCGGATCAGAACCAGGGCTGATAGGCCCAAGTCACCAAGTGGACAGCGGATGCAATCATCACCCAACTCCACACGCCATGCTTCCAATGCTCATGAAACTCCTTCGCCTGCTCGTTGGTGAGACCCGAGATGTTGCCAGAATTCATTTTCGTAACCTCTTAAGAACGTTTGATGATGTGCGATCCCGCCCGTGAGGGCGAAGAATCGCTTACTAGACCGCGGTGCTTGGACCCGCGGTCGCGAGCCGGGACCGGACCCGGGGGGGCGAGCTTTACTGAGCGACAGGCGCCGGTGCGACCACCGCGACGGGTGCATGAAGCTTCGCGGCGTGATCCTTGAAGCCATAGCCGGGCAGGGACAGGGCATAGCTGTGGACCAGCCACATCTGGACCATCAGCACGATGAACCACGGCACCATCCAGTTGGCCGGGTTGATCACGGTCCAGACCTTCCAGTCGTCTTCCGGGTGCTCGATCTTGACGCTTTCATCGGCCAGCAGATAGGGGACTTTCATTTAAATTACCTTAGTTTACGTTTAAGTCTGGACGAGGCCGAATCAGAACCAGGGCTGATAAGCCCAGGTTACCAAGTGGACCGCAGATGCAATCATCACCCAGCTCCACACACCATGCTTCCAGTGCTCATGAAACTCCTTCGCCTGCTCGTTGGTCAGACCCGAGATGTTGCCGGAATTCATTCTCGTAACCTCACATCGTGTTGTTAAAACCAGTGTCCCTTTGCCGGTGGCGGGGACACGCTAGCATAGATCACCGGATCGTCGCGTTTCCAGTTTCCTTAAGAGCCCCGGCGATCTCGGCACTAGTTTAACCCGTCGGCCGACCGTGTCAAGACTAACTGACATTTATTTGTGTCAGGGCCAGCTTACATAAGGCGGACTGCAAGACAGTATCGCCGCGGATACAACCAAGCGGACGGGTGACGGCCAGCCTCGAGCCGGGCAGGGCTGAGGAATCCCTTGGGGGCCTGTCAGGGTCAGGAGCCCGGCACGGTCCGTAGTCCGTCGGAGCCTGAGGCCTGAGCGACGGCCGACGAGTCGCCGACGCGCGAACAATCATTCCGATCGCGCCCCGGGCACGCGTGCGTCGCAGAGCAACCGGGTTGCGGGGAAGCGGCTCACCTAGAACCAGGGTTGATACGCCCAGGTCACCAGATGAACGGCCGCGGCGATCATCACCCAACTCCAGACGCCATGCTTCCAGTGCTCGTGGAATTCTCTCGCCTGCGCGTCGGTGAGGCCCGACAGGTTCGCGGTCTTCTGCCCAGTGGACTTCGCTGATCCACCAACGTGGCCCGCTTGGTTCGGGGTCTTCTGCTCAGCGGGCTTTGATGGCCCGCCGACCGGGGCCGCCTGGTTCGCGGTTTTCTGCTCAGCGGGCTTCGCTGGTCCGCCAGCGAGGCCCGGCGATTTGGGCGTTTTCCACACAGCCATTTAAGTTACTACCTCTATTAGGGTTTAGACGAAGCCACATTTCAAGGCGCGCCCCGGGTGCTGGTGCCGCACAGCGGCGATTCGGAGAGTCGCCCAGGGCGACGCTGGTCGGTCACCGCGTAGCCGTGGCTAGTGTAGCTTGACATAGCTTCGTGTCAAGGAGCATTGACAGCGAGGCATTTGCACTGTTAGGCAAACCGCCGGCAACCGTTGTCTGTATGGTCGCGGTTGACCACATGTGGGCGCGGCGCAACTGGCTCCGAATCGAATTTATTTGACTGGGCAGGGGAAAGCGTCTATTTTTGCCGATTCACTCGAGCGTCAGTCACCAACGAAATGCCGACGCTGAAACGGCACACCAGAGGGATTAGTATGGACCCGATGCAGTATATCGAACCGGCCGTGGTCCCCGGCGGGTGGGTCGCGGGCTGGCATCGCCGCTGGCTCGACCTGCGCAATCGGCTCCTGGCGTCCTCGCGCTTCCAGCGCTGGGTGGCCGGGTTCCCGCTGACCCGGCCGCTCGCCCGGCGCCGGGCGCGACACCTGTTCGACCTGTGCGCGGGCTTCGTCTACTCGCAGATCCTCTTTGCCTGTATCGAGTTGGACCTCTTCGACCTGCTTGCCGAAGGTCCCTTGAGCGTGTGCGATCTGGCCGGGCGTCTGGGTCTCCCGGAGCCCGCGACCCGGCGCCTGCTCAAATCGGCCGAGTCCCTGGAACTGGTTGAGCGCACTGCCGCGGATCACTATGCCCTGGGTGAGCTTGGGGCGGCCCTGCGCGGCAATCCGGGGATCGTGGAGATGGTGCGTCACCACGCCATGCTCTACCGCGATTTGGCGGACCCCGTGGGTCTGCTGCGTGACCGGCGCTCGACCCATCTGGGGGCCTACTGGGCCTATGCCGACAGCGCGGCGCCAGAGTGTCTGGAGACCGGGAGCACCCGCGACTACACCGCCCTGATGAGCGACTCTCAGGGGCTGGTCAGCAGTGACATTCTGGACAGTTATTCCATGGAGCGGCACCGTCGGCTGCTGGACCTGGGGGGCGGGAATGGGACCTTTCTGGCGGCGGTCGCGGCCCGCTGGCCGCACTTGGACTTGCGACTCTTCGACCTGCCGGCGGTGGTTGAGCAGGCCAGGGAGCGCCTGGCGCGCGAGGGGTTGGCGGCCCGCACCCAAGCCATCGGCGGCGACCTGTTTCGCGATACCCTGCCGTCAGGCGCCGACCTGATCACCCTGGTGCGGGTGGTCCATGACCACGACGACGGTCCAGTCATGGGGCTCCTGCGCGCCGCGCGCCAGGCGTTGCCGGACGATGGGACCCTGCTCTTGGCCGAGCCGATGGCCGGGACGCCGGGGGCGGAGCCGATTGGCGAGGCCTACTTCGGGTTTTATCTCTGGGCCATGGGCAGCGGACGTCCGCGTACCTGTCAGGAACTCACCGCCATGCTGCACCAGGCCGGCTTCAGCTCGGTGCGCGAGGTCTCCACGCGGCGGCCCCTGTTGATGCGTCTCCTGGTCGCCCGCGCCTGACCAGGACGCGCAGGAAATCCACGACTATGCCTCACCGGCACCCGCTGCTCCATTCCATCGACAGCCCCGCGGACCTGCGCGCCCTCGCCGAGCCCCAGTTACAGCAACTCGCGGGCGAACTGCGCAGTTTCCTGATCGACTGTGTGTCACAGACCGGCGGCCACCTGGCGGCCGGGCTCGGCGTGGTGGAACTGACCATCGCGCTGCACTACTGCTTCGACACCCCGCGCGACCGCCTGGTGTGGGACGTGGGCCACCAGGCCTACCCGCACAAGATCCTCACCGGACGCCGCGCGCAGATGTGCTCGCTACGCCAGGAGGGCGGGCTCTCCGGCTTCCCCAAGCGCAGCGAAAGCCCCTACGACTGCTTCGGCGTCGGCCACTCCAGCACCTCCATCAGCGCCGCCGTCGGCATGGCGCTCGCCGCCCGGCAGCACGGGGAGCGCCGCCAGGTGGTCGCGGTGATCGGTGACGGGGCCCTGAGCGGCGGCATGGCCTTCGAGGCCCTGAACCACGCCGGCGCCCTGGACGTCGACCTGATGGTGATCTTGAACGACAACAAGATGTCCATCTCCCCGCCGGTGGGGGCCATCAGCAACCACCTCTCCCGGCTGCTCTCCGGCAAGCTCTACACCTCGGTGCGCGAGGGCGGCAAGAGCGCGCTCAAGGCCATGCCCCAACTGCGCGAGTTCGTGGGCCGCTGGGAAGAGCACATGAAGGGCATGGTGATGGGCGGCACCCTGTTCGAGGAGTTGGGCTTCAATTACATCGGCCCTATCGACGGTCACGATATCCCGAGCCTGATCCGCACCCTGCGCAACATGCGCGGCATCCCGGGCCCGCGCCTGCTGCACGTGGTGACCCAGAAGGGCCACGGCTATGAGCCGGCCGAGGGTGAGCCGGTCACCTATCACGGCGTGACCCCCTTCGATCGCCATACCGGGCGTCTGCACAAGGGCGCGCCCGGCAGCCCGAGCTACACCCAGATCTTCGGCCAATGGCTGTGCGATACCGCGGAACTCGACCCCCGCCTGGTCGGCATCACCCCCGCCATGTGCGAGGGCTCCGGGCTCACCGCCTTCGCCAAGCGCTACCCGGAGCGCTTCTTCGACGTCGGCATCGCCGAACAGCACGCCGTCACCCTGGCCGCCGGGATGGCCTGCGATGGCCTCAAGCCGGTCGTGGCCATCTATTCGAGCTTCCTGCAACGTGCCTATGACCAGCTCATCCACGATGTCTGCCTGCAGGACCTGGACGTGACCTTCGCCGTCGACCGCGGCGGCCTGGTCGGGGCGGACGGCGCCACCCACGCCGGCAGCTTCGATCTGAGCTTCGCGCGCCCCATCCCCAACCTGCTGATCCTGGCCCCGTCCGACGAGAATGAGTGTCGGGCCATGCTGCGCACCGCCTATGAGTATCCCGGTCCCGCCCTGGTGCGCTATCCCCGCGGCAGCGGCCGCGGCGTGGCCATCGACCCCGCCACCCCGGCGCTGCCCATCGGGCGCGGGCGCCTCCTGCGGGAAGGCCGACACTGCGCCATGCTCGCCTTCGGCAGCCTGGTCGGCCCGGCGCTCGCCGCCGCCGAGGGGCTCGATGCCACGGTGGCGGACATGCGCTTCGTCAAGCCGCTGGACGAGGACCTGATCCTGGACCTGGCCCAGGGACACGACCTGCTGGTGACCTTGGAGGAGAACGCCATCGCCGGCGGGGCCGGCAGCGCCGTCTCCGAACTGCTGTCGGAGCGCGGCGTCCTGGTGCGCTGCATCCACCTGGGGCTGCCGGACCGCAACGTGGAGCACGCCGAACAACCCGCCCAGCTCGCCATGTGCGGACTCGACGCCGCCGGCATCACCGCCCGGGTGTACGCCGAACTGGATCGACTGGGGCTCGCACCAGCCCCGCGCCCCATCGGCGCCGCAACAGCTTGAGGTCCTCCAACGGGGGCCTGACGGCTAGGCAATCAGCCGCCCGAAACCGAGTAGCTGAATGGCGCGAACAGACTCTGCTGCCGTCGCGTTTTTTCCGTTCAACAACAAAAACACCGCGGCTCGGTTAACCGAGCCGCGGTGTCTTCTGCGTAAATGCTGCCACTGATCGAGGACTAATACGGCGCGGCACCATCCATTACCGCAGGGAGAAGTGCGGCATGCTGTCGCGTCGCGTTGTCGACTCAGCTATACTTGGCGACGGAAGCCATGGCAACCACGGCGACGGGTTGGTGCTTCTTCGCGGCGGAATCCTTGAAGCCATAGCCAGGCAGGGAGAGGGCATAGCTGTGAACCAGCCACATCTGGACCATCAGCACGATGAACCACGGAACCATCCAGTTGGCTGGGTTGATCACGGTCCAGACCTTCCAGTCTTCTTCCGGATGCTCGATCTTGACGATCTTTTCATCGGCCAGCAGATACGGAACTTTCATTTGCGTTACCTTAGACGTTAGACTTGGATAGACCAGTCGAATCAGATCAGAACCAGGGTTGATAAGCCCAGGTCACCAGGTGGACAGCGGATGCAATCATCACCCAACTCCACACGCCATGCTTCCAGTGCTCATGAAACTCCTTCGCCTGCTCGTTGGTCAGACCCGAGATGTTGCCAGAATTCATTTTCGAAACCTCATACGTGACATTTGTGAGAAGAGCGAGTTCACCGTTACGGGTGAAGACCGCTCTTCAGTGGCGGGGTACTTGAACCCGCGATCCAGCGCCAGATACCCTGCGGCGCTTTGTTCTTACTGAGCGACGGGAGCCGGGGCGACCATCACGACGGGCTGCTTCGCGGCGTACGCTTCGGCGGCGGCATCCTTCCAGCCATAGCCGGGCAGGGCCAGGGCATAGGTGTGAATCATCCACATTTGGACCATCAGCACGATGAACCACGGAACCATCCAGTTGGCCGGGTTGATCACGGTCCAGATCTTCCAGTCATCTTCCGGATGCTCGATCTTGACGATCTTCTCATCGGCCATCAAATAAGGGACTTTCATTTAAATTACCTTGGTTTGTGAAGTTTGGACGAAGTCTGATCAGAACCAGGGCTGGTAAGCCCAGGTCACCAGGTGGACAGCGGATGCGATCATCACCCAGCTCCACACGCCATGCTTCCAATGCTCGTGAAATTCCTTTGCCTGCTCGTTGGTCAGACCCGAGATATTGCCAGAATTCATCTTCATAACCTCAAAGACGTTGTGAAAAAACCGTCCCCATCAGCCTATGGCGGCAGAGACACCCACCGTCGATCCAGATCGCAACACCCTGGCGCCCCGCATCCTGACTTAATTTGTTCGAGACGGGTTGCGTCTTGGAACAGCCCGGCGATCTAGGCGCTATTGTAACCCGGTAGCCGCCTGTGTCAAGGCCAACTGACATTTATTTGTGTCAGGGTTGGCTTACATTAAGCCTGGCCTAGCGATCCGCGCGCCAGACGCATCGCGTCCACGACCAAGGGGAGGGTGTGGGCGGCTGGAGGCGAGCCGGGACAATCGCAGTAAGATCCGTCGTTACAATGGGTTAGGTATTCCCCGATGGGCGCCGCCGGGGTCAGGTGCCCGTCGTCAACGGACCGACCAGCGCCACGGCCGGGATTGGGTTCTCACGCAGGTGCTCCGCCGCCAGGACACGATTTGCCGCCATCCTGCCGGTCATGGTGGCCGCCTCCATCAGATTGGCCGGCACCTCGAGTCTGACGAAGTCCCCGGCAAGAAACAGGTTGTCGAAGGGCGTAGCGACGCCCGGCCGCCCCGCATGGTCGCCCGGTGCCCAGCGTGGGAAATTTTCCTGCATCATGTAAATGTCGTGAATGACTCCGGCCCCTTGCAATTCCGGGATCAGCTCGTCCAATTCCGCCCGCATCAGCCGCTTGATTTCGGCTTCCGGCAGGAGGTTATGTGCTTCCACGGCATAGGCATGTAACTCGACGACGGCGCCGCGCCGACGCCTCGCCCAGTCCTCGTACGCCGGCTGCAACTGCGAGTAGATGGCGATGGAGTCGACGTAACGGTAGCCGCTGACGGTATAGAAAGGAACGTATTGTGGGCGCAGCTCCCGGTCGAGCCAGATGCGCCAGACGATGTAGGGGTCGGCAACGCCCAAGCGCGCGACGCTGCTGACCAGCGCCTGATCGGAGATCTCGGAATGGGCCAGGATATTCTTCAGTCCAGGTACATCGCAGGCCAGTACGAAATAATCCGCGGCATATTCGGTAGCAGGCTGGAGCGGCGCCGCCGTCAGGTGCACGGTATCGCCCCGCAACTCTGCCGCCACCGCAGGCAGGGGCAGGATGGCCGGACCCGCGGTCGGCAAGCCGTGCCGATCATATTTAGCACCATGGCAAGGACAGGCGAAACCGCCGGTGGCTGGGTCGAGTGCAACTGGACAGCCCATGTGCGTGCAGCGGCTCGACAGCGCTGCGTAGTCGCCGCGGTCGTCCCGCTTGACGAAGTAAAGCTCTCCGGAGCTGGAGCGGGTCGGTTGCCAGTCGGCCCCCACCGCGCTGGCCGGGACCTGGTGAGCTTCACCCGGACTACTCCCCGCCGACCGCAAGACCAGCTTGGTGATGCGCCCATCCGTTTCCACCAGGCGCTCGGCCTCCATGCCGGTCAACACCTTGCCGCCCAACGCAATCAGTATGTCTTTCAGAGGTGTGACTACCGAGGTCATGGCGTCGTCGATGGTTTGGTCGTAGCCCATGCCGTCGGGGTTGCCGAGGTAGAAAAAATGAAAGAAACGGATACCTTCAGCGGTCGAATACTGATGGAACTGATTGAAGGAGGTATGCGCGAAGGGTTCGATGATCGTATCGACCATGGGCCGGTTGATATTCTGGCAAAAGCTCTTGAAGTCGACGCCGTCGAACTCACGAAATGTCCGTTCCGGCTGGTAGCGCATCAATTCATACAGCGCGTCGGAGGGCGGGTAGAAATCCAGCAGGGAGACGGACTTGGCCTGGCCGACGACCGCGAGCAGGTTGAACGGAAACAGCGTCGTGGTATTGGTGAAGCTCTCCATCGGTTTGTCCTTGAAGAGGATCGGGTAATCGCGCACCGGCTTCAGGTGTTTCAGCAGTCCGGCCTCGGCGAGCAGTCCCTTTAGGTTATAATATTGGTTGAAAAAGCCGTGAAAGCCGTGCTCCATGGCCATGGTTTCGCCCTCGACCTGCACCTCCCACCCGGTCAGCCGACCGCCGAGTTGGCTCGCCCGCTCGACCAAGATCACAGCGAATCCGCGCTTCAGTAATTCATACGCGGCGGCGATGCCGGCCAGGCCGCCGCCGACCACCAGGACCCGCTTCGCAACGACGGGGCGCTCCGGCAGCGCATCGTTGTCCGCGGCGGCGAACGGCAGGATCGTTCGCTGCGGCTGAATGGCAGCAAGGCCGGCAGCGCCCACGGCTGTTCCAGCCAATGTCGCGAGTCCGACGTTTCGAAGGAAAATGCGGCGTTTCATGGTTGACAATTTACTCTCTTCAAATGACCTCGATCGTTCGACCTCCCCCAATCCGGGGAAACCGATCCTGTCGTTGTGCCAGCCGCAACCCGGAACCCCGGACCCTGGCCACCGGCCAGTTTAGGCGAAACGGTGATCGCCAGCGTTGACCCCCGTCAAGCGCGAGCAGGCTAACCGTGGGTCGCCGCAGCGGTGAGAAACGGACGGTGCGTATGCTACCATGACGCGGATATCGCCGATCGCAGCGCCGCGCCGCGCAGGCCGGCGATGTCTGCGACGCCCCCGTCGCGGTGCGGGCGCATTGCCCCGCGGACCGCGCGGCGGCGATCCCTTTACGAAGACCACAGGTACACCCGATGACATCACGGCCTTCCGAGCAAAACGACGCCGATTATCTGCTCATTGGCGGGGGATTACAGAATGCGCTGATCCTGTTGGCGTTGGCCAAGCGCAACCCCACCGCGACCGTGCTCATGCTGGAGCAGGACCAGTCCCTGGGCGGTAATCACATTTGGTCGTTTCAGGCGCTGGATCTGCCGGTCGCGGCCAGGTCGTGGGCCGCGCCGGTGGCCGAATATACCTGGCCGGGGTACCAACTGTATTTCCACCAGTCGTCGCGCTGGGTCGGCGGCACCTACAGCTCATTGAGCTCTGAGCACCTCGAGCGACTGCTCAGGCAGGCGGAAGTCGACAACCCCAACATCCGGATCCGCACCGGCGCCAGGGTCCGGGCGAGCGACGCAACGTCCGCCACCCTTGAAGACGGAACGGTGCTGCGCGGACGCCTGGTGATCGATGCCCGTGGGCCGGAGAGTCGCACGGGCGCAAGCGGCGGCGGCTACCAGAAGTTCTTGGGCCTGGAGTGCAAGCTGCGCCGCCCGGCGCCGATCACTGCACCGATCCTGATGGACACACGCTGCACCCAAAGGAACGGCTTCCGCTTCCTGTATGTGCTACCGTTCGCACCAGATCGTGTGCTTGTCGAGGACACCTATTTTTCCAATAGTCCCGAGATCGACGCCGACGCGTTACGCGCCCCGCTCGTCGCCGATGCCGCCGCCATGGGGTTGGACATCGAGCGGGTCTTGCGTACCGAGGTCGGCGTGCTGCCGATGCCCTCGCGCAACGTGTTTAATCCGCAAGCCCGCGGTCCGATTCAAGGTGGGTACACCGGTGGCTGGTTCAATCCCGGTACCGGTTACTCGTTTGCGGCGGCGATCCGTCTCGCCGAGCACCTTTCGCAGACGCCGATCGAACAGGTTTTTGGGCCGCAGTGGCGGGGACTCGTTCGCCGCATGCGTGTCCAGGCGGTCTTTTTCGCCTTCCTGAATCTGCTGATGTTCGGCTTTTTCCATGATGCGCAGAGGCGCAAGCTCATGGAGCGGTTCTATCTCCTGCCTGACCCGGTCATCCACCGCTTCTTCGCGATGGAAACCACCCTGGCGGATCAGTGGCGCATCCTCTGGGTGGGGGCGCCGTGGACACCGAAGGGGTGGGCGCGACGCCCAGAGACACAACCGCCAGTAACCAGCGAATAGCGGGGGCGGGACCGGAGTCGCCTGGTATCCGTTGCGCCCCGGGAGCGCCCGCGTCAGCGGCGCGCCGGGGCGTGCGGGATCTTGCCCGGTATCTGCGCTGATAAACTCACATCACCGGATGGATAGTAATGTGTCGCGGGTCGCGGCTTGGCTCACCTCCGGCGGCGGACGTGCTTACTTGGTCAAGCCGAAAATGTGCATCAACCACGCGGCGGACACGAAGAAAGCGACGGCGGTGAAACAGACCTTGAGGTAAAACCGAGCGTTCGCCAGCAGTGTCTTGCGTATGTCGTGACTGCTCGTGAGTTGCGGGGGGGGCGCCTGCCCAGCCGATTGCGTACCCTCGACCCGCGGTTCAGCCGGCATCAAGGCATAGGGCGCCACGCGCGAGACCTTGAAAAACTGGATGTCGGATTCGGCCCCCGCCTTTTCGATCACCACAAACTCGGTATTGGCGTCGAGGCTGCAATCGGTAGCGAAGCGCAAGGCGAAATCTTCGATGCTTTCGGCGGCCCCAAGGTATTCCCAGGACTTGGATTTGTCCGGCCAAGTTCGTCTCCCCGCGTAGTTCATGTGATGACCCTCATTGACTTAAATGATGTTCAGGCGTTTGACCCGCGCGCTCACGATGAGTCGGCGGCATGCTGCGATCTCGCTCCTAAAGCGGGCGCGAAAACCTTCCAATACTAACGATTCGCTCAAGTTGGTGCAAACCATGCAATAATTAGGTGTTGGTGTTCTGGATCAGGTTCAACCCACCCACCTCAACCCTCGCCGGCAAGGGGGCAAGAAAGTCGGCGCCTTGTGCTGCTGAGTCGAGCCGCGAGCCAAGGGGAACTGAACGATGACAGTTCCGGCGTGGCCCAGGCCCCGGCGCCTGGGGGCAGGCGTTTTCGCTGGCCCTAGCGCCGATCGTCGGGCGCGCCCGCAAACATCCACCGATCGCCACCCCCGCCGCCCCTCCTGGATAAAGGCGGGAGCGGAAGCTCACAATGACGGCCGCCGCAAGAATAACGATGGGCGGTGCGGGCCTACCCGCGGACCTGCGATCAAGTATCCGGGCTAGCTTACCAGTTGCCCAAGTTGGTGCAAACCCTGTAAACTGGAAAGTTCAGAATCCAGATTCTAAATTTAGACGCTCTGTACTGGGCGGCGTAGTAACCTGACAAGGCGGGCCAATGGGTAAGAAACGAGTCGTCATCATTGGGGCCGGTATGGGCGGCCTGACCGCCGCGCTCAAGCTGGCGGTCCAAGGACTCAACGTGACGCTGGTGGAGCGCGGTACGCACTGCGGCGGAAAGCTCCGCGAGCAACATAGCGGCGAGCGCAGCTACTACACCGGCCCCACCGTCCTGACCATGCCCTGGGTGTTCGAGAAGATCTTCGCCGAGGCCGGTGCGGCGTTTCGCGACCACGTCGTGTTGCACCGCGCCGTGGTGCTTGCCCGCCATGCTTGGGGCCCGGATCAGCGGCTGGATCTCTATACCGACCACGAACGTTCGGCGCAGGCCATCGGCGAGTTCGCGGGCGCGGCCGAGGCCGCGGGTTTTCTCCGGTTTGCCCAACATGCCAAGCGGGTATTCAGCGCGCTGGAGGGTCCGTTCATGCTCTCGCCGCGGCCGACCCCGATCTCGATCTTCGGCCGTTTTGGTGTGAGTGATCTCGGCGAGCTGATGCAGATCAAGGCACTCACGACGCTGTGGAGCGCCTTAGGTGGTTTTTTCAAAGACCAGCGTCTGCGCCAGTTGTTCGGACGCTATGCGACCTATGTCGGCTCGTCGCCATATCTTTCGCCGGCCACGCTGATGCTGATCGCGGATGTCGAAAGCCGTGGCGTGCATGCTATTGAGGGGGGAATTCACCGCTTGCCGGAGGCGCTGGCCGTGCTTGGTGCGCAGCACGGCGTGACGTTCCGGTATCGCGAGCCGGCCGCCGAAATCGTCGTGCGCGGTGGGCGGGTGGCCGGCGTGCGGCTTGCCAGCGGTGAGCATCTTGACGCCGATGTGGTCGTGTTTAACGGTGACGCGGCGGCCATCGGGGCCGGGTTGATGGGCCGGCAGGTGAGCCGAGCGATCCCGCCGGTCGCTGCCGGCAAACGCTCTCATTCGGTGGTCACATGGAATCTTGTGGCCAAGCCGCAGGGCTTCCCGCTCCAGTACCATAACGTTTTTTTCCCGCCGGACTACGCGCAGGAGTTTCATGCCGTTTTCGATGAGCTGCGGCTGCCGTCGGACCCGACCGTCTACATTTGCGCGCAGGATCGGGGCAATCCCGACGCTGCCGCTCCCCAAGGTCCCGAGCGGCTACTGTTGGTGGTCAACGCGCCGGCCCGGGGCGACACCCAAACCATTGCCGACAGTGACATTCGCCGGTGCGAAGCGCGGGTCTTTGGCCTGCTGGAGCACTGCGGCCTGACCCTGGAGCAAACCTGTGAGGCCGTGATCACGACGCCCGCGCATTTCGAGCGGAGCTACCCGGCCTCCGGCGGTGCCGTATTCGGGCGGGCCTCCCATGGTTGGCGCGCATCGTTTGACCGCCCCGGTGCCAAGACCCGCATCCCCGGCCTGTACTTGGCGGGCGGGACCGTCCACCCGGGGGCCGGCATACCAATGGCGGCCATCTCGGGCGGTATCGCGGCCGCTACCGTGCTCGCGGATCTCGCTGGGCACTGATAAGGCGTCGCAGTGAGGCTGGACTCAGACCCTTTGACCTGCCCGGCCTACGATAGCTCGACCGGTTGGAACTGCTCAACCCGACTCAGACGTACCGCGGCCGCCTTCCGGGGGCCGCAAGGGGAATGCCGAAGCGATGTCTGAGAAACGCATTGTCGTCATCGGGGCTGGGATCGGCGGATTGGCTGCGGCATTGCGCCTGGCGGCGCGCGGGTTGGATGTCACGCTGGTTGAACGCACCGCATTCCCTGGGGGCAAGATTCGCCAAGTCATGGTTGGAGCGGCGGCGATGGATGCCGGACCGACCGTGGTCACAATGCGGCCCGTGTTCGAGGAGCTGTTTGCCTATGCCGGCACCTCCCTGGACGCGCATGTGACGTTACGCCGCGCCGACATCCTTGCACGGCACGCGTGGAGCGAGGATGAGCGGCTGGACCTGTACGCCGACCTCGAGTGCTCTGCCGACGCCATCGGCCGCTTTGCGGGCGTCAAACAGGCGCTGCTCTTTCGCGCCTTCTGCGCGCGTGCAAGCGACATGTACCGGACCCTCGAGCAGGCATTTATCCACCGGGCCAATCCGACCCCGCTGTCGCTGGTGCTGGATTCCGGACTCTTCAATGTCGCCAGGCTTAGACCCTACTCGACGCTCTGGCGCGATCTCGGCCGCTATTTTCCCGATCAACGCCTGCGCCAGTTGTTCGGCCGCTACGCGACTTATGTGGGCTCATCACCGTTCCAGGCCCCGCCGACGCTCGGTATCGTGGCCCATGTGGAGTTAGCCGGTGTCTGGATGATTGACGGCGGCACCTACCGTTTACCGCAAGCGCTGGCAGCCTTGGCCGCCGCGCGCGGCGTCAGGTTTCGCTACGGGATTGACGTGTGTGCGATCGACGTCAGCCGGGGGCGGGCGCGCAGCGTTCAACTGAGCAACGGAGAATGCCTTGAAGCTGACGGTATCGTCTGCAATGCTGATGTGGCCACCCTCGCGGCCGGGTTATTCGGTCCGAATGTCAAGCGCGCGGCGCGTGCGACGCCGGTTGCGTCGCGCTCGTTGTCGGCGGTGACCTGGAACCTGTATACGCGGACCACGGGGTTACCGCTGGTGCGGCACAACGTCTTCTTCTGCCGCAACTATGCGGCCGAATTCGATGCCATCTTCAAGCGCGGTCGCCTGCCCGACGAGGCGACCGTCTACATCTGCGCGCAGGATCGCGATGATCTTGGCAACCTTTCAGTCGATGGCCGCGAGCGGCTGCTGTGTCTGGTGAATGCGCCGCCGCGCGGCGACCAGAAGCCTTTTGATTCCGTGGAGATCACTACATGCGAGGAGAATACAGTCAAACTGCTGGCACGTTGCGGCCTGAACCTGGCGTGGCAGCCGGAGAGCGCGGTCGTCACTACACCGATGCAGTTCAACCGGATGTTCCCGGCGACGGGGGGCTCCCTGTACGGGCGGGCCTCACACGGATGGCGGGGGCCATTCAGCCGGTCGGGGGCGCGCAGCCGGGTGCCGGGGCTCTATCTGGTGGGGGGGAGCGTGCATCCGGGTCCGGGGATGCCGATGGCGGCGATCTCCGGTCGCTTGGCCGCGGAGGCCGTGCTGCAGGACCTGACTTCGGTGTGAGCGTCGGTCCCCGGGGCTATGCCTGGTGGTATGTCGATGCGCTGAGCGACGACGGGCGCCACGGGTTGACGCTGATCGCATTCGTCGGCAGCGTGTTTTCGCCGTATTATTTCAGAGGCCGCCGTCGCGGCCTGGACAATCCGCACGACTATTGCTCACTGAATGTCTGTCTCTACGGCACACATCGGCGTTGGACCATGACTGAGCGGCGGTCGAAGGCGGTGATCCAGGAAGCCGCCGCGCTGACCATCGGGCCGAGTGCGCTGCGTTGGAACGCCGATGGCACGCTGACCATCGCTATTGACGAAATCGGCACGCCACTGCCGCAGCGGGTGCGCGGCCGGATCCGCGTGACGCCGCTGTTCGTCAATGAGCGGGCCTTCACCCTCGATAGTAACGGACGCCATCAGTGGCGCCCGATCGCGCCGAGCGCCCGCGTCGAGGTCGAACTGTCCCGGCCAGACCTGAGTTGGAGCGGTCACGCCTATTTCGATCGCAACTGGGGCACCGAGCCACTCGAAGATGCCTTCGTTTACTGGGACTGGTCGCGGGCGAGTATGGGGGAGGAGAGTGCGATCCTTTATCACGTCGACCGCCGCAGCGACGGGCCGCTATCGCTGGCCTTGCGGTTCGCAGCCGACGGCACCTTAAGCGAATTCGAGCCGCCGCCGAACCACCGCTTGCCGCGCACACCGATCTGGCAAGTTGCGCGCAGCAGCCAAGCCGATGCAGACCATCCGCCGAAGATTGTCAAGACGTTGGAAGACACGCCATTCTACTCGCGCTCAGTGATCGCGTCACACCTGCTGGACCGGCCGGTTACCGCCGTGCATGAGAGCCTGTCGCTGGACCGTTTTCGCTCGCGCTGGGTCCAGCATCTGCTGCCTTACCGCATGCCCCGGCGCTGACGCCGAGGCCTGAGCGCCCGGCGGCTTCGTCGGGTTGGGGTCGCCGCCTGAGTGTGTCGTTGGCGCGCAGGTTCGCCGCTGGCGGGAGCGGAGGGTGACAAGGCGTAGGGACCCCCGCGCGGGCGATCCGCGGCGTTGCCGCGGATCGGCCCAAGCGCCAAGGCTAGGGTAGCTGATCAAGTCCGAATTGCGATGGCCCCCGGGGCTGATCGCGCTGCCTACGCAGGGCCAGCGGCGCAATCGCCACCAGTGCCGCCAACAGCAGCGCAATCTCGATGCCATAGACCAGTCGATAAGCGAGCGAGGGAGCGATCAGCGATCCTCCGGCCATCCAGCCGCTGAACAGGTCGCGCATCGAACCGCCCAAAGCAATCGCGACACCTTGGCAGGTCGCTTGCACCGCCCCCCAGGCGCCCAGTGCCAGACCGGCGTGGCCCGTCTCCGCCAGCCCCATGGCCGCGGTCAGGGTACCCACGCTAAACAGCCCGGTGCCCAGTCCGAGCAGTCCGGTACCGATCCGAAATACCAGGGGCGAATCGACGGTGGCGGCGAAGATGACGAGGCCGAAGCCGGGGATACCGATCAGCGCGCCGGCGGCGGCAATGCGGAACGAGTCGCCGCCGTGGCTCAATAAATAAGCCGACAGCAGAAAAGCAGTCAAGCCGCCCCCCGCCAACAATGCGGTCAGCGACGTCGTCTGTGCCACCGTCAAGCCGAGGACCTGCGCGCCATAGGGCTCAAGCAGTATCTCCTGCATGCTGAAGGCGGCGGTGCCCAGTCCGACGGCGATCAGCAGCCGACTGGCGAGGCCGCCGCTGAGGAAAGCCTGCCAGGTTTCGCGAAACGGCGGGCGCGGGATGTCGGCCACCGCCCGCTTGAGATCGATGGCCTCCTGTTTCCAGGCCGCAGCCAGACAGAGAAGGATCGATGCCAGGGCCGCGCCGTGGACGACCTCGACCAGTCTCTGGTGCGAGAAATTCTCGAGCAAATGCCCGAACAGCAGGGCCGCGCCGACCATCGAGAGTAGCAGCGCCGCATAGAGCAACGCGACCACGCGCGGGCGCTTGGCGACGGGCGCCAAGTCCGTCGCCAGCGCCAGGCCCGCGGTCTGTACCGTATGCATGCCGGCACCCACCATCAAAAACGACACGGCGGCCGCGATTTGTCCAACGATGAGCATCTTGTTGGTCGGGTCGGACAAAATCAGGATCGAGTAGGGCATGATGGCGAAGCCGCCGTACTGCAGCATACTGCCCAGCGCGATGTACGGCACGCGACGCCACCCGAACGCCGAGTGATGATAGTCGGAGCGATGCCCGATCAGTGCCCGCAGCGGTGCGAACACCAGCGGCAACGCGACCATCAAGGATACCAGCCACGTGGATACGTGGAGTTCGACGACCATGACACGATTGAGGGTGCCGTACAGGAGGACCATCGCCATGCCCACGGCGACCTGAAACAGCGACAGGCGCAGGATTCGGAGCAACGGAAGCTCCGCAGAGGCCACGTCTGCAAAGGGCAGACGCACCACGAAGTCAACAAATCGACTCATAGCCGCTTATCTTGGTCAAAACGTAAGGGTAACGGCTTCGCGTGCAAGCGTCAACGGTGTTTGCAGCTCAGGCGACGCGGCCTGGCAGCCGTCCCTTCCCTGTCGGCACCGGCGCGGCCCGACCGCGTAGGGTCGCGGCCGCCGCGCCCTGGCCGGTGTCGCGCAGGACCGTGGTGAGGGCGGGGAGCTGAGGGCGGGGAGCAGTGCCCGCCGCATCCGCAGGTTGGGGGGAAAGTGGATTGACTGGGTGGGAGCAAATGTCTATCTTACCTGACACATGCAAATGTCAACCGACAAGTACAGATGACTCCGAATCCGTCCACGAGAGGGCCTACCATGGAACCGACGCAGCGTATCGAGCAGGCACTGGAAGCGGCTATCGTCTCCGCCCAGGGGCCGGGGTGTCCGCCCGGCTTCGCCCAGGCCTTGAGGTACTCGGTATTTCCCGGTGGGGCACGGATCCGCCCGCGCCTGTGTCTGGCGGTCGCCTGGGCCTGCGGCAACAGTGACCCGGAGACGACGGACGCCGCCGCCGCTGCGATCGAGCTTCTGCATTGTGCCTCGCTGGTGCATGACGACCTGCCCTGTTTCGACGACTCCACCCTGCGGCGCGGCCGGCCATCGGTCCACTGTGCCTATGGGGAGCGACTCGCGGTGTTGGCCGGGGATGCCCTGATCGTACTCGCCTTCGAGATTGTCGCGCGCCGGATCATCGCGGCGCCGGCCAACGTCAGCCGGGTCATGGCCACGATCGCCCGCTGCACCGGTGCGCCGGTCGGCATTTGTGCCGGACAGGCTTGGGAGTGCGAGTCCGAGGTCGTGCTGGAGGATTACCACCGCGCCAAGACCGGGTCGTTGTTCGTCGCCGCCACCGTAGCCGGGGCCGAGTCCGTCGGGGCCCCGACCGAGTCCTGGCGTCTGGTCGGCGAGCGTTTGGGCGAGGCCTATCAGGTGGCGGACGACTTGGGTGATGCCATGGCCTCCAGCCGTGAGATGGGCAAACCACTGGGGCGCGACAGCTCGCTGGGGCGCCCGAATGCCGTCCAGGAGTTGGGTATCGAGGGTGCCGTGAGGCGGCTCAAGGATCTGGTCGCCAGTGCGACCGATGCCGTTCCCGCCTGTCCCGGGGCGCCCGCCCTCCAGGCGCTGATCGCCGCCGAGTCGCGGCGGATCTTACCGGAGGAACTCGCGCGGCTCGCCGCGTGATGGCGCCTGTGGGTTCGGCTTGTCCGGGCCATGGGCCGCGGGCGTGCGCACACCAGCGCAGCACTCACCGCGCTGCTGAGCCGGAGCGGCTTCGCGAGGGTGCGCGAGGTCTCCAGGCGCCGCCCCTGCGGCCGCGCCGCCTGGTCGCCCGTACCCGAGGATTCGAGTGTCAATACTGGTTGACATCCGATGCAGTAAGGCTAGACTGACACAAGTTTCGCGGGCCGCCATTTTGGCCGCCCCCGCGTCCCCCCGAATCGCCAGAGACGACCGAGCACCCGAGTGAATATCACAACCACCGCCGTGGTCTTCGCGCAGCCCGGGCAATTGCGCCTCGAGCGGCTCGAACTCACGCCTCCCGGCCCGGAGGACGTGGTGGTCGATATCGACTGGAGCGGCATCAGCACGGGCACCGAGCGCCTGCTCTGGACCGGGCGCATGCCCAGCTTCCCGGGGATGGGCTATCCCCTGGTCCCGGGATATGAGTCGGTGGGTCGGGTCGCCATCGCGGGCGCTCGCTCCGGGCTCCAGGAGGGCGCGACCGTGTTCGTGCCGGGCGCCAACTGTTACGGTCCGGTGCGCGGGCTCTTCGGCGGGGCCGCGGCGCGCATCGTGGTCCCGGGTGCGCGCGTCGTGCCGATCGCGGCGGCCCTGGCCGAGCGGGGCGTGCTGCTCGCCTTGGCCGCGACGGCCTACCACGCCCTCGCGGCGTCCCCGGCGCAACTGCCCCAACTCATCGTCGGACACGGGGTCCTCGGGCGCTTGATCGCACGGCTCACCCTGGCGCTGGGCGGCGAGCCGCCGGTCGTCTGGGAGACCGACACGGGGCGCGCCGACGGTGCCGTCGGCTATTGCGTGTGCCATCCGGACGCCGATACCCGTCAGGATTACCGCGCCATCTATGACGTGAGCGGCGACGCGAGCCTGCTCGATCGGCTGATCGCCCGGCTGGCGCCGCAGGGGGAGATCGTGCTTGCGGGCTTCTATAGTGAGCCCCTGTCCTTCCTGTTTCCCCCGGCCTTCAAGCGCGAGCCGCGGCTGCGGGTGGCAGCGGAGTTCAAGGAGCCCGACCTGCGCGAGGCCAAGGGGCTGGCCGAGTCCGGGGCCTTGTCGCTGGATGGCCTCATCACCCACCGCCACCCGGCCGCGGAGGCCGCGCTGGCCTATCCGACCGCCTTCGGCGATCCCCGTTGCCTCAAGATGATCCTCGACTGGAGGCCAGACGCATGACCATTCCCACCGGCCAGACCAGCCCGGTGCTCGCCCAGCGCGACCTAGGCGAGGGCCAGAGCGGCGCGGGTCGGCCCCAGGGTGCCGCCGTGGCTGCGCCGACTCCCCTGACCGGCCGCCAGACCCAGATCATCGCGATCTACGGCAAGGGCGGGATCGGCAAGAGCTTCACCCTTGCCAATCTCTCCTACATGATGGCCCAGCAGGGCAAGAAGGTCTTGCTGATCGGTTGCGACCCCAAGAGCGACACCACGACACTCCTCTTCGGCGGGCGCGCCTGCCCCACCATCATCGAGACCTCCAGCAAGAAGAAGGCAGCCGGGGAGCCGGTGCGCATCGGTGATGTCTGCTTCAAGCGTGACGGCGTCTACGCGATGGAGCTGGGCGGACCTGAGGTCGGCCGTGGCTGCGGCGGGCGGGGCATCATTCACGGCTTTGAGTTGCTCGATAGCCTGGGCTTCCACGAGTGGGACTTCGACTATGTCCTGCTCGACTTCCTGGGTGATGTGGTCTGCGGTGGCTTCGGCCTGCCGATTGCCCGTGACCTCTGCCAAAAGGTCATCGTGGTCGGCTCCAATGACCTGCAATCGCTTTATGTCGCCAATAATGTGTGCAGCGCCGTGGACTATTTCCGCAACTTGGGCGGCAACGTGGGCGTGGCCGGTATGGTCATCAACAAGGACGACGGCACCGGCGAGGCCCAGGCCTTCGCCCAGGCGGTCGGTATTCCGGTGCTCGGCTGCATCCCCGCCAACGAAGAGATCCGTCGTAAGAGCGCGAGCTACCAGATCGTCGGCGCCCCCGGCAGTACCTGGGGCCCCCTGTTTGAGGCCCTCGCGCTCAACGTCGAGCAATCGATTCCCCAGCGCCCCACACCGCTGAGCCCGGAAGGTCTGCTGGACCTGTTCAAGGCTGACGACGTCGGTCGCCATGTAGTCTTGGAGCCGGCCACGATCGAGGACATGCGCGGCAAGGCCTATGCGCCCAAACCGTCCCTCGAAGTCATCTACGACGACGCCTGAGAGATTCGACCAACACGCGCTGAAGAGCCCGCAACTCCAGGCGCAGAGACCGACATTACATAATGACCCAGACCCTGATCAAGTCCGCTGCAACCGCCGAATCCGATCGCCCCGTGGGGGCGCCGGAGGGTTTTGGCGGTCTGCGGTCCCAGGATCCGGGAGCGGTGTCGATCGGCGGCCGCGGCGCCACCAAGGCGCCGTCCAAGGCCCCGATGGTCGGTGCCCATGACCAGCCCCAAAGCATGTGCCCCGCCTTTGGTTCACTGCGTGTGGCCTTGCGGATGCGGCGCACGGCCAGCGTGCTGGTCGGCTCGGCGTGCTGTGCCTATGGCCTGACCTTCACCTCGCATTTCTACGGGGCGCGGCGTAGCGTCGGCTATGTCCCTTTCGACTCGGAAAC
The DNA here is from genome assembly GCF_002813775.1 of Candidatus Thiodictyon syntrophicum. NCBI lineage: Bacteria > Pseudomonadati > Pseudomonadota > Gammaproteobacteria > Chromatiales > Chromatiaceae > Thiodictyon > Candidatus Thiodictyon syntrophicum. The sequence goes on from NZ_CP020372.1 coordinate 35,286, forward strand.
CCTGGTCACCGGCAAGCTCTTCGAGGACGTCCGCGAGGCTGCCTACCGGCTCGCCGACCCGGAGCGCTACGACGCCGTGGTCATCATCAACCTGTGCGTCCCCAGTGCCTCCGGGGTGCCGTTGCGGCTGCTGCCTGAGTCGATCAACGGGGTGCGCATCATTGGTATCGACGTCCCCGGGTTCGGTGTGGCGACTCATGCCGAGGCCAAGGACGTGCTGTCCGCCGCCATGCTGCGCCGGGCGCGGCAGGAGGCCGAACTGGGTCCGGTGCAGGCACCCCGCGGCGCCCGTTCGACGCGCCCGACCGTGGCCCTGATCGGTGAGATGTTCCCGGTCGACCCGGTGACCCTGGGCATGTTGCTGGAGCCCTTGGGCTTGGCCGCCGGACCGGTGGTCCCGACGCGCGAGTGGCGTGAGCTCTATGGGGCGCTGGCCGGGGTCGCCGCCGCCGCCATCCATCCCCAGTACACGGGCGTATGCAATGAATTCGCCGTAGCCGGTCGTCCGGTCGTCGGCTCGGCCCCGGTCGGTTACGAGGGTACCGCGGCCTGGTTGGAAGGCATCGCCGCCGCCTGCAGCGTGAGCGCGGCCAACCTGGACAGCGCCAAGAACCGCTGGCTGCCGGCGATCAAACAGGCCCTCGCCGGGTCCCCGATCAAGGGCCGCATCACCCTCTCAGGTTATGAGGGGTCCGAGCTCTTGGTCGGCCGCCTGTTGGTCGAGAGCGGCGCCGATCTGCGCTACGTGGGCACGGCCTGCGGGCGGACCCAGTGGTCCGCGCCAGACTGCGACTGGCTGGAGTCGAAGGGCGTGCGGGTTCAATATCGCGCGACCCTGGAGCAAGACCTGGCGGCCATGGCCGAGTTTGCCCCCGAGTTGGTGGTCGGGACCACGCCGGTGGTGCAAAAGGCCAAGGAGGCCGCGACTCCGGCACTCTATTTCACCAACCTGATCTCGGCGCGTCCCCTGATCGGCCCGGCCGGTGCCGGCTCGTTGGCGCAGGTGATCAACGCCGCCATGGCGAGTCGCCCCCGCTTCGCGGCCATGGACGCCTTCTTCGGCGCCGCGGGCGAGCGGTTTGCCGCGGACCTGGGCGCGCGTGCACCTGGTGGCTTCGGGACCGGCGCCGCGATTGCGACAGAGGACCTGGCATCATGCTGATTCAGGACCTCGATCGGGCCGGTGGTTATTGGGGGGCGGTCTACGCCTTCTGCGCCGTCGATGGGCTCCAGGTCATCATCGACGGCCCGGTCGGGTGTGAAAACCTGCCGGTCACCGCGGTCCTGCACTATACGGACGGCCTGCCGCCACACGCCCTGCCGGTCGTCGTGACCGGTCTTGGGGAAGAGGAGTTGGGCCAAAAGGGCACCGAGGCCGCGTTGCGTCGCGCCCATGGGACCCTGGACCCTGACCGCCCTACGGTGGTGGTGACCGGTTCCATCGCCGAGATGATCGGCGGTGGCGTCACCCCCAACGGCACCAACATCCAGCGTTTTCTGCCGCGCACCATCGATGAAGATCAATGGCAGAGTGCGGACCGTGCCCTGTTCTGGTTGTGGACCCAATATGGCGGACCGGCGAATGCCAAATCCAAGGGCGGCCCCAAGGTGCGCAGGCCCGAGGCTAAGCCGCGGGTCAATATCGTCGGCCCCATGTATGGCACCTTCAACATGTGGTCGGATCTGGCCGAGGTCCGTCGCCTGATCGAGGGCATCGGTGCCGAGATCAACCTGGTCTTTCCTTTGGGGTGCAGTCTGTCGCAAATCGCGCACTTGCGCGACGCGGATGCCACGGTTTGTATGTATCGGGAGTTCGGCCGCCTGTTGTGCGAGGCCTTGGACAAGCCCTACCTACAAGCCCCGATCGGCCTGCATACGACGACCCGCTTTCTGCGTAGTCTGGGTGAATTGTTGGGCCTCGATCCGGAGCCCTTTATCGCCGCGGAAAAGCGCACGACGCTCGCCCCGATCTGGGACCTGTGGCGCTCGGTGACCCAGGACTTTTTCGGCACCGCGAGCTTTGGCGTGGTCGCCACCGAGACTTACAGCCGTGGCCTGCGGCACTATCTGGCCGATGAACTGGGCCTGCCTTGCACCTTCGCGGTTGCCCGTCGTCCCGGGGTCAAGCCGGACAATGATGCGGTGCGTCGCCAGGTGCAGGAACAGACCCCGCTGATTGTCTTCGGCAGCTACAATGAGCGGATGTACCTGGCCGAGATCGGGGCTCGGGCCGCCTATATCCCGGCGTCCTTCCCGGGTACCATCATCCGCCGCCACACCGGCACGCCCTTCATGGGCTATAGCGGCGCCGCCTATCTGGTGCAAGAGGTCTGCAACGCACTCTTCGACGCCCTGTTCCATATCCTGCCGCTGGGCTCGGATCTCGATCGAGTCGATCCGACACCGGCCCGCGTCTATGAGGAATTGGCCTGGACCGATGACGCCAAGGCGGCGCTGGATGCAGACCTGGAGAGTCAGCCGATCCTGGTGCGCATCTCCGCCGCGAAGCGCCTGCGTGATGCGGCCGAGCAGGCGGCGCGCAAGGCCGGGGAGTCGGCGGTGACCCTGGAACGACTGCGCCGTGTCCAGGGCCGGGTGCTGGAGGACCTGACGGCATGAACGGTCCGCAATCGAATTTGCGTGGCATTGCCGATGCCGACCCTCGGGCTCCCGTCGCCGTGCAGGCGAAAGGTGCATCAATCAAATACGTAAGTCGTGCGAAACCGCACAGGAGTCGCCATGATGACCGCTCTCAACCACGCCCCCGCACTCTGCGCGCAGGAGCGTCGGCAGTACCGCTTGCTGTTCTGGGTCATCTTTGTGGTTTTCCTGATCATCACCCCGCTGGCGCGGCTATTGCCGGGCCGGTGGCGGCCTTGGCCGCCGGTCGGCGACGCACGCCTGCCCCTGATCGCGGAGGCGCGAGCGGTGACCCATCGAATTCTGCCGTTCGCCTTTCTGTGACGTCCAGTGATGGGACTTGGTTCCTTAGCTGACCCCGGGCAAGTAGCGAGATGCGACGTCTTGCGCCGCATCTCATTGATTCGCGCGGCGACGCGCGTTAACGGCCGCAAGGCCACTTTCATGATCTGGAGGTAATTTCCATGGCCGAAAACACCAAGAGTCAGAGTGGACTCTCTGATGACGAAGCGAAGGAATTTCATGGCTTCTTCGCGTCGAGCATGGGCGCCTTTGTCGGCGTCGCGCTGTTTGCCCATATCCTGGCCTGGGCCTGGCGCCCCTGGCTGTAGTCCAAAGACCGTCAACGTCAATTCAACCGTATTAGGAGCTAACCAATGACCGCATCCGTGCAAGCAGACCTGTACAAGGTTTGGAAGATCTTCGATCCGCGCCGTACCCTGATCGCGCTGTTCGCCTCCCTGGGTGTCCTCGCCCTGCTGATCCACTTGATCCTGCTCAGCACCGCCAACTTCAACTGGCTCGACACCGCCTATGCCGTCCCGCCGGTTTCGCGTCCGGTCGTGGTCAGGGCGCCCGTCGCGCCGAAGGCTGCGGTCGCGGCCCCGGCTGCGGCGAAGGCCCCGGTTGCTGCCCCGGCTGCGGCGAAGGCCCCTGCTGCTGCCCCGGCTCCGGCTGCTGCCCCGGCTGCGGCGAAGGCCCCGGTTGTGGCGGCTCCCGCTGCGGTCGTGGTCCCGGCACCGGCGAAGTAGCGTCCATCGCCAAGGGCGGCGGACGGGGGATTGGTGCACTATCTCCCGTCCGCTCCGGGCACCGCGGGGATGTTGTCGCAACGGCAACTCCTGACTAGAGGGTTGAACCATGGCCATGCTGAGTTTTGAGAGAAAATATCGCGTTCGTGGGGGAACGCTGATCGGCGGAGATCTCTTTGACTTCTGGGCGGGGCCGATCTATGTCGGCTTCTTTGGCGTCACCGGGATTTTTTGCGCCGTTTTAGGTACCCTATTGATTGTTTGGGGGGCGGCCATGGGGCCGACCTGGAATCTGTGGCAGATCAGCATCGCGCCGCCGGACCTGAGCTACGGGCTCGGGATGGCGCCGATGGCGGAAGGGGGTCTGTGGCAGATCATCACCATGTGCGCCATCGGCGCCTTCGGCTCTTGGGCGCTCCGCGAGGTGGAGATTTGTCGCAAGCTGGGTATCGGATACCATGTGCCTGTCGCCTTCAGCGTTGCAATTTTCGCCTACCTCTCCCTGGTGGTGATTCGGCCGTTCTTATTGGGGGCTTGGGGCCACGGCTTCCCGTATGGCATTCTCAGTCACCTGGACTGGGTGTCGAATACGGGATACCAGTTCCTTCACTTCCATTACAACCCGGCACACATGCTCGCCATCGCCTTCTTCTTCACCAACGCCTTGGCGCTGTCCATGCACGGGTCGCTGATTCTTTCGGTGGTCAATCCGCCGAAGGGTGAGGAGGTGAAGACGTCCGAGCACGAGAACACCTTCTTCCGGGATGATGTCGGCTACTCTATCGGCGCCCTGGCGATCCATCGGCTGGGCCTGTTCCTGGCCCTGTCTGCCGCCTTCTGGAGTGCCGTGTGTATCATCATCAGCGGTCCCTTCTGGACCCGCGGCTGGCCGGAATGGTGGACCTGGTGGCCCAACCTTCCGATCTTCGGCTGATCCTGGAGTACCACTATGGCTGAATACCAAAACATCTTTACGACGGTGCAGGTGCGCTCACCGGCCTATCCTGGGGTTCCCCATGATCAGGGCCACCGTGACCGGATCGGCAAACCGTTCTTCAACTACTGGGTGGGTAAGATCGGCGATGCGCAGATCGGACCTATCTATTTGGGTACCAGCGGGGTTTTCGCGGTGATCTTCGGCTTCGTCGCCATCGAGATCATCGGCTGGAACATGGCCGCTTCGGTGGGCTGGAGTCCCATCAAGTTCGCCCAGCAGTTCTTCTGGTTGGCGCTGGAGCCCCCGGCCCCCGAGTATGGGTTGCACATTCCTCCCCTGGCCAAGGGCGGCTGGTGGCTGATCGCGGGGTTCTTCCTCACCATGTCGATCCTGCTCTGGTGGGTGCGCACCTACCGGCGCGCCATCGCCTTGGGGGTCGGCACGCATATGGCGTGGGCCTTCGCGGCGGCGATCTGGCTCTATCTGGTCATCGGCTTCATCCGCCCCTTGATGATGGGTTCCTGGTCCGAGGCACCGCCGTTCGGCATCTTCCCGCATCTGGACTGGACCGCGGCCTTTTCCATTGCCTACGGCAATCTGTACTACAACCCGTTCCACATGCTCTCGATCGCCTTCCTGTATGGCGCGGCCCTGCTGTTCGCCATGCACGGTGCGACCATCCTGTCGGTGAGCCGCTACGGTGGTGACCGCGAGATCGACCAGATCGTGGATCGCGGGACGGCCGCGGAGCGGGCCGCGTTGTTCTGGAGATGGACCATGGGCTTCAACGCCTCGATGGAATCCATCCATCGCTGGGCCTATTGGTTCGCGGTGTTGGTCGTGATCACGGGCGGTATCGGCATCCTGTTGACGGGCACCGTGGTGGACAACTGGTATCTGTGGGGCATCAAGCACGGGCTGGTTCCGCCCTACCCAGTCGTCGGCGTGCCGGTTCCCGATCCAGCCTCACTCCCGGGAGCACTGTAATGAGAACGACGGTTTTTTCAACGCATAAGGCGCTGCCCCTGGCAGCCGTCGGCTTGGCCCTTGTGGTCGCCGGGGGGTGCGAGCGTCCGCCCCCGGAGAGTACGCAACTGGGTTATCGCGGGGTCGGTCAGAATGCCTTCGTCAATCCGCGGATTCTTGCGGCCCAGGTCGCGGCGAATGTAGCGCCGGAACCGCAGCCGCCCGCGGCGCCGGTCCCGGTGACCGCCGGGTCGGTGTACAAGAACCTGCAGGTCCTGGGTGACGTGCCGATCACGGAATTTACCCGGCTGATGCTCGCCATCACCGAGTGGGTGGTGCCGAAGGACCAGTGGGTGGACGGCCAGGGCTGCGTCTACTGCCACGACCTCGCGGTGATGGAGGCGGACACCAAGTACCAGAAGGTGGTCGCGCGCTCGATGTTCCAGATGACCCAGCGTGCCAACCGGTCCTGGGGCGCCCATGTGGCTCCCAGCGGGGTCACCTGTTACACCTGTCATCGCGGCAATGCGATCCCGCAGTATGTCTGGACGACGAACCCCGGCGAGAAGCCGCGGGCCAGCGGCTATGTCGGTCTCCAGAACCGGCTGTCGCCGGTCCCGGCCTTCTCCTCGCTGCCGTACGATCCGCTGACCACGTACTTCGATAACGACACCTCCATCGCGATCACCCCGACGGGCGCGGTGGCCCCGGTCGAGCCGAAGACGGTCAACACCATGAAGGGCGAAGGTACCTATGCCCTGATGATGTACATCTCCAAGGCGCTTGGAGTCGGCTGCAACCACTGCCACAACAGCCGCCAGTTCGCGGACTGGGCGCAGAGTTCGCCGCAGCGGGTACAGGCTTGGTACGCCATCCGGATGGTGCGCGAGGCCAACAAGGCATTCATCATGCCGCTCAGCCCCATCCTGCCGGCCTCGCGCAAGGGTCCCCTGGGTGATCCCATGCGGATCGCTTGCGAAACCTGCCATCAGGGGGTCAACAAGCCGCTGCTAGGGGCACCGATGCTCAAGGACTATCCGGAGCTGGGCCCGTTGAACGACCCGGCGGCGGCCCCGGAAGCGGTCGCGCCCGCGGCGGTTCAAACCGGTGTTGATGAGGGTGTGGCGACCGAGGCCAAGGTGACTGCTCAATCAGTGACTGCGGCAGGGGTGATGTAGACTCCGTATTGTTGTAAGATGCAGATCGCCGGGGAGCCAATCCCCGGCGAAGGCCCCGAGAACACGGGGGCAGGGGCTGGCCGATCGGGCCGGCGTGCTCTGGACCGCTGGGATTTCGGCGGTGTGGAGCGGTAAGAAGTAGTCGTGGCCGTCGGCCACGGCAACCTAGGTCGCGCTTCGTGCGCGGAAACGGCCGTTACGGCCAATGTCATATCTGGAGTGTAATTCAAATGGCTGAAAACAAGAGCTTTGGCCTTTCGGGGCTGACGGAAGACGAGGCGAAGGAGTTTCACGGGTTTTTCTCCTCGAGCATGACGGCATTCGTTGGTGTCGCGGTGGTTGCTCACATCCTGGTTTGGGCTTGGCGCCCCTGGCTGTAAAGCCCGGTTCGCCGTCCAACCCCTTTAACCCACTGGAGATTCAACATGCATAAGATCTGGCTGATCTTCGACCCGCGTCGTTCCTTGATCGCGCTCTTCGGCTCCCTGGCGGTGCTCGCGCTGCTGATCCACCTGATTCTGCTCAGCACCGCCAACTTCAACTGGCTCGACACTGCCTACGCCAAGGCGCCGATCTCGCGCCCGGCCCGGGTGGCCGTAGTCAAGGCTGCGGCTCCTGTGGCAGCCCCGGCCCCTGCGGCGGTGATCAAGAAGTAGCAGACGAGACTCGCGGGACGGCTCGGTCAGGCTCGGCGACGATCGGGCCGACGCGCCCCGCTGGTGGGTCTTAGCGCAGACGAATTGTGAGCCGGAGCGCCTTATCGCAGGGCTCCGGTCTTTTTTCGTGAGGCGGTTTCCCTTGTCAATGCGCTCGCCCGGTTACTACGCCGTTTTGGAGATGACAACTTGAAGGCAGCGATCGTCCGGCAGTCGACTGGTGATGGACCGGCGTGTCCCGGGCAACAGGATGCCTTGGAGCGCGTGGTCTTGGTCGATGCCGATGACCGTGTTCAGGGAGAGGGGGACAAGCTCGACGCACACCGCCTGGGTCAGCTGCACCGGGCGTTCTCGATATTTATCTTCAATGCGAGGGGTGAGGTGTTGCTTCAGCGGCGCGCGGATGCGAAGTATCACTTCGCCGGCCGCTGGTCTAACAGTTGCTGCGGGCATCCGCGCCCCGGTGAGCCAACCGCAAGGGCCGCGGTGCGCCGTTTGGGGGAGGAACTCGGATTCCAGACCCCCTTGTCCGAGCAGATGCAACTGGTCTATCGGGCGCAGGACCCAGAGTCTGGACTGATAGAACACGAGTATCTGCATGTCTTCCGTGGGCGCTATATGGATGATCCGCGCCCCGATCCGGCCGAGGTCGGCGCTTGGCGCTGGACCTCGGTGGGTGCGGTGAGACGGGGGTTGGTGAAATCCCCGCACCTTTTCACACCCTGGTTCCAACTGATCGTCGAACGGGTCTTGGATGCCGCTGCGGCCGAGTAGCATGAAGGTCATTACCCGCACGCTCAGACTCGCGACCGTCGATGCAATCGCGTTGATCGATATTTCCGCCGACGTGGATCGCCTGTTTCAGGCGTGCGGGCTGCGCGATGGCGTATTGACCTTGATGTCCCCCCACACCACGGCCCATATCAATCTTAACGAGCGCGAGCCGCAGTTGCAGCAAGATATGCTGGATTTCCTGATGCGGCTGGTCGCCCGTGACGGCGACTATCGGCATAACCGCGCGCCGGTCGACGGCCGGGACAACGCCCATTCGCACCTGATGGGACTGCTGATGAACGCCACTGAATCCGTGCCCTTCGCGGACGGCAAACTCCTGCTGGGCGCTTGGCAATCGGTCTTTTTCGTGGAACTGGATGGCCCGCGGGCAGAGCGCCAGGTCCACTTGCAGTTTCTCGGCCAATGATCCCGGCGGACCTGCCAGGCTTTTTCGCCCGTCGCGCGGACCTGGACCCGGCGGACTATATCGAACTCGACTACGCCTTCGAGTGCTACGGGGACCCACGCGCCGCCGCCGCCCACCTGTGCAGCGAGCAATCGACCGCGCAGTGGCACCGCATCGGCATCGACGAGGATTTTCGCCCCCGTTTCGGCGCAAAGGTCCTCGATCTGCATGTGGAGGGTCAGCGCTCCGCCCCGAGCTACCCGACGGCCTCTGCAAGTGCCGCGGCCGGACCAGGCGCGGTCTCTGCCTGTCGCGTCACCATCGCGCATCCGCACGGGAACTTCGGCCCGCGCCTCCCCAACCTGCTCTCGGCGGTGGCCGGTGAAGGGGTGTTTTTCGTGCCGGGCATACCGCTGATCAAGCTCTTGGATTTGCGGATGCCGGACGGCTTTCTAAGCTCCTTCTCCGGTCCCCGCTTCGGCCTCGACGGCATCCGCGACCTGCTCGGCGTCCACGGCCGCCCCATCTTCTTCGGCGTCATCAAGCCCAACATCGGACTCCCGCCCGAGCCCTTCGCCGAACTCGGTTATCAGGGTTGGCTGGGTGGGCTCGACGTGGCCAAGGACGATGAGATGCTGGCAGATGCCCCCTGGTGTCCCCTGGACCGGCGGTCGGCCCTGCTGGGGGAGGCGCGGCGGCGGGCCGAGGCAGTGACGGGGGTGGCCAAGGGATACATGGCCAACATCACCGACGAGGTGGATCGGCTGCTCGAACTTCACGACTTGGCGGTAGCGAACGGCGCGAACATGTTGCTGATCAACGCCCTGCCGGTGGGCCTGAGCGCCGTGCGGATGCTGAGCGGGCACGCGCGGGTGCCCCTGATCGGGCACTTCCCCATGATCGCGGCCCTGAGCCGCGTGCCGGGTTACGGGATTCACACGCGGGTACTGATCAAGCTCCAGCGGTTGGCGGGACTGGACGCAATCGTCATGCCCGGCTTCGGGGGGCGCATGGGGATGGACGAGGCCGAGGTCCTGGACGGGGTCGCCGCCTGCCTCGACCCCATGGGGCCGATCGCGCGCAGCCTCCCGATCCCCGGCGGGAGCGACTGGGCCGGGACGCTCGAGGGGGTCTACCGGCGGGTGGGCAGTGTCGATTTCGGCTTCATCCCCGGGCGCGGGGTCTTCGGCCATCCGATGGGGCCGACCGGCGGTGCGGCGAGTCTGCGCCAGGCCTGGGACGCGATCGTCGCGGGGATCGCTATCGAGCAGTACGCGCGAACCCATCCCGAATTGCGGGCGGCCATCGACGCCTTCGGGGGCAAAGCCTGAGTCGCCGGGCCCCGGCAACGGCGTCGCCGGTGCAGGGGCTTGGCTTCAGCTTTGGGGTGGGGGCGCCGCGCCGTCGCCGGGCGGCGGCCGGTGCTCCTTGCCTTGGTCCCCCTCCTCGCCGCGGCGCGGCGACGCGGTCTGGGACCTCCAGAACCAGAACAGCAGGCCGACGACGAACAGCAGTTCGATCAGGCCGGATAGGTCTTGTCCTGACATTGCCCGACTTCTAAGCAACGAGCCAAACGCAATCGTTGTCGTTGTCGTAATCGTAATCGCAGAAGCGATGCACTACATAACCTCGATTACGACAACGACAACGAAAATGGCGCTATAGGCAGTCCCTAATGCAATTGCTTAACCATTAGTGAACTGCTCCTAATCGACGGACATGGCTTCGGGCGCCATCGCGGACAGACCGGCGCCCTGCCAGGCCGATTGGTTACGACGTTGCCGATCGCGCTCCTCCAGCCGCGCAAAGAGATCCAGGACCCACACTACGCGACTCTCGATCGTGGGGGGACTGGCCGGAAGGGCGGGGGGATTGATGGACACCGGCTTGACCGACTGTGACCCGACGGGCTGCGACAGAGGCTGAGCCCTGACCGCCTCGACCAGGAACAGGGTCTCGGCCAAGGGCGGCAGGGCAACGGTCCGGCGGGGGAAGGCGGCCGCCAGCACCCGCGGGAGCAACTGTGCCTTGCGGCGAGGGGAGACCACGGCGCGGCTACATACCGAGTTCCAACCGCGGCGACCGACCTCATGACCGATCTCGGCATAGAGGTGACGCGCGGCCCCGATCCCGGCGCGGCAGCGCAGCGGCAGACCGCCGATCCCCTGATCGGCGCGGGCGTACAACCCCTCCGCGGCGTCGATCAACCGCGCAACCACGCGTCCCAAGGCGGGGCTCCAGACCGGGTTGGCCAGCCAGGCGTCCGGGTCCAGCCCCTCTTCGCGCAGCCACTGGCGCGGCAGGTAGAGCCGGCCGTTGGCCGCATCTTCCCCCACGTCCCGGGCGATGTTGGAGAGTTGCATCGCCACACCCAGATCACAGGCGCGGGCGATGAGGTCCGGGTCGCGCACGCCCATCAGGAGCGTCATCATGGCCCCGACGGTGGCGGCCACGCGCGCGGAATAGGCATAGACCGACGAGAGGTCCTCGTAACAACGACCCTCCGCGTCCCATGCAAAACCTTCGATCAGGGCATCCAATAGAGTACGGGGAACGGCGAACTGTTGGACCACATCGGCGAGGGCGCGGTCCGCGGAAATCTGCATGGGGCGGCCGGCGTAGACTGCATCGAGGCGCTGACGCAACGCAATCACCGCGTCATGGGGGCGGTCGGCGAGGTCGATCTCGTCGTCGGCGATGCGGCAGAAGGCATAGAGTGCCGTGGCCGGTTCATAGACCGAGCGCGGCAGCAACAGCGACGCGGCGTAAAAGGACCGGGAACCCCCGCAGAGCAGGTCGCGGCAGGCGGCCTGGTCGGCGGGGGTCGAGAAGCGAGGGCTAAGCGAAGGCTGTCGCATTGGGGACCACCGTATCGAGTACACGGGCGGATGATATGACGCCGGGGACGCCGGCGCCGGGATGGGTACCGGCCCCCACCAGATAGAGGTGACGCACCTCCTCGCTGGCGTTGTGGGGGCGGAACCAGGCGCTTTGCCAGAGCACGGGCTCCAGGCTGAAGCCGGCGCCCTTGTACGAAAGGAGCCGGTGTTTGAAATCGAGTGGGGTAGTCACCCTGGAGGTGACCAGATTCTCGGACAGCCCCGGCAGCAGGCTCTGCTCCAGATAGGCGCAGATCGCCTGGCGGTAAGGCTCGGCCTGGGTCTCCCAGTCGGTACCGCTATCCAGGTTCGGGACCGGGGCCAGGGCATAGAAGGTGTCGCACCCGGGCGGCGCCACCGAGGGGTCGGTGGCGGTGGGGCGATGCAGGTAGAGGCTGAAGTCTTTGGCCAGCACCTTGTGGCCGAAGATGTCTTTGATCAGTTCGCGGTAGCGCGGACCCATGAGGATCGTATGGTGCAGTACGTCGGGATATTGGCGGCGGGTCCCGAAGTACCAGACAAAGAGCCCGTTGGAGTACTGCGAGCGTTTGATCCGCCAGTCCGGCCAGCGGCGGCGTTTGATCGAGGGCAGGAGGTGCTTGTAGGTCCAGGCGGGGTCTGCATCCGAGACCACGATCGCGGCGTCGATCTCCTCCCCGTTCGTCAGCCGCACCCCGCGAGCGGTGCGCTCGGTGGTCAGGATCTCCGCCACCTCGGCACCGCACCGGACCTGATTGCCCTGGCCCTCGATCAGACCGACTAAGCCCTGCACGATGGCGCCCGTCCCGCCGATGGTCGAATGCACGCCCCATTCCCGCTCAAGGTATGAGATCAAGGCATAGATCGAGGTCGCCGTGAAGGGGTTGCCGCCGATCAGGAGCGGGTGGAAGGACATGATGGTCCGCATCCGCGGGTCCTTGATATAGGAGCACACCAGGCTGTAGACGCTGCGATAGCTCTGGAGCTTCAGCATCGGCGGGATGATCCGCACCATGTCCATGAAGGAGCCGAAGGGCTTGTGGGCCAGTTGCTCGAAGCCGACGCGGAAGATCGCCTCGCTCTTCTTCAGGAAGCGCTCGTAGCCTTCCAGGTCAGCGGGGGCGAAGCGCAGGATCTCCGCGTGGATGCGCTGCGGGTCACCGCTGTAGTCGAAGTGCTCGCCGTTGTCGAAGCGGATACGGTAGAAGGGCTCCATCCGCCGCAGTTCCACTTCGTCCGCGAAGCGCTTGCCGCACAGTGCCCACAACTCATCGAGCAGGAAGGGGGCGGTGATGATGGTAGGACCCGCGTCGAAGCTGAAGCCGTCCTGGTGATGGACATAGGCACGGCCCCCGGGGGCATCCAGACGCTCCAGCACCGTCACCCGATAGCCGCGCGCCCCGAGCCGGACCGCGGCCGCCAGGCCGCCGAAGCCGCTGCCGATGATCACCGCGTGGGGTTTGTGCGTCTGCGACTGGGAGGCGGCAGGCTGGGGGACGCTCGGGGACGGGACTGTCAACTCAGATGTACTCTGCGTGGTGTCAAGACTGGTTGACAGTATAGCATCCGGGGGCCTGGTGTCGCCTCATTTCGGGCCGCTGATCGTACTATTCCGAGGGTTCGACCGTCGTCCCGTGGGCGCCGGGGAACTGCGATGCGCCACCGCGTGTCGTAGCCGAACCGGCTGACACTAAAGGCTCGGCGCTGATGCCGCGTTTGTCGCCGCCCATGGCTCCCGCACAGGAGGCCGAGGCTCTCGTGGCAGTCGCGCAGCGACGCTGTGGGAGCGGCTTCAGCCGCGACGGGCTGCGCGGCGAACCCCGGCTGACGGCCCTGGAAGGAACCTCAGCCCGTAGGGTCCGCTGCGCGGATCAGCGACTCCCCGTCCAATAGGGCGGCCGAGTTTATGTGATCAGTGCCCGTTCGCGCGACCGGGACAGACGATGACCCCGAACGCCAGGCCCCTCACGCAAACCTCACCTCGGCCAGTCGTTCCGACGTCTCCCATAGCTGGGCGGCGACCGGGCCGTCCAACGCCTTGGCAGGCATCGTGGCCGTTCCGGGTGGGCCCTTGAGTTCGCGCCACCCCGTCGGCCCGTAAAACCCGCCGCCGCGCGCCTGCGGCGCGGTCGCGGCGAACAGGATCGGCAGTACGGCCAGTGGGGCCGCCGGGCTGAGCGGCAGCAGCAGCGGCTTCGCGATCCGCCAGAGCACCCCGAGTAAGCCGCGTGAGGCGGGTCCGTTGCTGATAATGTCAGTGCGGGCGTAGCCCGGATGGGCCGCCATGCCATCGATCCCCCAGCCTGCGGCCTCGCTGCGGCGCTGCAATTCCAATGCGAACATCAGCAGTGCCAGCTTGGTCATGCCATAGGTCTGGAACGGGACATAGGTCAGTTCCGACTGCAGGTCGGTGAGATCGATCGAATCCAGGCTCGCCGCCAGGCTGCTGACGTTGACCACGCGGGCGCCGGGGACGCCCCGCAGCAGCGGCAGCAGCCGGGCCGTCAGGGCAAAATGACCGAGATAGTTGGTGGCAAACTGCAGTTCAAAGCCATCGACGGTCAGTTGCCTGTCGGGCGGTGCCATGATCCCGGCATTGTTGATGAGTAGGTCGATACCCCGTCCCGCGGCGAGCATCGTCTGCGCAAAGGCAGCGACCGAGGCGAGCGAGGCCAGGTCGAGCCGCTCGAAACGCACCGTTGCGCCAGGGTGGGCGGCGCGCAGGCGTGACACCGCCTGAGCGCCCTTGCCGTCGTTGCGACCCGCCAGCACGACCTCGGCACCCACCGCCGCCAGCGCGAGTGCCGCCTCATAACCGAGGCCGCCGGTGGCGCCGGTAACGACGGCGAGCCGCCCGCTTTGCGACGGGATCTTGTCGGTGGTCCAGCCCATCATCGATTGATCTCCCGAATAGAGGTGTGCCACGTTACGGCGAATTCCCGGGCCTTGCACTGACATTTGGTCCTCGGTCATCGTTGCGCCAGCCGCCCGCAACCTTGTGCACCCCGAAAAACCACTTGTCTTGCTGACCCTTGGCCGAGTCTCAACGACCCCAATCCTGCCACCGCTGCCGCAGATCCACCAGGTGTATGACGAGCGCCAAGAGGAGAAAGAATGACACCCACTGCCAAGCAGCGCCGGTGAGGGCCGCGCGCGCCGCCAGCAACAGACAACTGCCGGGGGCGAGGATCAGCAGGGTTCCGAGCGGCGGCACTGGGCACCGGCCCTTGCGCCACAGCACCATGAGCGTGATCGCCTCCACACCGATCAGAAACAGGACCAGGTCGATGCTGTGCCCGCTTGCGAAGAATTCAGCCATGGTGCGCCCCTCTTGCCTTGTAAGTGATCAGTTTGCCGAGACGATAGCGGGCAGGTACGCCGGGTCCTTGAAGAAGATCCGCACCTGTGCGGTTGGCTTGGTACGCACCAGGCGCTACGACGCCGGTCGTCGCGCCGCCGGGAAAAACGAAGTCCAGCAAGATCTTGCCCTGAACGGATAGGAAATTCAACCAGCCGAAACCGGATACAAAAACCTATAGGGTACGCGGGCATCGCCCCCGCTGCTCTGTCGCGCGTGCGGCGCGTTCGACAGCCGCCGGTTCAACGCCCAGCCAGGTCGCGGCCTGCTCATAGTGATCTTCTTTCCGAGTGCGCAGGAAAAAATCCTTCATCCAATATCTGTTCCTGCGTGTATGGGCAGACTGACGGAAAGCAGTTGATGCGAATGCCAGTCTCTTTTGCTGCCAATCCGGCCGCATCGCCATAAATTTCTTCGATCAGGCCGGAAAGTCCGGACTTGAGCCCCGGGGATTTTTCAAGCCGCCTCGCGATTCGGTCCCGCTGCTCCACGATCGTCGAACGCCAACTGTCACCTTTGAATTCCTTCCAGCGTTCGGAGAGCTGGCCGTATTGAAATTGCCATTTCAGAAGGTGGGCAAGCAATATGACGAGACGGTTTTCCAACTCGTTCCGCTCGCTTCGCCCCATGTCTCTAAGCTCCTCGAGCAAATGTACAATGTCCAAATCGGCAAAACGCCCGGCGCTCAGGGCATCGATTTGTTTATTCGCCCAGGCGTGATAATCACTGCCATAAAGCTCGCTCGCGTCGGACATACGTTAATTCACCTTTACACTGCAACGAAAACAGGCTCACAACAAATGCCTCTACTCAGGAGTTTTGGGCGAGTTCCAGTGACGCCTGATAGGCTCGAAAGAAATGGCCTGGAACGCCATCTTCGATGGGGCGAGGGCCAACGAACTCCGGAAATATGTAGCCAACGATCCCGGAGTTAAGATATTTATCAAATCTTTCGTCGAAATGCTCGATTGCATTTCTGAGGTTCCGATCGTAAAGCGGGCTGAACTTATCGACAGAGAACGCCCGTTTCAAATGTTCGGCCCGATTCTTGTGGCCCTTACGAACTGGCCAGAAGTAACGCGAAAGCGCGGCACCCTGGAGGATGACATTCTGAATCTCGTTGAGTATGTTCTGAGATGGCAACGCCACAGCATCCTCATGTGTCGGTCGCAACGGAAGTTGCTCAAACACCGAAGAAACTCGGGCCATCGAACTCACGGCAGACTGGCAATTGAATTGCATACTGCTGATATAGAATACCTCGTAAGGTGGCCAAATACATTGCTCAGCGTTGTTCATGATGCATAACGTGGGGCCTATAGCGGAGCGCGCGCCTACGGACACTGCAAATGGCACAAACCTGATGGCGTGCGATTTTAAGGTTAGGCTCTGACTCGTCCCAAGCCCAGGGTCAGCGCCAACGGCCGGGAGGCGTGTCGTGCCGCAGACGACGCTCGGTGAGGCACAAGCCGGGTCTGCGAGGGGTTCCGTGGGACCGGCCAGCGAGCGATTGAGGCCAAATTGTAGACTATTTTCCGGATTACAGACCAGCGTGAGCGCAGGCTGCGGGCGGCCTCAGGTGCGGGTCACATGCAGCCGCCGGACGCGGCATTTGGGGTACGGCTAGCCACAGAACGGGGCGGCGGGGGCCGACTCGTTGCCCTGATCCGGTGCTGGCGCGCTGCGGACCCCATGGTCCCAGCCCGCCCCCTCTGGTACTGTTACGTCCAATCCTCGTCGTTACCGGAGTCGCCCGAGAGTGGACCTGTTGCTGCGCCTCGCGGCAGTCATCGATGCCCTCAACCGCCGGATCGGGCGCGCCACGATCTGGCTGGTCCTGGGCTGCGTGCTGCTCAGCGCCCTGACCGCGACCCTGCGCTATCTGCTCGATTGGGGCTCGAACGCCATGATCGAGGCGCAGTGGTTCATGTTCGGCCTCGTGTTTCTGCTCTGCGCCCCCTGGACCCTCCAGGAGCAGGGCCATGTGCGGGTCGACATCCTCTATACGCGACTGCCGCCGCGCGGCCGGGTCTGGGTCGATTGCCTGGGGGCGCTGCTGTTTCTGCTGCCTGTGTCTGTGCTGATCGTCTGGGACTCCTGGGGCTGGTTCCTGCTCTCCTTTCACCAGAACGAGTCGTCCTTCAATCCGGGAGGCCTGTGGTGGTGGCCCATGAAGCTCGCCATTCCAATCGCCTTCTCGCTGCTCGCCGCCCAGGGCGTCTCCGAGATCATCAAGGGTGCTGCGATCCTGATGGGGCGGCGGCCACTGCCGGCCGTCCCGGCGGGGCACTGAGATGACGATCTGGCTCGCCGCCAATCTGGCGCCGGTGATGTTCTCGGCCCTGGTGCTGTTTCTGCTCATCGGGTATCCGGTCGCCTTCTCGCTCGCCGCGGTCGGGATGCTGTTCGGTTGGATCGGGGTCGAGCTTGGGCTGCTTACCCCGGCCCTGCTGCAGGCCCTGCCGGACCGGGTGTTCGGCATCATGCGCAATGAGATCCTGCTCGCGATCCCCTTTTTCACCTTTATGGGGCTGGTGCTCGAGCGCAGCGGTATGGCCGAGGACCTGCTCGATACGGTGGGCCGGATCTTCGGGGGGGTGCGTGGGGGCCTCGCCTATGCGGTGATCTTCGTCGGCGCCCTGCTGGCTGCCACTACCGGGGTGGTCGCCGCCTCGGTGATCGCCATGGGGCTGATCTCGCTGCCCATCATGCTGCGCTACGGCTATGACCGGCCCCTGGCGGCGGGGGTGATCGCGGCCAGCGGGACCCTGGCTCAGATCATCCCGCCCTCACTGGTGCTGATCGTGATGGCCGACGTGCTCGGCCGCTCGGTGGGGGATATGTATAAGGGGGCGCTGCTGCCGGGGCTGCTCCTGACCGGGTTCTATGTACTCTATGTCTTCGGCAACTCGGTATTGCGTCCGCACGCACTCCCGGCCTTGCCCGCGTCGGCGCGGACCCTGCGCGGGCGCGCCCTGGCCTGGCGGATCAGCGTCGCCCTGATCCCGCCGCTGGCGCTCATCTTCCTGGTGCTCGGGACCATTTTCATCGGCTGGGCGACGCCGACCGAGGGCGGGGCCATGGGGGCCGTGGGTGCGCTGCTGCTGGCCCTCGCCAAGGGCCGCTTGACCCGTGCCGTGCTGGTGCAGGCAATGGCCGCGACGGCGAAGATCACGAGTTTCGTGGTCTTCATCCTGATCGGTTCCAGCGTCTTCAGCCTGACCTTTCGGGGAGTGAGTGGGGACCTGTGGGTGGAGCATCTGCTGCTTGGGCTGCCCGGCGGGGCACTGGGCTTCCTGATCGTCGTTAACCTCATGGTCTTCGTGCTCGCGTTCTTCCTCGATTTCTTCGAGATCGCCTTCATCATCCTGCCGCTCCTGGCCCCGGTGGCGGCGAAGCTCGGGATCGATCTGGTCTGGTTCGGGGTCTTGATCGGGGTCAACCTCCAGACCAGCTTCATGCATCCGCCATTCGGCTTTGCCCTGTTCTATCTGCGCTCGGTCGCGCCGCCCGCGGTGCGCACCGCCGATATCTATTGGGGGGCGGTGCCCTTTTTGGGCATCCAGGTGCTCATGGTCGTGTTGATCGTCGCCTTTCCCCAGGTGGTGAACTGGGGGCTCGATACCACCGCGGCCCGCGGGACCCCGACGGAGGTCACGATCCCGGATCAGGGGGGCGGGGCCAGCCTGCTCGATAGTCAGGAATATGATGGGGCGTTCAAGGTGCAGGACGAAAGTGGGAAGCAATGAGGCTGCGGCCTTCATCATCCCGGTTACGCCAGGTTATAATCACCCGACGAGCGCGCGCGACACATCGCCTTGTCGAGCACCCCACATGGTCTAAGCGAGGCACCCCATGCATCCCACAGTAATCGAGATCGACGCCCAAGTGATGGGCGGTACGCCCGTATTCACCGGAACCCGCGTGCCGATCGCGACCTTGATCGACTACTTGGAGGGCGGTGAGTCGATTGATGATTTTCTCGAAGGCTTCCCAAGTGTCCGCCGGGAGCAGGTGATTGGCTTCCTGGAGGAAGTCAAGGAGAAGACCCTTGCCGCAGCTTAGGATACTGCTCGACGAATGCATTGATCGACGACTTGCGCGAGCGCTGCCTGGCCACGCGGTCAGGACGGTGGCGCAGATGCACTGGTTCGGCCTCAAGAACGGTTACTTCTTTCGCCGCATCGCCAACAAGAAGTTGGTCATCGACGACTCTGCCACTCCCCACCAGGCATCGGAGGTCTCCTGGAAAGTGCGCAGCGAGTCATAGATCCCCTTGAAGGCGGGGTTCCTGGCCGACTCTTCGGCATAGACGGCCAGCGCGGTCTCGTAGGCCTTGAGCAGCACGTCGTCCGGGAAGCGCTTGATCACCGCACCGTTCTGCACCAGCCGCTGCATGGCGGGCGGGTTCTTGGCGTCGTAGGCGGCCAGCATCATCATGTGGGCCTCCGCGGCGGCGGTCTGGAAGGCGGCCTGGTAGGCGGGCGGGAGTGCGGCCCACTGGTCCTTGTTGACATAGAAGACGAGTTGGGCACCCGGCTCCCACCAGCCCGGGTAGTAATAATATTTGGCGACCTTGTAGAAGCCGAGCTTCTCGTCGTCCGAGGGGACCGTCCATTCCGCCGCGTCGATGGCCCCGCGCTCCAGGGCGGGATAGACCTCGGCGCCGGGGAGTGTTTGGGGGAGGGCGCCCATGCGGGAGAAGATCTCGGCACCGAAGCCGGGGATGCGGATCTTGAGCCCCTCGATGTCCTTCAGTGACCGGATTTCCTTGCGGTACCAGCCGCCCATCTGGGCCCCGGTGCTGCCGCCCGGGAAGTTCAGGATGTTGTACTCGGCGAACAGGGCGCGCAGCAGTTCCATGCCGCCGCCGTACCAGGTCCAGGCGTTGAGTTGCCGGGCATTGAGCCCGAAGGGGATAGTGGTCTCGAGCGCCAGGGCCCGGTTCTTGCCGAAATAGTAATAGGAGACGGTGTGGCCGCACTCCACGGTGGCCTGCTGCACGGCGTCCAGCACCCCGAAGGGCGGGACCAGCTCGCCGCCGGCGAAGACCCGGATCTCGAAGCGACCCTCGGTCAGTTCGGACACCCGTCGGGTCAGGGTCTCGGCGCCGCCGTAGATGGTGTCCAGGCTCTTGGGGAAGCTCGATGCCAGGCGCCACTTGATGGTCGGGGTCTCGGCCCGGGCCGGGAGGGCCAGACCGGCAGCGGCGGCGCCGATGCCGGCGCTTCTCAGGAAATCACGTCTGCGCATGGCTGGTCCTCGCGACGGGTGGGTGGTCATCGGGGCAGGGGTTTCCTGTCCACCGCGCCGCGGTCGGGCGCGCCACGATTGTAGCGGGATCATCACCAGGGGGCCAAAGCCCGCAGCAGGCAAAAAAAAGCCGCCGCGGTGCCAAAGGCACCGCGGCGGCTTTTTTTTGGCGCGAGGCGCGCTATCAGGCCGGGGCAGCGGCGGGCGCGGTGAGGCCGATGGCCTCGGCATACTTCAGGTAGGTCTCAACCGACGCGATGACGATACGGGCTTCGACGGCGAGCAACTCGATACCGACGAGCGAGACCTTCAACCACGCATCGATCACGATGCCCTTGTCCAGGATGCGGTCAACAACTTCGGCCAGGCTGGAGGAATCGGTGGAGTTGGCGACTTTTGCCATTTTCTTAACCCTCTGAACGTCGGAAAAAAATGCACATGATGTGCGCTGGAAGCGAACCCACCGGGCCTGGGTGACAGCGCGAATCCTTTCGCCCACTTCGCCGGGAATCACCTTAAGCCGCGTCATTGGAGTTGGCGGTTCAGGGGTTCCCGGCATTGCGTCCTGCCGACTCGGTCGCTTGATTAGTAATAAGCATCCGGCGTGCCAGAAGTGATCGCTACTGGTCGCTCTGGTTGGGCGTAGCAAAAACAATCGGTTATAGTGCTATCTGGGGCCTTTCCGCCAGCCTGTCGAAGGGTTCCGCGCCCATTTGCTATGGAATCCATTCCATACCTCTGGCGCTGGACCCCTAGATGACGGGTGGGTGCGTGGGGCCTTGGCGAGCCCATGGCGCGTTCGCCGGCTTGATCGAAAACGCCCGCTACCCTGCCGCGCGAGAGGTCGCTGGTCCGCGCAGCGGACCCTACGGACGCAGGGCCGTAGGGTCCGCTGTGCGGACCAGACATCGACGTTCGCTGACGGGCCGAAATCATGATCAAGGCCCGTCCGTCGACCCGGGTCGCGATATCCTCGACCGACACCACCGCCCGCGACTGGCCGAAGAGCGCCGCGTGCGCCTGGGTGTCGGCCGCGGCGGGACCTGATATCCTCTGGCGCACCACCGCAGTCCCAGCCTCCGGGCCCCTCAGGCCGCCGACGGCCGCGGGATCGCGTCAAACAACCCTGCTCGCGCGTTCATTCGCGTGCATTTGCGACTGAACTCTTTCTGGGGGCGGTTCCATGTCCATGGTCCTGATCGTCTTTGTCGTGGTCTATCTGGGCATGATGCTCGGCCACCTGCCGTGGCTCAAGGTGGACCGCGCAGCCATCGCCTTGGGCGGTGCCGTCGCCCTCCTGGCCGCCTCCAGGTTGACCGAGACCCAGGCCCTGGCCAGCATCGACTTCAGTACCATCGGGATGCTCTTTGGGCTCATGCTGATCTCGATCCAATTCGAGATGTCCGGACTCTATGCCGCGGTGTCGGCGGCCGTCGCCCGGGTCCGGACGCCGCCGCCGGTCCTGCTCGCCCTGCTCATTGCGCTCGCGGGTGCCATGTCCGCCTTTCTCACCAACGACGTGGTGGCGGTTGCCATGACCCCGGTGGTGCTCGCCATCAGTCTGAGCCGCGGCCTGAATCCGGTGCCCTTTCTCCTGGCCATCGCCTTTGCCACCAATGCCGGTTCGGTGGCGACCATCATCGGCAGCCCCCAGAACATGCTGATCGGCGAGCAACTGCACCTCTCGTTTGCGGGCTTCATGGCCTACACCGCGGTGCCCGCCCTGCTGTCATTGGCCGTCGTGTGGCTCGCCCTGATGTTCTTCTACCGCGACCGCTGGCGGCTGGAACGCTCAGCCGCGCCGCTTGGCGTCGCCCCGGCGGCGGCCCCGGATGCGCCCCGATTCGACCGCTGGGAAACCGGCAAAGGCGTGCTGGTCCTGGGTTTCGTCCTCTATGCCTTCATCTTCACCGACTGGAACCGGGGCCTGGTGGCGACCAGTGCCGGGGCCTTCATGCTGTTCAACGCCCGCTTTATGTCGCGCAGCATGCTGCACCGGATGGACTGGGGCCTGCTGATCCTCTTCGTCGGGCTCTTCATCGTCAACGGCGCCTTCCAGGATACGGGGATGCCCCAGCAATTGGTCGCGGACCTGAAGACGGCCGGTTTCGACCTCCAGCATAGTGGCGTACTCTTCGCCGCGAGCGCCATCCTGAGCGACATCACCTCGAATGTACCCACCGTCATGCTGCTCCTGCCCTATGCCAGTGACCCCGCGGCCGGGCCCCTGATGGCACTGGCCAGCGGGCTGTCGAGCAATCTTATTGTCATCGGCAGCCTGGCCAATATCATCGTGGTCGATGCGGCCAATGCCAGGGGGCTCAACATCTCATTTTGGGAGTTCGCCAAGGTCGGCGTGCCGGTCGCCTTGACGACCCTGCTGGTCGCCTGGGTCTGGGTCAGATACCTGATGTAGCGGGCCCGCGCTTCGCTTCAGGTCGAGGTCCGGGCGCCATTCTCAGATCGCGTCAGGCACATTGCAGGCTTGAGGTTGCGCCGCCGGCGTGCAACCCCAAGCCGGTGATCTTACTGGGACGTATTACACGGTTGGCCCCATGCAACGTTATTGCGCACCGTCGCTCCCTCGCTGATCTGTCCGGCCTGCACGGTGCAGACGGAATTGTAGGAGAGGTCGAGAATCCAGAGCTCCTGACCAGCGTCGATCTTGGCGGCCGTGACCGAGGGGTCGCCGTTCGTATTGGCCTGCGGCAGCCGGGTGATGATTTCGTTACTTTGAGACAGCAGCAGTTCCTGGGACGCATAGTTCATGGCCCTGATGCCGATGACGGAGCCCGGGGTCAGGAGGGCCGGGTTGAAATCGGCTGGACACTCCACTGATGTCGGGTTGACGCTCGGCATGGGGGTCGAAAGGGTGCTCACCTGCGCGAACTGGGCACTCAATGCCGCCGCCCCGCCCTTGGCGGTTTCGGTCGGTACGGCGTCCTCGTTATAGAGCCCGAAGCCATTGGGTTCATTGAAGAACTCAAACGCGACCTGCCCGGACAGGTTATCCACCAACAGCGGCCTGCTATAGCTCTGTCCCACCGACGGAAAAGGCCAGCGTGTTCGGGTATTTTGAGAAGGCGTCGATGACGTTGAAGACCCGGTTGCGCAGCTCCGGGGTATAGGTGGGGTTGACCCGGTTGATATTGATTTGCGAGGTCGCCATGCCCACCATGACATAGATGCCGGCGTCCTGCAGCAGGGCCATGACGCGGTCATGGTTGGCGCCCGCATCGACGCTGTACACCCGGATGGTGTTGACATTGAGATCCTGAAGTCGCGGCAGGATTTGCGTCGACATATAGTCGTAGTTGGTATCCGCCAGGAAATCCTTACCTTGGGTATTGGAGGCCAGCGCGACGCCGCGCACGATGAAGCGTTGGCCGCGCGCGTCCTGGAAGGCCTTGCCCTGAACGCTGACAGGACCGGAGAACAGTGAGGCGGGTGACTGGCTGAGCACGGCTGCCGAATACAGGGACGTGACCAGGACCAATGTGGCACCGGCGGCTGATGACTTCATTGCGGATCCCCTTGTTATGATGGCGACGAGGCCTGTGGTGATGGCGAAACACGGGTGACGGATGGCCCGGGATGCAGGAAGCCCCCGCAGCTTAGGCGCCGCTCTCAGTCCTTCTTGCGCTTCCCTCCCGCCTTCTCCTCGCCTACCGCCGAGTGGTACTCGCGCCGGACTTGCTCGAGGTTGACCGTGGGCTTGGGATATTGCAGGTCCATCGCCTCCAGGGCCTCGGCGACGATGTTGGCGACGGCCAGGTTGCGGAACCATTTGTGGTCGCAGGGGATGGTGAACCAGGGGGCCTGCGCGGTCGAGGTGCGCTCCAGGGCCTCGTCGAAGGCGTCCAGGTAGTCGCTGAAGAATTCGCGCTCCTTATAATCGGCGTCGCTGATCTTCCACTGCCGATGGGGGTCGTCCAACCGCTCGGCGAAGCGCCTGAGTTGTTCTTCTTTCGAGACGACCAGGCAGAACTTGAGGATAGTCGTGCCGTTTTCGACCTGGAGCAGGCGCTCCCACTCATTGATCAGGTCGTAGCGCCGTTCCCAGACCTTGCGCGGGACCAGTTTATGGACCCGGGCGACCAGTACGTCCTCATAGTGCGAGCGGTTGAACACGGCCACCTCCCCCTTGGCCGGCGCGTGTTGGTGAATGCGCCACAGGAAGTCGTGCGCCGCCTCCGCGGCGGTGGGCACCTTGAACCCCTGGACCTTGCACCCCTGGGGGTCCATGCCGCCGATGACGTGCCAGCAGACCCCGTCCTTGCCGGCGGCGTCCAGGCCCTGCAGCACGATCAGGAGCGAGTGCTGGTTGTCGCCATACATCTTGCGCTGGAGTTCGCCGAGCCGGGCCTTGGCCGCCGCCAGTTCCTCGTCCGCATTCTGCTCGGCCGCGCCTTTGCCGTGAAAGGCCGGATCGAACTCCCGGAGCCGGACCTTGCTGCCCGGCGCGACGATCAGTTTCTTGGTGTAATTCATGACGCCTGTCCCCCGATGATCGGCCGACGCGGCCGCCCTGTGTGGTGTCACCCTGGGCTAGCCCTGGCCCGCCTCGATCTCGGCAAGCGCGGACTTGAGCGCTTGCATGACGAGGTTGCGCGCCTCCTGTTCATCGACATCGGGCACGTCCCACTCCATGATGCGGACATATTTCTTCAGCATGTGCTGGAAGTCCTCAACGATCTCGCGGTGATAGCGCGCGATCTCGATCTTCTCACTGTTGTCGCTGTCGCCCATGGGTATGATCCTCGTGGTGGCCAAACGGTGGGAGCGGATGCCGGTCATTACCTGACGGTGTCCGGGGCCGGCCCTGCCGCCGACCATGGGGCGGAGGGCCAGGTGTTGCAAGTGACCCCGCGACCGGTCCCGGTGAACTTAGCGCCGCGGTTGCTGCGCCCGCAAGTCGGAGGATACCCAAAATGGGCCTTTGCGACGACCCCGGGTGCCGGCGGCCTGGCGGGGCCGCGCGCGTTGACTCGCGCTGCGCAGCCCACCTAGACTGGGCTGGCCATGGGCTGCAACCGGCCTGGAGCGTCCTGCGGCCGTCCGCCAAGGACCCCATGGGCCGCCCGACAGTCGAATCAATCCTCATCTTGGAGCCAATCGATGCCGCTCTATGCCCTCGACGGTGTTGCACCCTCGCTTCCGGCCCCGGAGCGGTACTGGATCGCCCCGGACGCCCAGGTGATCGGCAAGGTCACACTGCTCGAGGATGCCTCCCTGTGGTTCGGCGTCGTCGCGCGCGGTGATAATGAGGAAATCCTGGTGGGTGCCGGCTCCAACGTCCAGGACGGGACCGTCCTGCATACTGACCCCGGCTTTGCAATCACCATCGGCGCCGGCTGCACCATCGGTCACCGCGCGATCCTGCACGGCTGCACCATCGCCGACGATTGCCTGATCGGCATGGGTGCGACCCTGCTGAACGGGGCCACCCTCGGCCGCCATTGTCTGGTCGGCGCCCAGGCCCTGGTGACGGCAGGCCAAACCTTTCCCGCCGGCTCACTCGTCTTCGGCAGTCCGGCGCGGCGTGTGCGGGGGCTCGATGACACGGAGATCGCGGGAATCAAAAAGACCGCCGCGCACTATGTCGCAAACTGGCGACGATTTGCCCGGTCGTTGACCCCGCTCGAGTGCCGCGGGCCTTGATCATCGTTGCCGGCCGCGAGCGCTCCGTCCGCAACCGGAGGTCGAGGCTTTAGCCGGTGGCGGTTGCCGACATATCCAAGAGAAATCAGTGGTGCCTGCACGCCGGACCGGCTAAAGCCTCGACCTCCAGTGGTCGCAACGGCGCTCAAGGCCCCGTTGCGCGGCGAAGTCATTGCCCTACCCAGGACCTCGGCACCCGGCCGTCGGGGGACCGGTCGTTGGCCTAGCGCCCCGGCCGATGCCGTGCGAGGAAGGCGTCATGCTCCTCCTGGTCCTGAATGCGCTTCAATTCCTGCAGCGTATAACAACCGTCGCCGATGGCGAAGCGGTCCACGTGTTCACTCTGGTGCAGTGCCCGCGCGAGGTCAAAGAGTTTGCGCATGATCGCCTGGGGCTCCTGTTGCTCATTGATGAGACCTTCCATGGTCCCGGTCAGGTCCAGTATCGCTTCACCCGGCATCGCTCGCTCCGCTGCATCTCTTTCGTTGTCTGATCGGATCGTCGCCGATCCGGCGTCTTGGGCGGCAGGCTCAGGGCCACTTGCCGACCGCCGGGCGTGCCCGTCGCGGCGCCGGGGTTACGTAGATCGCCCCCTTACGCCCTCGCGCCGGTGCGCGATCGAGCCCGGACCGACCAGGCTACCGGGCCGTATCTCGCAGTCGGCCGGATGGACAGAATACCGTAGGTCGGCACCCAACCCCAGTTCTTCTTCGGGGTCGAGCGCCGCCACCTGCCTTGGTGGGCGCCAAGGCGGGCCGGATCAGCCTAAGTCCGGAAGTCACTCACGCGGCTTGGGCGGCCCAAAATGGGTATTTTGCGCCTGGTCACTGAGGGCCTATGCACCTTAAATTCAGTCTCCTGCCCGTCTGCCCGCGGGTCACGCGGCCAGTGCAAGGCGACGCCTGGGTCGGCCTGCTTGTGCCGGCCGCATCCAAAGAGGATTATTGCGGCGACGGACCTGCCCCACCTCCTCTGGGCCGGCAGCCGATGCTATGGGCACCGATCCGATCATCCGATCGGCCCGTCCGAACCCTCCAAGCCCGGCGGCGACGCATCACTCGACCTGAGCGCGTGCAGGCGCAAGCGCAGTCCGCCGCATTGGGTTGATCTGCCGCGGCGCCACCACCGCTTGGGGGTGCCGATCGATGTTGGGGGCGGCTGCGAAGCGCCTCCCTTTGTTGCTTACCTGAGGTTATCCCGGAGTCGACCACCATGTCCGAATTTGCAATTTCCCCGCTGCCCGCCGAAGAGGTCGCCCTGTTCGGCGACTTGAAAAGGAACTGGGGCTGGCTGCTCGCCTTTGGCATCCTGTCCACCGTCCTTGGGACCATCGGGCTGGGCTGGACCGCGAGCGAGGGCCTGACCCTGATTACGGTGCTGTTCTTCGGCTGGCTGCTGATCGTCGGCGGCGCCTTCCAGTTGGTCGATGCCTTCTACTGCAAGGGTTGGAAGGGTGTGCTGGTGCATGTGCTGACCGCTCTTCTCTATATCCTGGCCGGGTACCTGATCGTCCAGGACCCGGTGCTCGCCTCCGCCACCTTCACGTTGATCATCGCCGCCGTCCTGATCGCCGTCGGGGTGCTGCGCATCCTGATGGCCATTCAACACCGGGGTTCACCGGGATGGATCTGGGCCCTGCTCGGCGGTCTCATCTCCATCCTGCTCGGCGGTATCATCATCGCCCATTGGCCGGTGTCGGGGCTCTGGGTGATCGGGCTCTTCGTGGCCATCGAACTGCTCCTGAACGGCTGGGCGTCCATCTTCGTCGCGCTTGCCGCGCGCCGCGCGGCCAAGGCGGACGTTGCGGGTGCCGCCCGGGGAACCGCGGCGACCTGATCCCCGACCGGCCCGGCGACGGGCCGGCAACTCACCCAACCGGCGGGACCGACAGCCCAGGCCCGCTGGTGCCGATCGGAGCGAGCCATGATCCGCCGACTTGCGTTTCTCCTGATAGCCGCCCTCATGGGCGCTCCCGCACCGGCCGCACTGGGACCCAAGCCCCCGCCCGTCCCCGTGGCGGACCAGGCGGCGGCCATCGACTACGATCGTGATGTCCAACCGATCTTCAATCGTCGCTGCATCGCCTGCCACGGCTGTCTGGGCTCGCCCTGCAATTTGAAACTGGACACCTTCGCGGGCGTGCAGCGCGGCGCCTTCGCCCTCAACCCCTATGCGAGCCACCTCGGTGCCTATCCCCGCACCGACATGGACGCGGCCTCGACCCTCGAAGAGTGGCGCAAGATCGGTTTTTACCCGGTACTGGCCCAGGACGGCGGCGCCCGGGAGAATCTCGACGGGTCGCTCATGTACCGGATGCTGGCCGCGGGCAGCGCCAACAATCGGCCGGGGTTCTCACGCGAGGCCCTGACCCCGGCCTACGCCAGGCGCTATGCCTACGCCTGCCCCGCCACCCCCGCCGCGCTCGAGGCCCAACTGGCGCAGAACCCGGCCCAGGGGATGCCCTTCGGGCTGCCCGCCATCGATCCCCAGGATTTCGACACCCTCACGCGCTGGATCGGCGCGGGTGCCCCGGGCCCGACCCCGCGAGCGCAGGAAGCAGCCGCCCGGGTCACCCACCCGGAGGCCGTGGCACGCTGGGAGACCTTCTTCAACGACCCGGACCCGCGCCGGCAACTCGTCTCGCGCTATATCTTTGAGCATGTCTATCTGGCCAGCCTGGTCCTCGAGGAGGAGCCCGAGGCGCACTTCCGACTCGTGCGCTCCTCCACCCCGCCGGGGGAACCGGTGGCGATCATCGGTACCGGTCTGCCCTATGACGACCCCTATGCCTATGCCGGGGTGAAGCGCTTCTGGTATCGCCTGCAAAAGGACATCGGGGCGCCGATGCAGAAGAACCTCTTCCTGTGGCGTCTCAAGCGCGCCGACATCGCCCACCTGACCGACCTCTTCCTGGGTCCGGACGGACCAGGTGCGCATTGGGACGCCCAGGCCCCGCTCGACCCGCCTTGGGGCATCGGCAACCCCTTCAGCGTCTTTCGTGCCATCCCGGCATCCGCGCGTGCCCGCTTCCTGCTGGAGCACGCGCAGACGGTCTCCTCCGGCGTCATCTATGGCCCGGTCTGCCTGGGCCAGACCGCCACCTACGCGGTCAAGGATCACTTCTGGGTCTTCTTCCTCGACCCCAAGGCCGATGTCTCGGTGCAGGACCCGGCGCTCGGACTCGCCACCTGGAACACCTTCATGGACCGCTCGATCTTCGGCAACGCCGACTATGTGGATGCCTACGGCAAGGCCTTGGCCCAGTTGCGGCCCCAGGGCTGGTCGGTCGACGCCGTCTGGAACGGCGGCGGCACGGACCGCAACGCCTGGCTCACGGTGATGCGCCACGGCACCAACGTCTCCGTGGTCCCGGGCGCCCAAGGCGGCACCCCGCGCACCTATTGGTTGATGAGCTACAGCGGGTTGGAGCGCATGTACTACGACACCGTCGCCGGGTTCAAATTCTGGGGCGGCGATCTGGGCAAGCTCGAGACCCTGCTCTTCTTCAATTATCTGCGCCAGGAATTCGAGGACAACTTCCTGCTGCTCCTGCCCCCGGCCGACCGCCGGGCGGTCCGCGATACCTGGACCCAGGGCATCGGCTCACTCGCGCTGGACCTGATCCCCTTCGCCGGCGCGGACCAACCGAGCGAGGTCAAGACCGATCCCGCACGGCCACTGACCGCGCTGGTCGCGCAGATCGCACGGCACCTGGGACCCACCATCGCGGGTCCCCCGGACCGGCTCAACCCTGACCTCAAGCCCGTGGTCGATCTCAAGACCCCGCTCGCCACCTACGACGACTGGGAGCGGGCGATCGCCACCCTCACCGTTCTCCAGGGCCAACCCTTTACCCGCTACCTGCCGAGCGTCATCCTGCTGCGGCTCAACCGCGGGCATGAATCGCGCGTCTATTCACTGGTCGTCAACCGCGTCTATGCCTCGCAATACGCCCTGATCTTCCAGGACGGGGAGGCCATGCCGGCGCTCTATTCGCTCAGCGTCTACCCGACGGTCATCAACGGCTTCCCCAATCTGTTCATCGAACTGGACCTGGAGCAGGCGGCGCCCTTTCTCAGCGCACTGCGCGGCGTCGCGAGCCCCGCCGATTGGGACGCGTTCGTGGGGCACTACGGCATTCTGCGCAACAGCGCCCGGCTGTGGCCCTTCTACGACTGGATCACCGCGTGGAATTTCAAACAGCGCAAGGCGGAGGCCGGGTATCTGGACCTGAGCTATTACGACGTACCGCAGTGAGGGCGCCCGGTCGACCGTGCCGCCGTCGGCGATTCCGGCGATGCGTTCGGCAGCAGTGTCTTCCTCGGCGCCGCTTCCTGCCACGAAGGGCAGCGATGCCAAGTCCATTGCCGCCAAGACCGAGACGATGGGGGACGCAGACGAGCAGGCTCTTCGCGGCCGCGCGCGCCGCTGCCGGGACGGGCGGCACCGCTCGGACCCACCGCGGGGGCGACGACTAGGTCGTGGACGCCGAGTTTGAAGACGTTAGTCCTCGGTGAGAGCCGGAACGATGATCAAGGCAGCAACCGGCCTTGATCATAACTCCGGCCACACGCCCTTGCGGCAACCCGTCGCGGCCTGGGGGCCGCTCCTACGCCGTAGGAGCGGCCCCCAGGCCGCGACGGATGTCCCCCTCGAGATCGCCGGAATAATGACCAAGGCCGGCGCAACCGCCTGCGGCGTTCCGCCCTACGGCCCTCACGCGGCCCCGCTTGGCATCGACTTGCAGACCGGAGAAAAGGCCCGTGGCGAGGCTCGCTCTTAAGGCGGCTTATCAGCCTCTCAGTTGTCGTAGAAAACAGGAGATTCCGATAAGGTTCGCATGATCTCAATCGACCGAATGCAGTCTGAGCGGTCAACGTAACTTTCCCTGCTGCGGGAAATGGCTTCCCCAATCATTGCGTAGTAAATCCAGTACCACTGTCCGATGTGGTCCTTTTTCCGCCAATAAGCTGGGGTCGGTAACTTGAGCCAAGAATGAACCTCCAGTTTATGATTTCAGGGTAAAGGGGTTAGGGGTAAAGGAGTCGGTACCGATATGGCATTTTTGTCCTTTCATCGACTTTCACTGTAAAGGGTATTGACTCGAATCGCACTGACTTAAGCTTAGGCGTCAATAAATCAGCGACTTACATGCGCCTCGATAAGCGGCCACTTGAGTTGAAGCGGCATTTTCCGGGGTGTTTCCTGGCTTCTATCAGGTCCGCAACGGTTTTTCGCTCGCACAACCTCATCGCAACCGATGGTTTCTGAGATGCTTTCGGCTTTAGTCAGTGCCGTTCGGTACTGACACCCTTTTCTGTCGTGGGCAACGAGACGTGCGCGTGCGTTCATCCCCGCGGTCGGCAATACCCCCGATCCCGCAGCGCGACTCTAGCCGGTGCGGCAGACCTGCTCAATCCGGTGAATACCCAAAGTGGGCCGCATCCTCGGCGGCAGACGGGCGCCGCCTGGCGTAACATAGGGTTTGCGTATGACCCGCCCTGGCTTGGGGGCGGTGGGCGAGGGTGGGCCGGGAGAGCGGCCCATATTGGGTATTTCGCGACTTGCGGGCGATCCCCACCGCGCGTTAGGTTCGCGTCCAATGACAAGAGGAGAGGAGATGCTATGACCACGCAACTTGCCGCGGGCCCGGGCGCCGCGGATGACACCAGTGCGGCACCGGTAACGGCCGCCGCCGCGGCCCCGACGGGCACCGCGGCCCCGACCACCCTGGGTCCCGCCGCCATCACGGCGGAACTGGCCAAACTCGGGACCTCGCCCAAGGGCCTCACCGCGGACGAGGCCCGCAGCCGGCTTGAGAAGTTCGGACCCAACGCCATCGTCGCCCACGAGGAGAGCCGCTGGACCAAGCTCATCGGTTACTTCTGGGGACCCATCCCCTGGATGATCGAGGCCGCGGCCCTGATCTCGCTGGCCCGCGCCGACTGGCCGGATTTTGCCGTGGTGACGGGACTCTTGCTCTACAACGCCGGGGTCGGCTTCTGGCAGGACAACAAGGCGGCCAATGCCCTCGCCGCACTCAAGAAGGGCCTGGCGCTCAAGGCGCGGGCGCTGCGCGGCGGCCAGTGGCTGTCGGTGGATGCCGCCGACCTGGTGCCGGGGGATCTGGTCACGGTGGCCGCGGGTGAGATCCTGCCGGCCGACTGTCTGCTGCTCGAGGGTGAATATCTCAGCGTCGACCAGTCGGCCCTGACCGGCGAATCACTGCCAGTGTCCAAGCGGGTCGGCGACAGCGCCTATTCGGGCAGCATCGCCAAGCAGGGGACCATGACCGCGGCGGTTACCGCCACCGGCAACCAGACCTTCTTCGGGCGCACCGCGAAGCTGGTCGCCGCCGCCGGCTCCAAGTCGCATTCGGAACAGGCGGTGCTGCAGATCGGCGACTTCCTGATCCTGCTTGCCGCGGCGCTGGCGGTCATCCTGGTGGGCTTCCAGGTCTATCGTGATGTCGTGGTCGCCGATGTCTGGGGTTGGGACACCCTGGGCGCCATCGCCCAGTTCGTGCTGGTGCTGCTGATCGCCTCGGTACCGGTCGCCATGCCGGCGGTGATGTCCGTGACCATGGCGCTCGGGGCGCTCGCGCTGTCGAAGGAAAAGGCGATCGTCTCGCGCCTCTCGGCGATCGAGGAACTGGCCGGGGTCGATGTGTTGTGCAGCGACAAGACCGGCACCCTGACCATGAATCAGCTCAAGCTGGATGAACCCATCCCCTACGGCCGGGCCCAGCCGCAGGACGTGGTGTTCGCCGCCGCGCTGGCGAGCCAACGCAACAGCGAAGACGCCATCGACCAGGCGGTCCTGCACGCCCTGGCCGACCCCAAGGCCCTGGATACGGTCACCCAGACCAGATTCGTCCCCTTCGATCCGGTGAACAAGAAGACGGAGGCGACGGTCACGGACGCCCAGGGCCGCAGCTTCCAGTATGCCAAGGGGGCGCCGCAGGCGATCGCCGACCTGTGCCACCTGGACCCGGTGACCCGCGGCAAGTATGACGGCCAGGTCAACGACCTGGCCGGCCGCGGCTACCGGGCACTGGGGGTCGCCAGCTCCGGGGACGACGGCAAGACCTGGACCCTGGTGGGCCTGCTCTCACTGATGGACCCGCCGCGGCCCGACGCCAAGTCGACCATCGCCGAGACCCAGAGGCTCGGCCTGGCGGTCAAGATGGTCACCGGCGACGATGTGGCCATCGGCAGCGAGATCGCCAAGCAACTGGGGATGGGCGGACACCTGCTGGTGGCGGGCGACGTGTTCAAGGAGGGCACCGACCCGGACCAGATCCCCCTGTCCGCCGCCCGGGCGGTGGAGCGGGCCGACGGCTTCGGGCGCGTCTTCCCGCAGCACAAATACCAGATCGTCAAGGCCCTCCAGCAGTTGGGCCACCTGGTCGCGATGACCGGCGACGGGGTGAACGACGCCCCGGCCCTGAAGGAGGCCGATTGCGGTGTGGCGGTGAGCGGCGCCACCGATGCCGCCCGCAGCGCCGCCGCCCTGATCCTGACGGCACCGGGGCTCTCGACCATCGTCAATGCGATCGTCGAGGCGCGCAAGATCTTCGAGCGGATCAGGAGCTATGTCTATTACCGCATCGCCATGACGCTCGACATCATGTTCGTGGTGGTGATGGCCTATGTCTTTTTCGGCTTCCAGCCCCTGACCGCCATCATGATCGTGGTGCTCGCCCTGCTCGACGACATCCCGATCATGACCATTGCCTATGACAATGTGGAGACCGCGCCGCGGCCGGTGCGCTGGCAGATGCAGCGCATCCTGGTCTTTTCCTCGTTGATGGGCCTCTTCGCCATCGCACAGAGCTTCGGCCTGGTCCTGGCCGGGATGGAATGGATGAGCGACCCGGCCCTGATGGCACGCTTCGCCCTCGACCATCAGCACTTGCAGACGATGCTGTTCCTGCAACTCGCGGCCGGCGGCCACCTGCTGCTGTTCGTGGTGCGCACCAGGCGGTCAATGTTTGTGCCGCCCTATCCGAGCCTGCCGCTCTTCCTGGCCATCGTGGCGACCCAGGCCGTGGCGGCCCTGATGTGCGCCTTTGGCGTCCTGGTGCCGCAACTGCCCTGGGACCTGATCGGTATCGTGTGGGTCTATTGTCTGGCCTGGATGGTCGTGATCGATGGGGTGAAGCTGATCTACTATCGGGTCCTCGACCGGCGCGACGCGACTCAGACCCGGTTGAGCCAGCCGATTGCCGCACTGCCGGCGCAGTGAGTGAGAGGGCGGCCAATAGTTCCGGCCACCGCGCCCTTGCGGCCACCCGTCGCGGCCTGGGGGCCGCTCCTACGCCGTAGGAGCGGCCCCCAGGCCGCGACGGATGTCACTCTCGAGCTTGGACTGTGCTAGCGGCGGGCGGTCCGCGCAGCGGACCCTACGGGGTGCAACCCGTAGGGTCCGCTGTGCGGACCAGCGACCTCGCGATGCGCGCAGTGGCCGGGATGATGACCAAGCCCCCCCGCGCCCGCGACCTTCAGGCCTGCGCCGCGCGCCGCGCCGCCAGCGCGATGAAGATCGAGGCCCAGCCGTTCATAAGCAGCTCGATCGCCACGAAGAGGCCGATGACCCAGAGTCCGGACACCGGCCAGTGGGCGATGATGACAGCGCCCAGCAGGATCGAGATAAGACCGCCCAGCAGGGCCCAAATCCACCCCGGCGAGCCCCGGTGTTGGAAGGCGGTCAGGCCGCGCAGCAGCCCGACGGCGATCAGGACCGCCGCGATGATCAGCGTGAAGGTGGTGGAGGCGAGCCGCGGGTCCTGGATGATCAGATAGCCTGCCAGCAGATAGAGCAGCGCCGTCGCCACATGCGCCAGCGTGCCCTTCCAGCCCTTGCAGTAGAAGGCGTCGATCAACTGGAAGCCGCCGCCGAGGATCAGCAGCCAGCCGAAGAACAGGACCGTGATCAGGGTAAGCGAACGGGGCGGCGGCTTGGTGCCGGCCCCCAACCATCGTTCGGCGCATTGAAATGGTGGCGCCGCCGCGGCGGATCAATGCCCCGCGCTGGTTCGCGGCCCTTGTTCCCGTGGCAGCGGATAGCCATATTCTGCCGTATCAAACCGAGCGATGATGCCATGAGGTCTTTCCTGCCCCGGGTCCTGTCGGCACTGCTGGCGCCCGCCCTCTTGCTCGGGCTGGCGATGGTCACGGCCGCGCCGGCACCGCCGCCGCGCGCTGCCCTGTCCGTCCCCGACAAACCAGGGCTCTACCAGCGGGTGCTGACGCGGCCGGCGGCGCGCCTGCGCGCCGCCCCGGGCGGCGCCGTCCTGCCGGGGCCGCCGTTGCCGCCCCTGTCGGTCCTCTACGTCTTCGGGCGGCAGGGCGCCCAGGGCCAGGACTGGGTGGAGGTCGGCGCCGCCGCGGCGGGCCCCGCCCAGGGGTGGATCGAGGCCGGGCAGGCGATCGATTGGCACCAGACGCTCACGCTCGCCTTTACCCGGACCTCCAGGCGTGATCCGGCCCTGTTCTTTCGCGATCACGACCGGCTCGCCGGTCTGCTGGAGGCCGCGGACCTGGGGCCGGGCGTCGCGCGCCTGCGCGCCGCGCTCACGTCCGACCCGCTGCCCGCGGACTTCCCGGTCATCGCCAAGGAGCCGGATACCTACATCGACCCCAACCGGCAGTTCTATCTGCTGCCCATCCTCTCCTTCGAGTCGGTCTATCTGGCGAGCGGCCACGAGACCATGCTGCTGAAGGTGGCCGCCGTCACCCTCCAGGCGGGGGAGCCGGGGCTGCCGGCACCGGGCGTGGGTGAGGCCGGGTCTGCGCCCAAGCCGGGGCCGCAGGACGCGGCCCGGCCGACCCCGGGGCCGGCGGCGAACCGCCCCGTCGGTTACCGGGCCGGCGTGGTCTTCGTGATCGACACCAGCATCTCCATGGGGCCATACATTGAACGCACGCGCGCTGCGGTGCGCCGCATCTATGACCGGCTCCGGGGCTCCCCCCTGGGTGCACGCCTGAGCTTCGGTCTGGTCGCCTTTCGCAGCAATGTGGAAGCGGCCCCCGGGCTCGACTATGTCAGCCGGGTCGTGGCGACCCTGGAGGACGGGCGCGACCCGGCGACCTTCCAGGCCAAGGTGGCGGGCGTGGAGGAGGCCAAGGTCTCCAGCAAGGGCTTCGACGAGGACGCCTTCGCCGGCGTCCAGGACGCCCTGGAGCGGATCGACTGGACCGGTTTCGACGCCCGCTACATCGTCCTGATCACGGATGCCGGCGCCCTGGATGCCAAGAACCCATTGGGACGCACCGGGCTCTCCGCCGCGCGCCTGCGCCTCCTGGCCCAGGAGAAGGACCAGTCCGGCGGCGGCAAGGTCGCCATCGCCGTGCTGCACCTGCTCACCCGGGCGGGCCTGCAAAACCACGACAAGGCGGCCCGGCAGTATCGCGAGCTGAGCCGTTGGGGGGACGCGGGCGACCTCTACTTCCCCGTGGCGGGCGGCGCCGTGGACGCCTTCGGCATCCAGGTGGACACCCTGGGCGACGCCCTGCTGCGCCAGTTGGAGAGCGCCGCCGCCGACCGCCCGATCGAGGTGCCGGAGGGTCCCAAGGCCGATCCGGTGGCCCGCAAGACCGCGCTCGTGGGCCGCGCCATGCAGCTCGCCTATCTGGGCCGGGAGACCGGCAGCCGGGCGCCGCGGCTGATCGAGGCCTGGGTCGCTGATCGGGACCTCCTGGACCCCTCCCAGAAGACGCTGGAGGTCCGGGTGATGATCAGCAAGAATCAGTTGAGCAACCTGCAGGAGACCCTGCAGGCGATCTTCGCCGCCGGTGAGCGCACCCAGTTGAGCACCAAGGACTTCTTCGACCAGTTACGGGGGGCGGCGGCGGCCCTGGCGCGCGACCCGGACCAGGTCGGTCCGCTGCAGGTCAAGCGCCTGGGGGACCTGGGCCTGGTGGGGGCCTGGCTGGACGGCCTGCCCTATACCAGCCAGGTCATGAACCTCACCCAGGAGCGCTGGGTCGCGCGCTCCTATGCCGAGCAGCAGGAGGTGCTGGACGTGATCGAGGAGAAGATCGCCCTGTACCGCAAGATCCACGACGACACCGACCGCTGGATCAGCCTGAACCCGCGCGCCCCGCCCGGGGAATCGGTCACCACGGTCCCCCTGGACGCGCTGCCCTGATGGCGGCCTCAGCGCCCGTCTATCTGTGCCGGGACCTGGTGAAGCGCCGCGTGGGGGGCGGGACCGCCTTCGAGTTGCGGGTGCCGGAGTTGCGCATCGCCCCGGGGGAGCTGGTGGTGCTGCGCGGGGCGAGCGGCTGCGGCAAGAGCACGCTCCTGGACCTGCTGGCCCTGGCCCTGCGCCCGGATGAGGCCCAGTGCTTCAGCTTCCGCCCCGAGCATCGCGGGGCGTCCGACCTGTGGCGCCTGTGGCAGCGCGAGGACCTGGACGGCTTGGGGCAACTGCGCGGGACCCACATCGGCTATGTGCTGCAGACCGGCGGGCTCCTGTCCTTCCTGACCGCCCGGGAGAACATCGCCCTTTCCTGCCGGCTCCTGGGACGGGACCCGCACGGCGGGGTCGAGCGGCTGGCGGAGCGGCTCGACATCAGCGCCCAACTCGACAAGCACCCGGGCCAACTCTCGGTGGGGGAGCGCCAGCGGGTCGCCATCGCCCGGGCCCTGGCCCACCGCCCCGGCGTGGTGTTGGCGGACGAGCCGACGGCCTCCGTCGACCCCTTGAACGCCGCCCGGATCACCGCGCTGTTCCTGGACCTGGTGCGTCAATCCGGGGCCTGTGCGGTCATCGCGAGCCACGACTGGCAGCCCGCGGCGACCCCTGACGTGCGCGTCCTAGACCACCGCATCGAACGGGATGGGGATGTCACGCGCTCGCTCTTCTGGGGCTGAGGCGGCGCGGCCTTGATCATGATCCCGGCGTTAGCCGAATAAAGGCAATCTGTCCCCCCTATTCTCCTCCCACTGAGAGAACCGCAATCCGCATGAAGTAGACGATGAGCAGCAGCTAGTGCGCGAAGACCAGGTATGGATCTGGGCGAGATTGAACTCCGCCCACCAATAGTGAATCACCGTCAGGAGCATGAATAGGGCCGGGGCCAAGTGCGGCCCGTAGACCTGTTCCCGGGATGGATGCTGTACGAAGCGCGCCAGCCCGGTCAGCAGGCGGGCAATGCTGAGTCCGACCAAAACACCCGGCATCATTCGCACCTGGACGAACTGATCACTGACCGTGAGGAGTCCAGCAGGTGTCAGCGCTTGTGACATCGCTTACCATCCTGTGTCTAACGAACTGCGGATGGCGTTGAACCGGAATCGGCCCATTGGCAATCAATGCTCCTACGACCAGAGCGAAGCAGCGACTGCCCAGCGGCGCGAACTCAAGAAGCGTGGGCACCCGCGCGACGATAAAGACGACGAATCGCTCCCCGCGGGTAGAGTAGGGGGAGTTGCCGCTCTGATTTCTGGCGATCTTGGCGAGCTTGGCGCCTTGGCGTGAACAACTGCCCGCGCCAGGCTAATCTACGTTGGCGCGAGGTTGAGTTAAATAGACTGTCCCCGGAACTCCCGGGGGCTCATGGCAACCGCAGTCCCTGCCTCGGAGGCCATTTCTCATTCCTCGGAGTGCTACAATGCGAGACCTGACCCCATCCCCCCCGCGAGACCGGACCCCATGCCCTTATCCTCATTTCGCCGGGAGCTTCTCTACCAATGATTGTGCCGCAAGCCTGAGGGCATTCTGGAAAACTTCCCGAAGGCGTTCCGGATCGGCGATATATTCGTCAATGCGGTAACCGGTCTTGTTCTTTCCCGTATTTGGGCGAACCCCCGCGCTTTGTCGCCATATGACGCGCCCATCGCGAGAGGTCATCGTCGCCTTGACGCTGAGGATGGGATATAGCGGAGGAGCGAATGTGAGTCCGATCATGAGGCCATAAGCATCGATCTCCAAAGCGATAGTGGCGTCATATTCTTCCCCTCTATTTGCGACTTCAAAAGCCCCGGAAGCTTCCAATTGCGCCTGGAACTCCTGGTAAAATATCGCGCCTACATCAATGCTTCTTTCTCGCATTGCTGCTTCTATTTCAGCCTGGCCGCGCTTTTCGCCGTGTAAACCTCCGCCAATAGCTCCGTCGGTCTTCGCGATCAATGAAATGCCGCTAGGAAGAGCATGATAAACGGTGAAAGTCTCGGAGAACTTCAGTTCGGGGCTCACGCGAACTCGCCGGATTGCCTGCCTGTCACTTTCCGAGAGGACTTGCGACGGCGTGCAGCCAGCCAATAAAACAGTGATTAAAACAAAACCGAAAATGGCTGCGCTTATCCGAAATATCATCGGGTGCTTCCGTATGCTGACGTTTGGGCCAAGGCGGCGCGCGCCACCTGAGAACCCGCAAAACGACACAACGCCGGTGGCGCGTGCCCGCTCTTTGGCCGAAGGTTATAGCCCCGAGCAAAGCTCGGCGTCTCTTGCCGGGTGAATGTCCCGGTCGGGTAAAGGTTAGCCGCCCGCCCGTATCGAGTGTTGGTCCCGTTGCGGAGGTAGGGTAACCTGCGAACAACAGACGGGGCAAGCGTACACAGAGAATCCTGTAGGCCGCAGGGGAGGTCGCGCTCCCTGAAGGCGCGGGGGTAAGCGTAAGAGCTTCACATGGGCGGCCTTCGGTCGCACCATCGAAAAGCCTGGTATCGCCAAACCCCGTATCACCGAGTCGCGCTGCTTGCAATACGAACTGGTGTTTGCATGAAAGCTCGCGCTCGCTTGATGAGCGAGTACGACCGGGGAACCGGATGCAGGAAAACTGCACGTTCGGGTCTGTGGCGGGGCCTCCGGGCGACCGGAGTCCCTACGCCGGAGGCTTCTTGGTTTGCGTGAAAATAAATCAAGCCTCGCCCCTTTTCACTTTTCCGTTTCTTAGGCCGCTTTCAGTAAAGCGTCCTGCAAAGCAGCGGGGATCTGGATGGGGAAAAAGCGATCTCTACTGTAGCCATAGTCTTCTCCGCTTTCATCAATTACGCGAATGTAACCGTGTGATTCCGCGGTCTCGTCGGGTATAATTTGATACAACTTGCCGACTTCTAGAGATGCCGGGTAGTCTTCATTGCTGATACAAACAGCGAAAGGCAATTGCTTTTTTTCGTTTGTGGCCATGATTCAGTCAGTCAAGTAGCGGGAACTTTATCTTGAATTCTTTCTTGCCGATGCCATGCGCTTCATACCAGTGCAATTCGGCAATATGAACTGTACCGTCAATAAGCCGAACGTTTGCGAATCCTTTCAACTTTTTCCAGCTTCCTTTGCCGTATTGCTTTTGCAACCGCGGCAAATCGCGTATGCCCGGGCCGACAGCTACAGGCTCAATGCTGGAAATGCTTCCGACGATCTCAAAATCCATGATAAGGATGCGATCTGTTTCTTGCCCAACGTCCGGGCTAAAGCAGCGCGCGCCTCTGATGACCTTGCAAGTTATCACGACGCCCGTGGCGCGCGCTCGCTCTTAAGGCGCAGGTTATAGCGCCGAGCAAAGCTCGGCGTCTCTTGCCGGGTGAAAGTCCCGGTCGGGTAAGGGTTAGCCGCCCGCCCGTATCGCGTGTTGGTCCCGTTGCGGAGTAGGGTAACCTGCGAACAACAGACGGGGCAAGCGTACACAGAGAATCCTGTAGGCCGCAGGGGAGGTCGCGCTCCCTGAAGTGACCTGGTTCAGATCGGGGCAGCTTCGACAGGCCAAGATGCGGAAGCCGACAGTCTTAACTTCCTGGAAGGCAACACGAACCACCCGCAATGGCAAGGGTTGGGAGATCCGCCGGAGTCCTTAAGTCCTGGCATGAAGGAACAGAGACGCTGGAGAACCGGGAAGCCCCGGGGGCTCCCGGACGAGGTGAAACGATGAAACCGTCAGTGTTGGGACACGAGAAGGCGATGAGCCCTGAAACAGCGTGGGCACGGGTGGAGGCGTGGAGCATGGAGCGTCCGGGCAGGCCGGAGACGGCCGCATGCCCTTGGGGTGTCTTATCGGGCATAGTAGTCGGAGGTTGGGAAAGCCAGCCACATGGCGAAGGACCCGACGGAAGTACGCAGCCCGTACAGGCAACTCGCGCTGCACTATGCGCTGGGTTTCGAGCTGTTCTGGTTTCTCGACCGCGAAGGCATTCCACGGGTGAAGCGTCGCACGGCCCGCAAGCGACTGCAAGGGGCGATTCGGCGCGTGAAGGAATGGATCAAGAGCCACCGGCACCTGCCGGGCATGGAGTTTATCAAAGGACTCAATCGGCGGCTGGTAGGGCATTACAATTACTATGGTCTACGGGGCAACTCGGCGGACCTGTGGCGCTTCTACAATGCGGCCGTCGTCTCTGCGTTCAAGTGGCTGAACCGGCGCGGGGGCAAGCGTAAGAGTTTCACCTGGGCGGCCTTCGGTCGCGCCATCGAAAAGCTTGGTATCGCCAAACCCCGCATCACCGAGTCGCGCTGCTTGCAATACGAACTGGTGTTTGCGTAAAACCTCGCGCTCGCTTGATGAGCGAGTACGACCGAGGAACCGGATGCGGGAAAACTGCACGTCCGGGTCTGTGGCGGGGGCTCCGGGCAACCGGAGTCCCTACGCCGGAGGCAATTCTTTGTCTTCTTTGCTGCCGGCTCAGGGCTTTCAGGGGGAAACCGTGGGCTGTCCCCTATTGCCCTTGGTCTGTCCCCTATTGCCCTCTGTTGAGGCGTTTGCCGAATCCCATGCCAACAAGTCCAAGACTGATTAGGGCGACAGTGGCAGTCTCCGGAACCTGGGCGGTGGTTACAGTGGTAATGTCTCCAAATGCTACCCAATACTCGTTTCCAGAATACCCGAAATTACTGGGTGGAGGCGGATTACCAGAAAATATCCCGGTATCCGTCAACGATATGTCGGGATTTGATGGCAATATGCTGTTAAAATCGGAATATAAGGCATTGCTTTCCTCGCTCTTTAGCAGGTAATATTGTGTTCCCGCAGTGAGTGACCAATCGATTGACGCAACATAGGCAGTTGCACCAGTCGGGATGCTGATCGAATGCAGGACTACTCCATTTTCATCATAAAGATAAACAGTATCGGAAAAGCCTTGGTTAAAATAAGTGAAGGATGTCAGCAACGTGTTGAGATTCGCTTGAAACCCGATTCCTGCATAACTCCAACGATTCTCATTATTGCTCAATGCGGGGGAAGTGATCACACTTGCCGTCGCTTCCGACGACATCCACAGTAAAGTCTATCCGCACAGTATAGATGTGCCTAACGACCAAGCTCAGCCGACCCGCGCGCGGCACTACGTTTGAAACTTACAACGACGCCAGCCGCGCGGGGTCGGCTGGAGCGGCTTGTTAGGCATCGCCCGGCGGACGCCGCTTGACCCGCCGCAAACTCTTCGGTGGTATGTGATTCAGTTCTCTGAGAATCTCTGGAACCAGCGGGTGAAGGTGCTCGATACGGTTACTCACGGCTTCTACTACGAGAATCGCAATTGGCAGCGTAGCGAGATTCTGCTGAAACTCGATATTTTGGTCCATTGTCAAGAAGACATCGAACCTCGTGGCAGCAAGCGCGAGTAGCTTCCCGTTCTTTACGCCTGACCATCCGCACCTGGGGACTGTTTCGGGCTCGTGACCTGTAAGTAGCTTGCCAAGGCTACGAGGCAAATCTTCGTCAAGCAGGATGCGCATCTGCTACCAGTCCTGTTCGAGCTTCTTCCAGTACGGCAACGGCTAGATCGCGACTTACCGATGGGAAGTCGTCGAGAAAGACCTCAAGCGCATCGCCGGCCTCCAAGTGGTCAAACAGGGTCCTGATAGGTACGCGGGTACCGAAGAACACAGGAGTTCCGCTGTGAATCTCGGGGTCGACGGTGATGAGATGTGCGTTCATGGAGGCGCCTCGATGAATGACTGAAGCGGCAGTGTACCGAAAGCTGCGGATTGCGAGGCCTAACGTAACGCCCTGAGTCCATCTGTCAAGAAAATCCGACGAAAGGACCCACCGGGCGCCAACAGGTCGCCCACAGGTTATCCACAACCCACGAGCGCGTCGCGGGCGGTCAGCGACGGCCCTCAGGCGGGTTGGCCGAGGGGTTTCGCCGCGGCTTGCAGGAGCGGCGATTGCCGCTGCTGCAAGCTCAAGAGATACTTTGCCTCATCGTAGGGCTTGCGGTTCTGCCAACAGCGAAAGAGGATACGCAGCCACTTGAACGCCAGCGCGCGCACCGCCGCATTGTGTGGGCCTTGCCACGCTCGCGTAACTCCTGGTAGTAGGTGCGCGCCCAAAACGAGTAGCGGATGGACATGCCGGCCCACTCGACGATGCTCTGCCTAACGAACCGCGGACAGGCGAAGCGCCAATGCACCCAGTGCGATTGTCCGCTAGCTTCGGTGACCGGCGCAACCCCCGCGTATTCTTGGATGGCACGGGCCGAGGCGAAGCGCTCGCGGTCGCTGCCGAAGGCCGCGAGCAGCCGCGGTGCGAAGGTGGGTCCGGCGCCGGGGAAGCTCGCGAAAACGGCCGCGTCGGGATGCGCCGCGAACGCCTTGGTGATCGCCGCGTCGTAGTCGCTGATGCCGTCGAGCTGGGCACGCAGCACGGCCACCAGGGTCTTGGTGCGCAACAGCGCCGGGATCAGGATCCCGCTGTCGGTGGTGAGCGCCATAGCCGCGCGCAGCGCCGCGATGCGCCCCGCAATCAGGTCCTCGCCGCGGACCCCATGCTGATGGAAAAAGGTCGTCAGCGTGGCTTCACGAGCGCGTTGCGCCTGCCCCAGCGAGGGCCATTGCGTCAGGAAATCGCAGGCCAGCCCCGATGCGATATCGTCAAAACAGTCAAGGGCTTGCGGAAAGTACAGCTTCAGGTTGGCGGTGAGCGCGTTCGTGGTGCGCACGCGGCTTTCGACCAAGGTCCGGCGCGCTTCGACCAGCGCCTGGAGCTGGCGTGTGCGGGCGTTGTCCGGATGCCACGGACGCAGCTTCGCGCTGTTGTCGGTCAGCAGATCGAGAATGATCTCGGCA
Source organism: Candidatus Thiodictyon syntrophicum (assembly GCF_002813775.1). Lineage (NCBI taxonomy): Bacteria > Pseudomonadati > Pseudomonadota > Gammaproteobacteria > Chromatiales > Chromatiaceae > Thiodictyon > Candidatus Thiodictyon syntrophicum. The sequence goes on from NZ_CP020372.1 coordinate 79,017, forward strand.
TCGGCGATATCGCTCTTGGCGCCGCTCGGTTTCAATCCCCGCCGACGGGTGGCGACCAGCAGCGGGTTGATCGGATAGAGTACCAGATGGTCATACTTGGAGAGGGCCGCCATCAACGGCCCCTTGTGCTGCTCCAGGCAAATCGCCACTGGCTGCCCGCTGAAACGCACCCGCAGGGCACAGGCCCACTCGTCAATGGCCTCCGGGCGATGCTCCAGCACCAGGCGCTCGCGCTTCTCGCTTCCCGCCGCCTGCAGGCAAAGATCGTGCTTGCGGTCTGCCCAGTCGATTCCGACCAGCGCCGCGTAATCCGCCATTTCGCGTGTCATGTCACCCTCCAACCGAAAGGTTTCAATTCCGATAGCGACGGGAGCAGACGCTACAATGCGAGTCGTTTCTGCGAATGCCATATAGATAGCCGTCGGCGACGACCTCTGAGAGTTCGTTAGCGAAACGACACACACCTCCGGACTCGAACGAAACGTTACAAGCGTCACACGCTAGCAGCCAAATATTCGTAGCCCGGCGGCGTCGTCAGCCCGTCGTGTATGGTGTAGCACGCCGGGCAAACTCGGGGCGGGGCGCCGACGAACGGCGCCGACCCGCAACAACACATTATGAATACAGTGCTCCAGTCGGAGTAACGTGAAGCCTAAAGCGGCGCGCGCCCCTAATAGCCTTGCGAGTTAGCACGACGCCTGTGGCGCGCGCTCGCTTTTGAGGCGTATGTTAGCCGCTTCCTCACAGCAAAGATGCCTGCCTGAGCTCCACCGAATGCGGTTGTCTTAGGGAATCCCGCATGACGACATTAATAAAGTGCTCTTGGGAAGAAAGCGCTTCGTCGAGCAAGTTTAGCTTTAACAATGATACAAGGATCGCGCAGGTCCGGGCCTGGCAATTTATCGACTTCTCAGGGTTGAATTCTATATCAGTGAAACCCTTGTACTGAAATAGTCGCGCCAAAAACACTTGGTGCGGTTGCAACGCGGTAAGATAGAGCCAATCATAGAATGCCGTCTTGGGAATAAGCGGCCAGTCCTGCCCGAAGAAGCGAAATCCCAAGAGCTGACCTGATGCTCTCAGTCGTTCATCCTGCTTTGCACTTCGGCTGTCTTTTCCATACAAGTCAATGTAAGGCCCGCCAGCTTGAAACATTTTACTTCCCTGATAGGCAGACTCAATGCTGATCTCACCCTCCGGCGTGTCGATCCTAAGGCTGAAGGCGCTAAGACGTTGGCCCAACTTATCTTCCGATTTTGTGGAAACCTCAAGAATGGGAGACAGACCTTTACGCCGTGCCGATTCATGAAGGGCCACAACGTTTTTTTTCTTTTGACTGGCCGAAAACCCAGGGTTCCATTGAAACTCACATAGTATTTCATCGACAAGATGGTCTTTTTGGCCTACAGGAAGAAACACCGGCCGCTTAGCCATTTTTCCAGCCCATTATATAGTCAATAGGAACGAAGTCTGGCACAAGAATCTCCGATTTTCTTGCCGCACGTAACCTCTGTTGGATCAAGGAATCTCGCCAGTCGAGCCAGGTAAACAGGACTTCAAAGTCGATCTGCGTCGCGGCTTCTTCGGCGTTCAATGCGGGTATACCCGACTTGTTTGACACATCCGCAGAATACAGAACGCCGGGAATCTGCAAAACGGCGATCTTGATCTTCAACCAGATTGGGTTTTGGATACGACCATCCTGTTTCGCCGCATACAGCATTGGGTGATCGTCTACAAACGCAAGATGCACGTATTCGTCAAGACCTTTGCAGTGGTCCGCATCATGGCTCCAGTCGTTTCCGCCTGGAGCAGGTATGACGACGTTGCGACGGAGCAACTCTGCATGTGAAAGCAAGCCACCGTGTTGCTTTATGAGGTCTATATTGGCTCGGTCTGTGAAATGCCAAATGCCCTCAATGTTGAATTTGTTGACGATCTGTTGCATGGGTTTCCGAGGCTAACGTGAAGGCTAACGCGGCGCGCGCCCATTATGAGCTTGCCAGTTAGCAAGACGCCTGTGGCGCGCGCTCGCGGTTTAGCCGCAAGTTAGGCTGTTGCTGGGCTTCATAATTGAGCCTGGCCTGCTTTTTCCACCGGAACCCATCCGCTGCTGCTAAGTGCTACGGTCATACTTGCTCTCTTCTAATGCCACCCAACGATCCCGGGCTGCGTGCTTTAGTTCGTAGCTATAGCCGTCGGCAATTTCCTCAAAGAGTTGAATCAGTGCCACGTTAGTTCTCAATCTTTCGCTTTCAAATTCGGCCTTAAGAAAATCAATCCAAATCAATCCATTTCTGCATTGCAGCTTCCTCAATCTTACCTGCCCGTGGCTTTGCTAAAGCATTGAAGTGCCAATTTAGGTACTTGTGGTATCCCCAGTAACTTTCTGGGGGCGGCGCTAATCCATCCCGCCATCTGTAGAAACTGGGAAAGTTACGACGATCCTTCCTTGCGTTCGAAATTGTTATCCAAAAAAAAGCTGCGCCAAAGAGACTTAGTGCTACTCCGAATCCAATCATCAGCTCGACTAGATCGCTCATCGTAATGTGCCTGCCTATGACGGTCCGTAGCGAATTTTCACCGGATATACCAAAGCGTGTGTCGAAGTCCGATGCTAAAGCCTAACGTGCAGCCTAAAGCGGCGCGCGCCCCTGATGAGCTTGCGAATTGGCACGACGCCTGTGGCGCGCGCTCGCCTTTTAGGTGAAGGTTAGGCGTTCTTTGGTGCACCGGAAGCTGGTGCCGACCCCGAGTTTCCACGCAACATTGCTATAGTGTCGGCTTGCCAGTTGCCGGTTAGCCAACTCGCCATAGCAGAAAAGGCGTTTTCGTGATTCATGCTTTGGCAAATGACGATCACTCGGTCTATGGTGCGAATTCGTATATAATTCCCTTGCGAAAGATATTTTCCCGCATCTACGCTGTTGATGCTGTCGACCGGGACAAGAATGGAATTTGGATTCGCCAACGCCTTCGCTAGCGTATCTTCCTTTTGATATTTTTTTGAAAGCCATTTCGCTGCATCCAAAATTATGGTTTCTGGGCTGGTCGCCCATTCGCGAAGCTTGAATAGGGGCTCGAGTTCCTTGACTATCTTGTCAAAAATTAGACCTGCCCCTGCTGGACTTTGGTCAAGGGTCAGAAAGACCACGAATCGAGGATAAACAAACACATCGCCAATTGGTAGCGTGTTGAAAAGAGCAGGAGGAGATTCCGCCATCGCGCCAAGTGCGACAAAATGCTTGAGCGGTTTAATGTCGGGATTGTTGGCAATATATGACAAATAGTCTTGGAGATATTGTTTTTCACTCATTGCCTCGCTCCTAGTCTTGACGATTTGGTTCTGAATTATCGCAGAGACGCCTAACGTCAAGTCTAAAGCGGCGCGCGCCCCGGATGAGCTAGCCAACTAGCACGACGTCTGTGGCGCGCGCTCGCTTTTGAGACAAAGGTTAGGCTCTTTCTTGCATTCAATCCGCAACGAGGTCTGAGCTTGGGAATGTTGGGGTTCGTTACTCACCCCAAACTACGGCCCTGACTTCTTTTTCGATTTTGAGGCTACTTCCTGGATGTTAAAACCGTTTTTTCAGAAGGAGCCCAATTTCCCTTGTCATCGGCTCGCAAGGTGACCCTAACGGGAACTGACGGACAGCACATAGCATCTTCTTTTCCATACTCGAATCCCTCGACTACTATGGACGTTTCCGTATTCTGCACAAGCTTCCCGACATTCGCTCTGGAGTGTATGCCGTTGTCGAACGTGACCGCTGGATATGATTTATCTGTATCAATCATAAACCTGTTTCCATCGCCGACAGTGACAATGGCAATTTCTTGACTTCCCGTAGGGGTGCCTGACCCGCCTGGAACTCCGTCAAGGCAATACTTCAAGTCCCATAGGACGGCGTACGTAGCCTTTCTAGCCGACCTCCCTCTATCCAGCGGCACTAAGGTTGCTATGTTCTCTGGACCAACATTAACGTCTGCACAAGAAATTGAACTTCCATAGGCGTTTACAACGCGAACAATTTTTTCCGCAATCTTCCCGCTCGGCGGCTGTGCCATTGCTAGTGCAGGCGCGATAGACAAAACGAGAAATGCGCTGCGCACTAACCTTACTTGCGTAAGCATCCTGGTTCCTCGATGTACTGCGCCAATAATCAAAGATGTGGAGGCCGGGCAGCGCCCGGCACTCTTACAGGATAAGAGCCAACGCTTTAGTTCGGCTGAGCATCCTGGGTTATGTGAGGTTGATGCCCGGAGTGGTGCGTTCCTCCTGAGTAATGACAATACTGTTCGCACCATTGAAGCGGGTCTCGATTGGCAAGACTCCATTGTGTTTGAACGGCAGTAGGAAGCGAATCTTTCCTTATCGGGCGAACAGTCAAAACGCGCTCGTCAACGTCGACCGACTCGATAAGACACTCATCTTCATCTAAATGAAAATGCCTATGAATTAGTGTCACGCCAAAGCGATCAAGTTTACCGTGTTCTTCGAGAACTTTTCTAAGCTCTGCGAAACAGGCTGCATCGCTTGCGTCTAGATCGTGCGACATCGTTTCCATGTCGGGGATCTTTGCCCATTGAACCGGTTGCACAACGATTTGCTGCATACGAGTAACCTCTAGTTAAAGCCTAACACGTGAAGCCGAAAGCGACGCACGCCCGCACGGAGCCTGCGAATTAGCACGACGCCCGTAAAGCGCGCTCGCTCTTAAGCCAAAAGCTATTTGCTGTTTCAAATTCGCCTTGCCCCTTTTTCCCCCTTTTTCGCCCGAAATATCTACTTGGTAATCGTCGCAAAAGCGATCACAGCCAAAAGCAGAATTTCTATCAACTGTCCCCAATGCATGAGGAAGGCGCTCAATTGATATTCCATACAATACTCCTACGGTGTGTTCTTTGGCCTAACGAATAAGCGTTTATCCGTCGTGCGCGCCCAACTGACCCCGAGTCGGAGCGCGACGCCGCGCGCGCACGACGGATAAACGTTTGTTGGACTAATCCGCTCCTGGCACGACGCCTGCTGCGGCCGCGGTCCTCTTTAAGAGAGGGAATTGTATCCCTGAGGCCGGGGCGCCGGTCGGTCCCGGACCACGTTGCAGCACCCGGATGCCGCTCGGTGCGGCACCAAGCGGGCCTCCGCAGGGCTCCGCGGGGCTGGACAACGGGCTATTGAGGACGAAGTGTAGCCCATTTCCCGGATGTTGGGCGAGCGCGAACGCAGGCCGCGGGCGGCCTGTCCCGGACGGCCGGCGGGCGCTGAGGCTTAGCAGGTGGCGGGCATCAGCGAAACCCCCTGACCACGCCGTAGCGGGGCCAGGTGCGCGGTGACGTGCAAGCGCCCAGTGCGGCACTTGGGACAGGGATAGCCGTCAAAGGGCGCCGTCGCCGCCGGTGCCGTGGCGGGTTCCGGCGTCGGCGGCGGGGCCGCCAGCGCCGCACGGATCAGCGCCAGACAGCGCGCCCGGCAGCGGTTGGCCAGGAAACCGAAATGACGAACGCGCATGAACCCTTTGGGTAAGACGTGCAGCAGGAAGCGCCGGATCAGTTCCTCGCCGGTCAGGGTCATGACCTTGTTGCGACTGCCGTCGCGGTAGTCCTTGTAGCGGACGTCCACCGTGTCGTCCTCTTCATCGAAGGCCAGCAGCCGCCGGTCCGACAGGGCGATGCGATGGCTGTAGCGGCCCAAGTACTCGATCACGGTGTCGGTGCGCGCCAGACAAGGCTTGGAATAGACCACCCACTCGGGCTGCATCAGGGCGTTGAGGACGCGGTCAACCTCCGCGGCCGTGAGGCGCGACAGTCGCCCGTCTTTGAAGGCCCGGCGCAACCGGCTGACCAAACCGCCGCGGAAGTGCCGCGACAGCGCCCGCACCGGGAACAGATAGGTACTCTTGGCCGGATGCCAGGTCCCGTCGGCGCCAAAGGCCCCGCCCGGCACCAGACAGTGCAGGTGGACATGGCGTACCAGCGTCTGCCCCCAGGTGTGCAGCATCGCCGTCATCCCCAACTGCCCGTCCAGGCGCTTGGGGTCCTCAGCGAAGGCGGACAGGGTCGCCCACACCGTCTCGAACAGCAAGGCGTAGATCACCTCGGGGTGGACCTCGACCCAGCCGTTGAGGGTGTCGGGTAGCGTGAAGACCAGATGGTGATAGGTCACCGGCAGCACCGCCGCACGCTGGCGTTCGACCCATTCCTCGGAGGCCCGGCGTTGGCAGCGCGGGCAATGGCGATCACGGCAGGCGTGATAGAGGAAGGGGCAATCCCCACACTGGTCGCATTCCAGGGCGAAGCCGCCCAGCGCGGCGGTACGACAGTCCAGGATGTGATGACAGACCTGCCATTGGTGCGGGCTCAACGGGTGATGTTCGGCATAACCGGACAGGCACGCCGCCATGACCGCTTGCAGGGAGGTATTAGCCATGGCCGGCCTCCAATTGGGCAAGCAGGTCCAGGGTCCCTTCGCCCTCGCTGGCACTGGGCAGCCAATGCACATAGCGCAGGGTGGTCTGGATGCTGCGGTGGCCCATCAACCGTTGCAGGCGCTCCACCGACAACCCGCCCGCCAATTGATGGGTGGCGTAGGCGTGGCGCAGCCCATGGATCCCGCCGACCGTGGTTACGCCGGCCTGGCGCTTGGCGTCGGTGAAGGCCTTCTGCAAGCCGGTCGGCGACAGCGGCGTCCCGGCGCGCCCGGCGAACAGCCAATCCGCTGGCCGATAGAGGCGCCAATAGTCCCGCAACGCCTCCAGCAGGGTCGGTGAGAGTGGGACCAGGCGGTCCTTCGCCCCCTTGCCCTGGGTGATCCGCAGCAGTCGGCGCTCGCCGTCGATGTCCTGCACCCGCAGGGCCAGGACTTCGCTCAGGCGCAGTCCGCAGCCATAGCAGACCGTCAACATCATGCGGTAACGCGGATTGTCGCAGGCGGCCAGGATGGCGGCGACCGCGCCGCGGGTGAGCAGCTCCGGGATGCGCTGCGGGCGCTTGGGTAAGGTGACCTCCAGGTCGACCGTCGGCCAGCCGAGCACCCGCAGATAGAAGAAGCGGATGCCGTTGTACATCAGCCGCACGCTGGCCGGGGCCAAACTGCGCTGCACCACCAGATGCTCGAAGTAGCGCGTGAGATCGGCGTGCTCCAGGGTGTCCGGGGAGCGCCGGGTGAATTTGGCGAGGTCACGCACCGCGTCGAGATAGCTTTCGTGGGTGCGCGGCGAGAAGCCATGCATCTGCATGGCCGTGATCATCTGCTGACGCAGGGGTGTCATCGTCTGGTTCTCGGTCAACGACCCGGAGTGGGCCGTTACGAGTGTGGACGATGGGGGACGGGGCGGGGCCGCGGGTAACCGTGGGACGGCTGGGCTTATCCGCGCTTCATTCGCTATTCAATGGCGCTGCGGGATGGCCGCGGAAGGCCCCGCGGAGCGGATTAGTTCAACGTGAAGTCTAAAGCGGCGCGCGCCCCTGATGAGCTAGCCATTTAGCGCGACGCCTGTGGCGCGCGCTCGCTTTTGAGACAAAGGTTAGGCTCTTAGGTTAGGCATTCTTGGATTACGTAATTGAGGCTGGCCCCTTTGCTCAAGCTTAGCCCCATATTCCCTACCGTATCACCTATTTGCCGCCGTTTAGAAGTTTGCAATCGTCCCCTAGATCAATTGCAATACAATAGTCGATAAGAGACATGCCTCCCTCTTTCGCTGGAACAATTTTTCCGGGGCTTCCGGGTTTGAACATATGTACATCGCGACCATCAGTACTACGTCCTATCAATGTATTTGAGTCCGGCGTAAACCCCTGAATGGAGACCAGCGCGGGGTTAGCTCCTTTTTTCAACTGCAAGCGCAGTTTTTTCAGGTCTTTCGTGTATGACGCCGGTCGGCTCACTCCTTCGTGGACTAGGATCAGTTCTCCACCTTTCCCTTCCTTATAACTCTTGGAGAACTCAGGCCTCATTCGCTGGAGCGTTTGCGCTAGGCCAATCGCCGCATCCGTTTCTTGCTTGGTTGGTTCCTTGGTTGGTTTTTCAGATGTCGCCGGGCTTGACTGACCCACTGTTTCTTTGGCGCCGGGGCTCTTCGGCGAAGGGTTGTCGGCAGGTTTTGGAATTTCGGACCCTTCGGCACCGCCAGAACTTGGTCGCAGTTGCGGATTCTGCTGTTCGGTTACGCTTCCTGAAGGCCCAGAGATTGGTTCAGATGCCCCAATCATGGGAAATAGGGCGAGTGGAAGCAAGGATAAGACGGCAAAGGGCAAAAAAGCAGTGCGCATGGGTTTCTCCTATTGACGAGTCGACATAGTTTGGTTGCCTAACGTGTGCTAGCTCGAGACGGGCCGACGCCGGACTAGGCTGGCGCGGGCCGCTTGTGGACTAGCTTGTACTAGGATACTAGTAGTCTAGACTGAATCCAGTCTAGACCACTAGTATCCTAAACCAACCATGCCAACCATGCCAACCCCGCCCCGCCGCGAAGACGGCACCCCCTCCAACTGGGACCGCTACCTGGATCTCCTGATCCACCGCGGCGTGCCGGAGAAGATGCGTCCCTGGTACGTGCGCCGGGTCGAGGCGTTCCTGAAGGCGCTACGCCCGGTGTCCTTGTCCAGCCTGACGGCCGAGCAGGTCACCGGCTACCTCCAGGAGGTGTCGAGCCAAGGGCAAGTGACCGGGTGGCAGTTTCGCCAAATCGTCGATGCTTTGCAACTGCTTTTAGTTGACCTAAGTCAAGCCCCGGTCGGAAAGGGTATCGATTGGGACTGGTGGAAGGCCGGCGGCAAGACGTTGGCGCCGGACCATCCGACCCTTGGGAAGTCGCAGGCGCCGGGTGCGGGTCCGCGGTTCGCCGGTGCGGCGGCGGCCTTCCCGCTCCTGGAGACCCTGGCGCGGACCATCCGCGCGATGCAGTACTCGATCCGCACCGAGCAGGCCTATGTGGATTGGTGTCACCGGTTCCTGGCGTTCTGCGGGGACAAGCCGACGGAGGCCCTCGGGGTTGAGGACGTGCAGCGGTTCCTTACGCACCTGGCGGTGGACCGGTCGGTGTCGGCCAAGACCCAGGGCCTAGCCTACAGCGCGGTGGCCTTCCTGTTCAAGCAGGTGTTGGAACGGCCCTTGGAGGACGTGCGTTTCTCCCGGCCGAAGCGCCAGCAGAGGCTGCCGGTGGTGCTGACCCGGGAGGAGGTGCGCCGGTTGTGTGAGGCGATGGACGGGACCTTTGGCCTGATGGCGCGGCTGATGTACGGGACCGGGATGCGGCTGATGGAGTGTGTGCGGCTGCGGGCGGCCGACGTGGACTTTGGGAATCGCTCAATCGTGGTGCGCAACGGGAAGGGCGGGAAGGATCGGATCGTGCCCTTGCCGGAGCGCCTGCGGGAGCCGGTGGAGGCGCATCTTGCGCGGGTGAGGACCCTGCACGAGCGGGACCTGGCGGCGGGGGCGGGCTCAGTGTATCTGCCGGATGCCTTGGGGCGTAAGTACCCGAACGCGGCGCGCGAGTGGATCTGGCAGTACGTGTTTCCGAGCAGCCGGTTGTCGCAGGACCCCAAGTCGGGGGAGGTGCGCCGCCATCATCTGCACGAGTCGTCATTGCAGATGGAGATCAAGGCGGCCGGGCAACGCGCCGGGCTGCCGAAGCGGGTCAACAGCCATGCGTTGCGGCATTCGTTCGCGACCCATCTGCTGGAGGCGGGCTACGATATCCGCACGGTGCAGGAACTGCTGGGACATGCGGACGTGTCGACGACGATGATCTATACCCATGTGCTCAATCGGCCGGGGGTGGTGCCGGTGCGTAGTCCGCTGGATGCGTGGTAGGGGCCGGGTCTGGGCGCGCGCGGGACGGCCGCGGGATGCTACACTCCAATGATGTCCAAAGCGCTGACCGCTGAAGATGTTCTTCCGATCGTCGCGTGCCTGACGCCGCGCGAGCGCGGGCGTCTGCTGCGGCTGATGACCGCGCGGCCGGGTGGGGATGCTGCTGTGTATCGGTCAGTACCGCCCGCCCGCGATGAGTTTGCGACCGACGAGGAGCCGCTGGCCTGGGACGCGGAGGGCTCGCGGGACTTTGAGTGAAGCGCGCGCAGGTCTTTTGGTACAGTTCCGGCCCCCGGGTAGGCGGCGTCCAATAGCCGCGGCTCTTGTCGGCGGCACCTAAAACGTTCGGGACGGGGTGAATACCCCGTCCCGCCTGATGTACGCTATCGTTGTCGTTGTCGTAATCGAATAATCCGACCACGATTACGACAACGACGCCGCTCATAGGCAAAGTGCCTCACGGTTGCTACGTCGTGGGTGATAAGAACGCGTCCCTGCTCCGCGGCCCACCCCAGAACGGTCGGGTCATCGTCCCCACAGAGCCCGACAGCCTGCACCCGCACCAAGTCGATACCGGGGAGGCGGCGCACGACTCCGCGAGCGATGTTGCTGTCCAGGTTTTCGTCAGCGAGCAGGCGCAACATCGGTCGTTTTCTCCCGTTGCGCGATGCGGGCACGTACCTGATCCGGCGGTGATCGCAGGGCCGCCTCATGCCGGGCGCGGGCGGAGGACTGGCGCTGACGGTGCATGTAATCCTGTACCTCTTGCCGGTGGCTGAGGTAGTAGGTCAGGGTTGCGTAGACGGTGTGGAGGTCTAAAGCATCGAAGCGCAGGGCGATCTCTTCTGCCGATGCGCCCTGCTCGAAGAGGCCGATGACGCTCTCTAAGGCCACCCGGGTCTGACCGATGCGGATGACGCCGTGGGCGTCTTCCTGTAAGGGCGGGGGTTCACTTTTCAGGGCAAGTTCCATTCATGATGCGCTCGGCGCGAAGGGATTGATGAGGGTCAGAGCAGTAATATGCTTGTAATCATCGACGTTCCTTGTGACCAGCGGAAGGGCGTAGACTAAGGCAGTGGCGGCGATAATCGCGTCCGCGAGCCTGATCTTGCGGCGCTGGCGCAGGTTCGAGAACCATCTCAATCCCTTCCGGGGAGCGGGCGGTCTCTTCGTATTTTTCGTTGCCAGGCGACGGGATCATCGATCTTGCTGAAGGTGGCGAGCTCTCGCACGCGTCTCAAGGCATCGAGCAGGGTTTCCGCGGCCGGTAGGGCGGCACTTGTGCTCAGAGGTTCGTCTACCACAAGCAAGAGTCGTCGGCGTCCCGGTGTCAACCAGCCGGGCAAAGGCGACAGCAATTTGATACTGCCGTCGGGGTTGATCTCCACGTCAGTCTCAAGTGTTTTCATGGTGATGGCCTTGACGGAATTGATTGAAGCAGCGCAACGATGGGTTTCGCTGCGCTCTACCCATCCTACGGGACTGCGCGGCCGGTGGTCCGCACAGCGGACCCTACGGGCGCGCTTGCTAGCCCGTTGCGCCGGTGCCTGGCTATGAGACTACCAGGAAGTCCGCGGTCGATTCTTCGATGAAGCGGCAAATCGGGTGGTCGAGTAGCAGTTTCACCGGCTTGGTGCCACCATGAGGCGATGCTCAAAGTCGGCGGCAAAGGCCAGTGAGGCGCGGATATCCGCCGGTTCAAGATCCGGAAAGTCATCCAATATCTCGGCTTCGCTCATTCCCGCGGCCAGGTAGCCGAGAATGTCGTAGACAGTGATACGAAGACCGCGGATGCACGGCTTTCCGCCGCGCTTGTCGGGTTCGATCGTGATGCGTTCGCGGTAGTCCATTGCTCGGCTCCGGAAAAGGCTGCTGTGCACGAAAGCAGCGGGTTATGGGGGATAGGGCCATGGCGGATCTGGCCTCGATTATCGTTCCGGCCGCAAGAAGACAGGAGGTCGAGGCTTCAGCCGGCCGACATCACAGATCCGCGGCGCTGGTCCGGCTAAAGCCTCGACCTCCGGTGCGGACTGCCGGACGGCGGCCGGACCGATGATCAAGACCGACGCCCGGGTCCGCGCGGCAGACCTTTGCCATTAGAAAAAAACCATAGCGACGGCCTACTGGCCGTCGCTGCGCACCTCGAAGACGCAGGTGGGGTTGCCCATCGCCTGGCACTGGACCTCGACGACGCGGACCTCGGGGTCGACCAGTTCCCGGAAGAGGCGCTCGAAGGTGGCGCCGTAGAAGTCGCACAGGGGCAGCGGGGAGCGGGTGCCGCGGCAGACGCGGGAGCCGTCGAGGATGAAGCGGGTGGGGCAGCCGGACTGGGTGCTGAAGCGGGCGCCGCCGGCGAAGGTCCAGGAGTTCTTCTCGATCGCCCTGAGCAGGACCCGGGCGGCGAGTGCGCGCGGCAGGAGTTTGAGCAAGCGTTGCACCGGGCGGGGGATGCGGTTGGCGAGCAGGTAGTCGCCGGTGCGCCGCCCGGCGTCGGCGCCGATCTGGCGCGCCTGTTTGATGCCGAGAATGTCACGCAGGGCCTGGTGTAGCGCGGTGACCTCGCGTTCGTCCACCATTTCGGTGGGCGGGGTTTCAAGGTAGTGGGAGAGTCCGGCCTGCGCGAAGATGCGCGGTGTGGCCGCGGCATCCGGGCCGGCGCCCAAGGCCTCGATAACGCGCAGGATGGCGTTGGGTCCGATCCGGGCGGGTTGGTCCGGGCCCCCGGCGGTCTGATGGTGTGGCTCGTTGGCGCCCATGGGCTGATCCTGCTTGGGTTGTTAAATGGGTTAGCCGGGAAAGAGGATTTAGCCGCAAATGAACGCAAAAGGACGCAAATAACCAAGAACCTGGACGGTGCTGTCCGTGAAGCGGCCCGATTCATGGGATGATCACCGGGACTCGCGGATTTATTTGCGCTTATTGGCGTTCATTTGCGGCTGATTACTCTTTCTTAGGTCACCGCAGTTGGGGCACGCCCCAGTGGTTGTTGCTCCAGCCGAGGCTGGGCTCGGTTTGGGTGCAGAGGCCGCGCAGGAAGTAGCGCCCGCGTGGGGTGACCTTGATGCGGTCGGTGCCGACCTCGACCAGGCCGTGCTCGGCGCAGCGCACCAGTCGTTCATAGTCGGCCGCGAGACCGGCCAGCAGGTTCAGGGGTACCTCCAGGTTGCACAGGAGGTGCTGAATGGCCTGATGGCGTCGCTGGTCGTCGTCGCTCAGGCGGTGGCCCCACAGGATGGGGAGGCGTCCGGCCTCGATCGCCTTGCGCCAGGCGTCGGCGTTGGGCTCGTTCTGCACATAGACCCCGTCCACCTCACCCAGGCTGCTGGTGCCGCAGGCCAGCAGGTGGCGGGCCGGGCCGCAGGTGTAGCCGATACAGGTGTGGCGCAGGGTCCCGGCCGCCTGGGCGTCGGCGAGTTCGTCGCCATTCCTGACGAAAGAGTCCACCCCGATCCAACTGTAGCCGGACTCGGTGAAGGTGTGCACCGCGCCGTGGAGCAGGGCGAGCTTTTCGGCGGGGCCGGGCAGGGAGGCGGCGTCGATGGCGTATTGGTGCGGGCGCGTGGTGGGGTGGTGGGCGTAGCTGAAGAGGCGCACCCGGTCCGGGCTGATCTCGATGACCCGGTCCAGGGTCGAGGCGAAGCCCTGGGGGGTCTGGTTGGGGAGCCCGTAGATCAGGTCCAGGTTGATACAATCGAACCCGATGTCGCGGGCGGTGGCGCAGACGTCGCGTACCAGGCTCACCGAATTGACACGCCCGATGGCGTGCTGGACCCGGGCGTCCAGGTCCTGGATACCGAAGCTCACGCCCTTGAAGCCGAGCCCCTTGAGGAGATCCAGTTGCCCGGCCGAGGTGCGCCGGGGATTGCATTCGATGTTGGTCGCGGTGTCGGTGCCGATCCGGAAATGGTGTGCCAACATCTCCATCAGGCGGATCAATTGGCAGTCGGTGAGATAGTTGGGCGTCCCACCGCCCAAGTGGAGTTGGGCCAGGGCCCGGCCGCGGCCGAGCCGCTCGGTGACCAGGTCCAGTTCCCGCTCCAGGGTGTCCAGATAACGGTCGATCTTGGTCCCGTCGTGGGTGACGGTGGTGTGGCAGGCGCAATAGAGACAGCGCACCGGACAGAAGGGCAGGTGGACATAGAGTGCCACCGGCTCCTCCGGGCGCCCGCCGAGCGCGCGCAGCGACGCGGCATAGTGCGCCGCCGCCTGCCGCTGCCCGCCCGCGGGCGGCGGGAGGCCGACCGCGTCACTCGTCGCCTGGTCGAAGCGTTCGATCAGTTCCCGTGGGATATCGGCGAAGAGGGCCGCGGTCATGGCTGCATCCTCCCTATACGGACGATACGACGGGGCGCTGGGGCGCGGGTTTCTCGCTGACTGCCGGGGGCAGGCCGGTGGCCTCGTCGATTTGCTGATCGGGTCCGCCGCAGGCCAGGATCTTGATCGGCGTGCCCTTGAAGTTGACGTCCGCCGACAGGTCGGGGCGGCTGATCTTCAGTTCAGCGATCTGCTCCTGGGTCAGGACCTTGGACTGGTCGAAGCCCAGATCGATCTCGGTCGACATGCCGCCCTTGTACTTGACGCGCTCAAGATCATAGAACGTCTTGTTCCAGGTGGTCTTCAGGAACGCCTTCAGACACCCGAGCATGTACCTGCGCTTGAACTTGTCCCTGATCCAGGGGTATTCGAAGAAGCTCTTGCGCGCATAGAAGCGGGCGTAATTGCGCAACACGCCCTTCAGGACCTCCTCGCGCGTCATGGCCTCGGGCTTCATGATGGGCGTGACGAAGTTGTACTTGGAGTAGTCGCGCACCTCGACCCGATCGCCCAAGTCCTCGAACAGCTCGGCGAAGGGCCAGGGGGTATACATGTTCCAGTTGACCATATCCGGCTTCCAGTCCTGCGCCAACCGGTAGGTCTCCTCGATGGTCTCCTTGGTCTCGTTCTCCAGGCCCATGATGAACTGGACCTCGGCGACGATGCCGGCATCGCGCAGGAGCTTCACGGCGAGCTTGTTCTGCTCCACCGTAGTCTGCTTGCGGAAGACGTCCAGGTTCAACTGGGCGGCCGCCTCGGTGCCGAGCGACACATGCACCAGCCCGGCCTTGCGGTAGAAGGGCAGGAGATCCCGGTCACGCATGATGTCGGTCACGCGGGTGTTGATACCCCAGTGGATATTCACCTTGCGGTCGATCAGTTCCTGGCACAGGGCGACGAACTGACGCTTGAAGATGGTCGGTTCCTCGTCCGCCAGGATCATGAACCGGACGTTGTAGTCGCGCACCAGGATCTCGACCTCATCGACGAACTTCTTCGGGTTGCGATGACGATAGGTGCGCCAGAACTTCCATTGGGAGCAGAAGCGACAGGTGAAGGGACAGCCGCGGGCGAAGTTCGGCACCGCCACCCGGCAGTTCAGCGGGATATAGATGTAGTGGTTCCAGTTGAGGATGGACCAGTCGGGCGTGAGGGTGTCCAGGTCCTGGATCACCGGGTGCGCCGGGGTGGCCACCACCTGGCCGGCCTCGTCCAGGAAGGCGATGCCCTGGATGCGGGCGCGGTCCTCTTTGTCGGTACCCTTCTCGACCGAGCGGAGCAGGTTGACGATGATCTCCTCGCCCTCGCCGCGCACGATGTAGTCGATCCAGGGGGCCTCGCCCAGGACCTGTGTATACATGAAGGTCGGGTGAATGCCGCCCAGGATGGTGACGCAGCCGGGCAGCGCCTCGCGGGCCAACTGGAGGGTGGTCTGGGCCTTGTAGATCATCGGCGTGATGGCGGTCGCCAGCACCACGTCCGGGGCGTGCTTGCGGATATATTCGCGCAACACGTCGTCCGGCATGTGCTCGCACATCGCGTCCAGGAAGCTGACATCCGTATAGCCCGCCTGCTTCAGGGCGCCGGCGATGTAGGCGACCCAGCCGGGGGGCCAGTTGCCGGCAATCTCCGCGCCGCCCGCGTGATAGTTTGGCTGAATCATTAAAATGCGCATTGTCCACCTCCGAAAAACTGTCGCTGAATGGGTGCCTTCAGTGGCCCTTGAGTGGCCTTGCGCGAGCCGCGCACGGCGCTTTTGTCCGTCCCCCCGGCCGATCGATCAGCCTAAAAAGAGTATTTGGCCGCAAATGAACGCAAATAAGCGCAAATAAATCTACTGGTTATCATCGTCGCCGGCGTCACCCGGACGATGAATATGCAGTAAAAGCCAAGTCTCTGATTATTTGCGTCAATTTGCGTTCATTTGCGGCTAAACTGCTCTTTCTGGGATCAGATGCCCCGCAGGGAGATCAGGACTCGGGGCCGATCCTGTGCGCACGCGGGGCACACCGGCGTCCGCGCTGCGCCGGTATCGGCGCGCCGCTGGAAGGCCCAGGACCACAGGGCCTCGTCCGGCAGCGGCAGCACCAGGAACCAATGTTCCAGGACCGCCAGGGCGAGGAGTGTTGCGGTCAGTACGTAACTGGTGTCGCTGAATGGGGCGATGTCGGTATCCAGGGCCCGGCCGACCAGGAGTATGACGCCCACGGTGCCCAGGGTCACCGACACCGGGAACAGATAGTTCATGTGTCGCTGACCCATGTAGGTCTGTAAGAATCGCAGGTGTTCGGGAAGCCAGTCCGTATGCAGGTTGGGCACCCCGAAGAAGACATTGAGCTTGGCGCTCCAGCGCATGATCCACAGGACACTGTAGGTCCAGACCCCGACCTGATTGGGCTGGTCCCAACACAGGGCGATCAGGATGACGCCGGTGACGACTACCGAGACCTCGTGGTAGAGACTGGTCCCGACGGCCAGCGCGAAGCGCTTCCAGGGCCCGCACCCGGGCGGGCAGGGCGCCTTGCGGGGGCCGCTCACGAGCCCCATGAAATAGCTCATCTCCAGCGTCCCCCAGATCAGGACGCCGCAGGTGAAGCCGCAATAGACATGGGCGAGGGACAGCCCGGTACAGGTCAGGACCAGGCCATAGACGCCCGCGACCAGGGCCGCCGCCGCGCCGGTCAGGCTCCAGCGATAGGTCCGCTGGGGCAGTCCGTCCAGGTAGAGGATGATGCCGGTGCCCAGCCACCAGACGAACAAGGCGTAGAGCGCCGGGACGACAAACGAGAGCATGCGTGGTTCCTGGTTCCGCCGGCCGAGTCCGGGGGGCGGGCTAATGGGTAGCGTCGGTCTTCACCGCCGGGGCGCCTGGCGCGGTGACCAAGGCGGCCTTGCTGCCCAGGAAAACGGCAAATGCCGCGTCATTGGCCGGGCCGAAGGAGCGCAATTCGATCACCCGCTGCGTTCCCAGGTCGGTCAGGTTCAGCCGGCCATCGGCGAGCCGGGCCAGCCGGAACGGCGTCTCGGGCGGCACACTCGCGTTGCGCCGCCCCCGGGACGTGGTGCGCAATAACCCGCGCACGAAACCCTCGCCGCCGACCGGGAGCACGGCCACCGTACTGCCGTCGGTGGCGTCCTGGACCAGCGTGGTCCCGTCGGGTCGATCCGAAAAACGGAGATCCCGGCTGTACACCGCCGGTGAGGGCGGCATTTGACTGGCATTGTACCCGGTCAGGACCGCCGCGGTCACGAGGACCAGGAAGAATCCGATCAGCGCGGCGAACGCGATCAATACCTTGCGAGGAAAGTGGGCGTTGGGGGACGGGTCAGCCATGATCGGAGCAAGGATGAAGGATGAGGGATGAAGGATGAAGGGAGTGCGGCGCGGGCCCGGGTGGAGTGGGAATCGGGCTCATGGGGTTGGCGCGGGCGCGGGGTCAGGCTGGGCGGGGCGGGCGCTTGCCAGGGCGCCGGCCAGGATCTCGGCGACCTTGGCGGCGTCCGGGACGGCGCGCAGCATGGGCTGGGGGGGCGAGAAATACCAGGGGCGGGCGTGGGGCCACAGGACGATATAGGACGCGCGCACCGGCCCGGTGAGGGTGAGCGGCAGGTCCCCTGACCCGTCGGGGTAGCGGCGCAGCCCGGCGCTGGTGATCTGGGCGAATGGGATGTTGATGCAGATCTGAATCGCCACACCGATGCGCATCACCACCCGCCGGCTGGTGATCGTATAGATCGTCGCCCGGCTCATGGCCCAGGCGAGGAGAATCAGCACGCCGACCGCGACGGCGCCCAGCAGCGCGAGCCACAGGGCCCCGCCCAAGGCCACGACCAGCGACTTGCCCCCCTGGAGGTTCCAGGCCAGGAGCAGGATCAGCAGTGCGATGAAATAGAAGACCACCTTGCGGGCGTGGAAGGCGTGCCGCGCCATGGACTGCCAGCGCGGCACACCTTGCCAGAGCAGCGCCTCCCCGGGGGGGAGGCGCTCCGGCAGGCCCGGTACGGGTTCGTGGTCGTACTCGGCCATTGACGGCTTCAGAGGAAGGGCTCGAGGCGTTCCGGGACGGCATAGAGCTTGCCGCCGCCGTAATAGGACGACACCAGGTCCTCTTCGCGCAGGGTGATGCGGCTGGGGCTGGCTTGAACCGGAACATTGGCGAACTGGGCGGCGGTAATGGCAGCGACCTTTACCTGCCCCTTCCTCTTCAGGATACGGGCGAAGCCCATGGGCACCAGGACGCGCTTGCCGCCCTTGACATCGACCTCAAGGTAGCGGATCTGCGGCTCGGAGCGGTCGACCCAGATTTCGGAGATGGTGCCGGCCTGCTGATCGTCGCAGCCGATCACCGCGAAGCCGCGCGGATCGGCATCGCCCTCGGCGACCGAGAATTCCTTGGCGATACGCATCGGGACTATCTTGTCCAGGCCCTCGTGGGTCAGATCGGCCTCGTTCATGCGGGTCGGGCAGGAGCCGGGGCCGACGCGGGCCAGCATGGGGTCGCCGGTGGGGGTCAGGGGGGCGCCGGGCCAGGGCTCGACCGGGGTGGCGTTTACCTGGTCGGGGGCCTCCGGGCTCGGCTTGGTCACGGTGCCGTGGCCATGGGGCAGGAGAAAGGTCTTGGGTGCGGGCAGATCGGGCCAGCCGACGACCCTGATGTACGGGGAGCGCTCCGACTCCAACGGGTATCCTTCCCGCTTATCCTCACGCCGGAGGTAGATAATCAGTCCGGCGAAGAAAAACCAAAAGGCCCAGATCGCGATCTGGCCGAAATCGATGTAGCTAGGTGCTGCTGCGAACATACTCCCCTCCCGAGGGCAAATGGCTAGCCGGGGAATTCGGCCAAGCCGAAGCTGTTTGACGCGGTCTTGCGACCCGCAGCGGAACTGCCCGCGAGTGGGCCGATGGCGGCCAGCGTCATGAAAAGTAAAACAATCTCGAGCGCGTAGACGGTCCCGTAGCCGACCGCCGGACTCGTCAGGGCGGCTCCCAGTGCGTCCTGCGCGGCCAGTCCACCGATGACATCGCGCAGCGTGCCGCCCAGCACGATCGCGAGCCCGGCGGCGGTCGCCTGCACGGCGCCCCAGGCGCCCAGGGCCAGCCCGCTCTCGTCGCCCTGGGTCATGCCCATGGCGGCGGTCAGGGTGCCGACCGAGAAGAGGCCGCCGCCGAAGCCGATCAGGAAGGTGCCGATCCTGAACACGACGGCGGACCCCAGCGGCGCGGACAGCAAGACCGCGGCGAAGGCAAAGACCCCGACCACGGCGCCCAGGCCCGCCAGGCGATAGGGGTCGGCGCCGCGGCCTAAGTGCCGCGCGGCCAGCCCGAAGGCCAGGAGCGTGCCCCCCGCCAGCAGGGCCGTGAGCTCGGTGGTCGCCCCGACCGTGAGGTGCAGCACCTGGCCGCCATAGGGTTCCAGCAGGATGTCCTGCATGCTGAAGGCGGCGGTGCCGAGCCCCAGGGCCACCAGGAGGCGCGTGACCCGGCCGCCGCGCAGATAGGCGGCCCAGGAGTCGCGGAAGGCGGGGGTGGCGCGGCCCGCACGGGTCAATGCCGGGTTGCGGGCCTCCTGTTTCCACAGCGCGATCACGTTCAGGATCATGGTGACCAGGGCCGCCCCCTGCAGGACCTGGATCAGGCGCTTCTGGCTGAAGTCCGCGAGGATCTGGCCGAAGATCAGGGAACTGACCAGCATCCCCAGGAGCAGCATCACATAGAGCAGGGCGACGGCGCGCGGCCGGACCTGCGGCGGGGCCAGGTCGGTGGCGAGTGCGAGCCCGGCCGTCTGGGTGATGTGCAGGCCGGCGCCGACCAGCAGGAAGGCGAGCGCCGCGCCGATGGGGCCGATCGGACCCTGCCAATGGGCGTCGCCCCCCAGGACCAGGAGCGCAAAGGGCATGATCGCGAAGCCGCCGAACTGCAACAGGGTACCCATCCAGATATAGGGGACCCGCCGCCAGCCGAGCGCGGACACATGGTGGTCCGAGCGGAAGCCGATCAGGGCACGCAGCGGCGCGAACAGCAGCGGCAGCGAGACCATGACCGAGATGATCCAGACCGGGATGCCCAGTTCCACGACCGCCACCCGGTTCAGGGTGCCGTTGAGCAGCACCACGGCCATGCCGACCGAGACCTGAAAGAGGGCGAGGCGCAACAGCCGGCCCAGGGGCAGTTCCCGGGTACCGACGTCCGCGAAGGGCAGGAAGCGCGGCCCCAGCCGCAGCCACCCGTGGGTGACGATGGCGCCGATCGACCTCATGGGTGCGCCGGCCCCCCTATCGGCGCCCCACTCGGCCCCCGGATCAACTCCAGGGCCTGCGAGGTGTAAAAGCCGCGGGTGATGCGTTGGGTGCGCCCCAGGTGCCAGCCGGCGAGGCCCGCCTCCGCCGCGATCAGTTGCGCCAGCCGTTTGGGGCTGACGGGCACGATGGCGGGGGAGCGGTCGCCGCGCGGGAAGAACTGCCCCACGGCGTGCATCACCGCCAGGAGCGGGGTGCGCGGGGCATAGGTGAAGAGGATGGAGCCCTGGGTCCGGGCGGCCACCTTGGCCAGCAGGACGACCACGTCCTCACTGCGGTAGTGGATCACCGAGTCCATGGCGACCACATGGTCGAAGGTCCCGAGCGCCGGGTCGGTCATGTCGCCCACCAGAAACTCGAGGCTGCCGACGCCGAGATCCTTGGGGCTGCGCTCCTGCGCCAGGGCGATCAGGGTCGGGGCCACATCGATGGCGACTACGGTTGCCCCGCGGCGCGCTGCCTCGACCGCCAGGGCCCCGGTGCCGCAACCCGCATCGAGCAGCCGCCGACCCGTCAGATCCGCGGGCAGCCAACCGAGCAGCGTCGCCCGCATCAGGTCCCGGCCGGCGCGCACCGTGGCGCGCACCCGGCTGACCGGGGCGTCGGAGGTGAGGCGGCCCCAGGCATCGGCGGCGGTGCGGTCGAAGTAGGTCTCGATCTCGCCGCGGCGTTCTTGATAAGAGCTGGTCGGCATCAATCGAATCCCAGAAAATCGAAGATATCGCGGTCGCGCATCGGTTGCGCGGTCAGGGGCTCGGTACCGGCCCAGAGGGCGGCGGCGAGTTGCATGTATTGGGCCCTGGCCAGTTCGACCTCCGGTCCCGGGTCCATCTCGAACAGGGTGCACTTCTTGAGCCGACTGCGCCGGATCACGTCCAGGTCCGGGAGGTGGGCCAGACGCTTCAAGCCCACGGCGTCGATGAAGCGGTCGATCTGATCGGTCTCGGCGCTGCGGTTGGCGATGACCCCGCCCAGGCGGACCCGGTAGTTCTTGGCCTTGGCCATGATCGCCGCGGCGATCCGGTTCATGGCGAAGATCGAATCGAAGTCGTTGGCGGTGACGATGAGCGCCCGCTCCGCGTGCTGCAGGGGCGTGGCGAAGCCGCCGCAGACCACGTCGCCCAGCACGTCGAAGATCACCACATCGGTGTCCTCAAAGAGGTGATGTTGTTTCAGGAGCTTCACCGTCTGGCCGACCACATAGCCGCCGCAGCCGGTGCCCGCCGGGGGCCCGCCGGCCTCCACGCACATCACGCCATTATAGCCCTCATAACAGTAGTCTTCCGGCCGCAATTCCTCCGGATGGAACTGGACCGACTCCAGGATATCGATCACGGTGGGCACCAGGCACTTGGTGAGCGTGAAGGTGGAGTCGTGCTTGGGGTCGCAGCCGATCTGCAGCACCCGTTTGCCGAGCTTGGAGAAGGCGACCGACAGGTTCGAGGAGGTCGTGCTCTTGCCGATCCCGCCCTTGCCGTAGACCGCGAAGATCTTGGCCTGCCCGCCGATGGCCTCGTCCTCCTGGAACTGGACGCTGCCCTCGCCATCGGGAGGTACGGAAGTACGTGAGTACGGGAGTACGGGAAGAGCCACTTCACGCGACATCGCTGCGGCCCCCGTACTCACGTACTAACGTACTAACGTACTTTCCTAACGTACTAACGTACTTCCGTACTAACGTACTTTGTGTTTTCAAGCGGCGGCCTCCTGGAAGACGCCTTCCAGCCGATCCTCCAACTCCTCGCCGGCGCGGCGCAGGGCCTCGAGGGTGGCGGCGTCGGGCGTCCAGTAATTGCGTTCGTGGGCCTCGATCAGCCGGCTGGCGACCTTGGCCGAGGCGGTCGGATTGAGTGCGGCGAGGCGCTCGCGCATCTCGTCATCCAGGACATAGGTCTCGGTCAGGCGCTGGTAAACCCAGGGGGCGACCTGGCCGGTGGTGGCGGACCAGCCCATGGTGTTGGTCACATGGGTCTCGATCTGGCGCACCCCCTCGTAGCCGTGGGCCAGCATCCCCTCGTACCACTTGGGATTGAGCATGCGGGTGCGGGTCTCCAGCGCTACCTGCTCGGCGAGCGTGCGCACCACCCCGTCACCGGTAGTCTGGTCGCCGATAAAGACCGGGACATCGGTGCCGCGGGCGCGGCCCACGGCACGGCTGATGCCGCCCAGGGTGTCGAAATAGTGGTCGATCGAGGTGACGCCCAGTTCCACCGAGTCCAGGTTCTGGTAGGCGAGTTCGACATTGCCGAGCACGCTGGTCAGCAGATCGGCGTTCTGCATGGGCTTGCCGGAGCGCCCGTAGGCGAAACACTTGCGGCGGGTATAGGTCTCGGCCAGTTCGTCGCCCTCGTCCCAGCGGCTGCTGTCGACCAGATAGTTGACGTTGGCCCCGTAGGCCCCGTCGGCGTTGCTGAAGACGCGCAGCGCGGCGGTTTCGAGATCACAGCCATTGGCCTCCTGATAGGCCAGGGCGTGCTTGCGCACGAAGTTCTGGTCCAGCGGCTCGTCCGCGGTGGCGGCGAGATAGGAGGCATCGGCGAGCAGCCGGGTCTGCAGCGGCAGCAGGTCGCGGAAGATGCCTGACAGGGTCATGACGCAGTCGATGCGCGGCCGGCCCAGTTCGGCCAGCGGGATCAGGGTGGCGCCGGTCAGGCGGCCGAAGCTGTCGAAACGCGGCACCGTCCCCATCAGGGCCAGGGCCTGGGCGATGGGGCCGCCCTCGGTCTTGAGGTTGTCGGTACCCCAGAGCACCAGGGCCACGCACTCCGGCAGGGGGTTGCCCTCGACGGCGTAGCGCTCCAGCAGGCGCTGCGTCTGGCGCGCCCCGTCGGCTACGGCGAAACGGCTGGGGATGCGATAGGGGTCGAAGCCGTGCAGATTGCGCCCGGTGGGCAGGATCTCGGGGGTGCGCAGCAGGTCGCCGCCGGGGGCGGGGCGCACATAGCCGCCGTCGAGTGCGTGCAGGATGGACGGGATCTCGTGTTGCTCGGTCAGCAGCCGATTGGTCTCACCGAGTTGCGTCAGCAGACTCACGTTCTCCTCGGTCTTCGGCATGGACCCGGCCGCGAGTGACCGATTGACGTTCGCACCGCCGACCAGCGCGGCCAGGGCCTCGCGGGGGGGGCGGGCGTCGTGACTGGCCTCGGCGATGGCGAGCAGCAGGTCGATGCGCTGATCCACCGTCGGGGCCTGGCCGACGATGTGCAGGCCGTCCGGGATCAGGGTGTATTCCAGCTCAAGGACCGCCTTGTTGAGGCGCGCGATGGGCTCCTCGAAGGCGTCGCCCCAGGCCGGCTCGGCCGGGTTCAGGTCGAGCTCCGCCCCCTGCGCCTGGATGAGTTCGGCCAGGCCGTGGCGCTCGTTGACCTCGTCGGGCGGGAGGCTGCGCCAGCGCTCGATCGAGCCCTTGAGATCGATGAGCCCGCGATAGAGCCCGGCATGGGCGATCGGCGGGGTCAGATAGCTGATCAGGGTCGCGGCGGCGCGGCGCTTGGCGATGGTCCCTTCCGATGGGTTGTTGGAGGCATAGAGATAGAGGTTGGGCAGGTCGCCGATCAGGCGGTCCGGCCAGCACTCGGCGGAGAGTCCGGACTGCTTGCCGGGCATGAACTCCAGGGCGCCGTGGGTACCGAAGTGCAGCACCGCGTCCGCCCCGAATTCCTCCTTCAGATAGCGATAGAAGGCGGTGAAGGCGTGGGTGGGGGTGAAGCCCTTCTCGAACAGCAGGCGCATGGGGTCGCCCTCGTAGCCGAAGGCGGGCTGCACGCCGACGAAGACGTTACCGTAGCGCTCGCCGAGCACGAAGATGGAGCGCCCGTCCGCCTGCTGTTTGCCGGGGGCCGAGCCCCACTGCTTCTCGATCTGCTTCAGGTAGGGCTCGCGGCGCACATGGTGGTCGACCGGGACCCGGGCGTGTACATTGGCGTGCGCGCCATAGCGCGAGGCGTTGCCGTTGACGATGCCCTCGCGCAGCGCATCGACGTCCTTGGGCACGTCGACCGCGTAGCCGGCCGCCTTGAGTGCGGTCAAGGTATTGAACAGGGACGAGAAGACCGACAGATAGGCGGCGGTGCCGGTGTTGCCCGCATTGGGCGGGAAGTTGAAGAGCACGATGGCGACCTTGCGGTCGCGCCGCGCCGTGCGCCGCAGCGACACCAGCCGGGCGACCCGCGACGCCAGCATCTCGGTGCGCTCATTGTGCGACTGCATGTCGCGCGCCTGATCGACGGCGACGGCGTTGGAGCGTCCGCCGAAGACCATGGGTCCGGTGGAGCCGTCCAGTTCCGGGATGGCGACCATCATGGTGGCCTCCACCGGCAGCAGTCCCTGGTCGGAGTCCTGCCACTGTTCCATGGTCTGGAACTCGACCGCCAGGGTGGACAGATAGGGCACGTCCAGTTTGGTCAGCAGTTCCTGGGCCGCCTTGGCGTCGTTGTAGGCCGGTCCGCCGACGAGCGAGAAGCCGGTGAGCGAGACCACCGCGTCCACGCTGGCGCGGCCGTGGTGCATGAAGAAGCGCTCGACCGCCGGGCGGGCGTCGAGCCCGCTGGCATAGGCCGGGACCACGCGCAGCCCGCGCGACTCCAGGGACGCGATCACCCCGTCATAGTGATTGGCGTTGCCGGCCAGGACATAGGAGCGCATCAGGAGCAGCCCGACGGTGCCCTTGCAGTCGCGCCCGGCGGGCGGGAGCTTGCCCAGGTCGTCACTGATGTGACCGGGCAGGCGCGGGTGATAGATGCCGACGTCCGGATACTCCAGCGGCGGGGGCACCTTGAGGGTACCGCGCAGGCCCCGGCGCTCGCCGTCGGCATAGCGGTCCACCAGATAGCGGACCATATTGGCGATGTTTTCCTCGGACCCCGCCAGCCAGTATTGCAGGCTCAGGAAATAGGCGCGCACGTCCTGGGCGGTGCCGGGGATGAAGCGCAGCAGCTTGGGGATGCGCCGCAACATGCTCATCTGTTGGGAGCCGGCGTTGGACTCCTGCCCCTCCTTCTTGCTGCCGCCGCGCAGGCGTTTGAGCAGCGCCAGGGGGCCGCCCTGCTTGCCGTCCATGCTGAAGCCGCCCATGCGGGTCAGGCGCATGACCTCGCCGGCCGACATGCAACTGACCATGGCGTCGCAGTGATCACGGCGCGCCTGCAGCGCCGGCAGGATCGGCTGTATGTGCTCTTCCATCACCAGCATGGTGTTGATGACGATGTCGGCGGTGGCCACGTCGGCGCGACAGCGCTCGACCGCCTGCGGGTCCCCCGCCCACTCGGCGGCGGCGTGCAGGCTGAGCGCCAGTCCGGGAATGTCCCGGCGCAGACCCGGGCGCGCCCGGTCCAGGGTGCCCGCCAGGTGGCCGTCCAGGGCCACGATGACGACGCGGATCGGGGTATCCCGCGGGGTCGAACGGTCAGCGTCCGAAGTGCGCTTTCGCATCGTAGAGCGTCTCCACGGTAATCATTTGAATGCCGCGTTCAGTGGCAAATAATTCGGTGTTGCGGCGGGCCTTGCCGCGGACGAAAAAGGGGATCTTCTTCAGCTCCCGCTCGGCCTCGGGGGACCAGCCAGTGGTCAGTGGTTGGTGGTCGGTGTCCAGCGGGTCGGCCGCGGATGCGGAGGTATCTGCTGGTTGCTGACCACTGCCCACTGGACCCTTCCCCACTGCCGCCGGCAGGTGCGAGGGGGCGGCCTCGTCATGAAACTCGAAATCGCCCCGGAACATGGTCAGCAAATGTTCTTCCAGGCCCATCATCAGTGGGTGGACCCAGGTGTCGAAGATGACGTTGGTGCCCTCGAAGCCCATTTGGGGCGCGTAGCGGGCCGGGCAGTCCTGCACATGGTGGGGCGCGCCGATGACGGCGCAGGGGACGCCGAGCCGTTTGGCGATGTGGCGCTCCATCTGGGTGCCCAACACCAGTTCCGGGTGCAGCCCCGCGACCTGGGTCTCGACCTCCAGATAGTCGTCCGTGATCAGGGCCTCGATCCCATAGAGCGCGGCGGCGGCCCGGACCTCGCGGGCCAGTTCACGCGAATAGGTGCCGAGCCCCACGACCTTGAACCCCAGTTCCTCGGCGCAGATGCGGGCCGCGGCGATCGCGTGGGTGGCGTCGGCGAAGATATAGACACGCTTGCCGGTGAGGTAGGTCGAGTCCACCGAGCGGGAGTACCAGGGCAGGCGCGAGGCGCCGGCCTCAAGGGCCGCATCGACATCAATCCCGGTCAGGGCGCCGATCTCGCGCAGGAAGTCGCGGGTGGCGCCCACCCCGATGGGGATGGCCTTCACCGTCGGCAGCTTGAACATCCGCTCCAGCCAACTGCAGGCCGCCAGGGCGACCTCCGGATAGAGACAGCAGTTGAAGTCGGCCGCGGGAATCCGGGCGATGTCGGCGGGGGAGGCGCCCAGGGGGGCGACCAGGTTCACATCGACGCCGATCGCGTCCAGGAGCCGGGTGACCTCCACTACGTCGTCGCGACAGCGAAAACCGAGCGCGGTGGGGCCGAGCAGGTTGGCCGTCGGCCGGCGGCCCGCGCAGCGCTCGCGCACGCTCGCACGCGGTTCGGCGCCGGGGGCCGGGACCTGCTGCTGCAGGATGCGGCGCACCACCTGGTAGAAGGTCTCGCTCGCCCCCCAGTTCTCCTGGCGGGAGAAGGCGGAGAGTTCCAGCGGCACCACCGGGACCGGCAGGCCCATTGAGGCGGCGAGCGTCCCGGCTTGGTCCTGGAGCAGTTCCGCGGTGCAGGCCTCGCCGACCAGCAGCAGGTCGGGCTTGAAGCGCTCGTAGGTCTCACGGACCCGGGTCTTGAGCAATTCCGCCGTGTCGGTCCCCAGGTCGCGCGCCTTGAAGGTGGTATAGCTGACCGGCGGGCGGCGCTCGCCGCGCTCGATCATGGTGAACAGCAGGTCCGCGTAGGTGTCGCCCTGGGGGGCGTGCAGCACGCAGTGCACCGCGCGCATGGAGGCGGCGATGCGCATGGCACCGATGTGCGGGGGTCCTTCGTAGGTCCAGACCGTCAGTTGCATGGCTAGACCTTCAGGGCGGCGCGGCGCAGCAGGGGGCGGGCGAACAGTTCCGCGAGGTCGGCCGCCTGCTCGAAGCCGTGGATGGGCGTGAACACCAGTTCGATCGACCACTTGGTGCGCAGACCGAGCGCCTCCAGCGGGTTGGCCAGCCCCAGGCCGCAGACGGTCAGGTCCGGACGCTCGGCCGCGACCCGATCCAGTTGCCGGTCCACGTCCTGACCCTCCACCAGCCGCAGGTCCGGCGGGAGCAGGTCCAGTTCGGGCTGCATGGCGCGTCGGTCCAGATAGGGGGTGCCGACCTCGAGTAACTCGACCCCGCACTCGCGGTGCAGGAAGCGCGCGAGCGGTATCTCCAATTGGGAGTCGGGCAGGAAGGTCATGCGCCGCCCGGCCAGCACCTCACGGTAACGTGCCAGCGACCCGCGCGCCCGCTCGGCGGGGCCGGCAATGGCGCCCTCGAACTGCGCGTCCGTGAGCCCCCAGGCCCGGGCGGCGGCCTTGAGCCAGGCCAGGGTCCCCTCGACCCCGAAGGGGAAGGGGGCGCTCAGCAGGTGCGCCCCGCGGGCCGCCAGCAGCCCCGCGGTCTCGTTGAAAAAGGGCTGGGCGAACAGGACGCTGGTTCCCTCCCCAAGGGGCGGGAAGGACTGGGTGTCGGTGCCCGGGAGGAACTGCACCGGACCGATGCCGAGTGCGTCGAACAGGCGGTTGAACTGGTCCTCGACGACATCCGCCAGGGTCCCGAGCACCAGCAGGTTGCGCTCCCCGGCCTTGAGGCGCGGCAATTCCGGCAGCAGGGCGGCGACGCACTGGTCCTCGCCCTGGGTGAAGGTGGTCTCCAGGCCGCTGCCGCTGAAGGCGAGCACCTTGACCCGCCCCCGCTGGGCACTGGTCAGCCGCTCGGCCGCCTTGTGCAGGTCGAGCTTGATGACCTCCGAGGGGCAGGAACCGACCAGGAACAGGGTGCGGATGTCCGCCCGACGCTCCAGGAGGCGGTTGACGACCAGATCCAGTTCGTCATGACAGTCGGCGATACCGGCCAGGTCGCGTTCCTGGAGGATGGCGGTCGCGAAGCGCGGCTCGGCGAAGATCATCACCCCGGCGGCGGACTGGAGCAGGTGGGCGCAGGTGCGTGAGCCGACCACCAGGAAGAAGGTGTCGTGCATCTTGCGGTGCAGCCAGACGATGCTGCTGAGCCCGCAGAAGACCTCGCACTGGCCGGACTCGCGCAGGATCTGCGGTAAGGCGGCGCCGCGGGCGCCGGGCGACGTGGGCACGGCGCCGCTCACAGGGCCGTCTCCGCCTGCCCGATGGGCGCGGGGCCGCCTGGGGCCGCGGCGGATTCGCGGGCCTGTTGGAGGCGCGCCGCCCGCAGCTTGAGCAGGAACTGGGTGGCGTTGATCACATAGGTCGCATAGGCGGCCAGGGCCAGCCACATCAGGTCGCGGACGGACAGCAGGTCGAAGGCCAGCGCGACCAGGTAGGCCGTGTGCAGGGCCAGCACCAGCATGCTGAACACGTCTTCCCAGAAAAAGGCGGGGGCGAACAGGTAACGGCCGAAGACCACCTTCTCCCAGATCGACCCGGTGATCATGATCAGGTACAGGACCAGGGTCTTGACGACGATGGAGATGGTCGCGGCCTGGGCCCCCTCGCCGGTGGCGAGATAGCGCAGGACCAGCCCCAGGCTGATCAGAAATACAATGAATTGGAGGGGGGCGAGGATGCCCTGGACCAGGGTCCAGGGGGATGCATCGCGGCGCTTGCGCTCCTCCGGCGTGTAAAGGGGCATGCTCTGGCGGTACCTGAAATCAAATGATTGGTTTCTTGGCGAACTACGCCGCGCGGACCGGCCGTGACCGCAGTTTGGTCGGCGGGTCCGGGGACGGGGGCGCGGTCGGGGCCGAAGCCGTTGCCACGGCGCACAATCTAGCCTTGTGGTGGGCGAGTGTCAATGCAAGTTGACGTAGTGGAAACTTGACATTCCCGGCCGAGTAGACAGACTTGGGATACCCTTAAGAGCCGATGCGGACCTTTCGGCACTGGTCCTGCGGGTGCGACCCGGTCATCTTATCTCAAGTCTGCGCGAGGGTAGTCACTGTGATGCGCTCTGTCCCCCCGGTTGCCCTCGCCGGCTTCGTGCGGTCCCGCTTGGGCCCGGTTGCGTCCGGTGCGCGTCCCGTGTGCCGCCCTGAGGCCGGGCGGGCGGGTCGGCTGTGAACGCCCCGGGCGCCCTGGCCGAGCGCATCGACGGCAAGGTCGCGGTCGACCTGCTGCGCACCGTCGGCGATATCTCACTGGTGCTCGACGCCAAGGGCACCATCCTCGACTGCGCCATCGGTAACGAGGCCCTGTCGCAAGAACTGGGCGGCGACCTGCGGGGCCGCCCCTGGCTGGACACCGTCACCAGCGACAGCCGTCCGCGGGTCGCGGCCATCCTGCGCGAGGCCCGCGCCGAGTGGCCGGGGGAGTGGCGCCAGGTCAGCCAGTTGGGGCGCCCGGGCCGCGAGGTGCCGGTCCAGTATCGCGCCATCCGCTTCGGCAAGCACGGGCAGATCCTGGCCGTCGGGCGGGAGCTGCAGGCGGTGGCCTCGCTCCAGCAGCAATTGGTCGACGCCCAGCAGGCCCTGGAACGCGACTACTGGCGCTTCCGCCAGATGGAGACCCGCTACCGCCTGCTGTTCCAGAGCGTCTCCGAGGCGGTGCTGATCGTCGATGCGGGCCTGCGCCGAGTGGTGGAGGCGAATCCCGCGGCGGCCCTGCTGCTGGGCGACAGCGCCAGCCGGGTGGTCGGGCGGCCCTTCCCCGAGGGCTTCGACCCCGAGAGCGCCCGCGCCATCGAGGCCCTGCTCGGCAGCGTCTTCGCCAGCGGCAAGGTGGACAGCGTGAGCGTGCGCCGCCGCGACGCGGCCGGGGAGATCGTCGTCTCCGCCTCCCTGTTGCGCCAGGACGACACGACCCTGTTCGTGGTCCGGATCTGCCCGCTGCCGACCGACCCCGGGGCCGCCGCGCTCCCCGACAACGAGGCCAAACTGCTCAAGGCCGTCGCGGCGGCGCCCGACTCCATCCTGATCACCGACGCCGAGGGCCGCATCCTCGCCGCCAATCGCGCCTTTTTGAATCAGGTCGAACTGGCCAATGAGCACCTGCTGCGCGGCCAATCACTCGACCGCTGGCTGGGCCGCGCCGGGATCGACCTCAACGTCCTCTTGAGCACACTGCGCCAGCACGGCACCCTGCGGCTCTTCAAGACCACCCTGCGCGGTCAATACGGCACCACCGCCGATGTCGAGATCTCGGGCGCCGCCATCGAACAGGGGCCCTTGCCCTGCTTCGGCTTCTTCATCCGCGACGTCGGCCGGCGGCTGGGCAGCGGCGAGCAGACCTCCGCCGGCCTGCCGGTGTGGGTCGCCCAATTCACCGACCGGGTCGGCAGCGCCCCGCTTAAAGACCTGGTGCGCGAATCCACCGACCTCATCGAGCGCCTGTGCATCGAGGCCGCCTTGAAACTCACCGGCGGCAATCGCGCCTCGGCGGCGGAGTTGCTGGGGCTGAGTCGGCAGAGTCTCTATGTCAAACTTGCGCGATATGGGATTGGGGGGGAGGTGGTAGCGGAGACGGAGTAAGTCGCGGTATGGCCATCGGGCGGAAGTGCTAGCGTTCTGCCGAGAAACAATGGCCCTAATTCATCAAGTACAAAGTGAATTGGAAGAATAAGCAACACAGCGAAAGATTAAATTTTACCGGTTTCGCGAGGGCTCGATGAGACGAAAAACAGTCTCGGTTTTTGCCGCTGCTTTCGCTGCTCTGATTTCTATGCTGGTAGCAGCACACAGCAGTGCCGAAAGCTCATCGCGCGGCAGCTAAGACATTGATGTTAAAGTGCTGTCGCGTTTTCTCGCCTGTAGAGCTTATTGCGGACAACTATAAACGTTCGGGACGGGGCGAATGCCCCGTCCCGCCGCGAGAGGCCAGCGCACGGCTTGCAGTGCCCGGAAATTGCAACTGTGGCAGGCAACCTCTTTCAGCGCAAACAATTCCTCGCCCTGAATCAGGACGAGGCATTTCTTATCTCGTTTTCCTGGCTTGATACTCATTGGGTACGGTGGTTGAGTGTTTGACGAACCGGCAGTCGGGATACCCCCTTAAGGCTCGATGCCCAAAGCGCGGAGCCGCTCCGCCAGGCGATCTGCGCGCTCGCGCTCCTGCTCGGCCCGCGCCCGCTCCTGGTCGGCCCGCACGCGCTCATCCTCGGCCTGCGCCCGCTCCCGGTCTGCCCGTGCGGCCTCCTGCCGCATGCGCTCAGCAAGCTCGACTGAACTCAAGAACCGCTGCCCTTGAGGATGGAAGATCTCCAGGCCCTCGCCGTTCGAGGCGAAGCGGATACCCAGCCGTGGGCTGGTCCAGCCCTTGATGTGTGCCATCCGGCGCAACCGACCGTCCTGGCGCAGCCAGACCTCCAGGAGGTTGCCGGGCGGATCGTAGACATAGTATTCCTCCACCCCGAACCCGTCGTAGAAGCCGAGCTTATCGGCCATCTCCTTGGCGCTGTTGGAGGGCGAGAGGATCTCGAAGACCACCTGCGGGGCGATCCCACCCTCCTCCCACTGTTTGTAGCAGCCGCGCCGCCCCTTCGGCCGACCGATTGCGACCATCACGTCCGGCGCCACCGGCCCCGCTACGCGCCGGTCGGGGACCGGGTACCACAGCAGGTCGGCGGCGACGAAGACCTGCGGGTCTTGAGCGAACAGGATCTCCAGGTTCTCCTTGATCTTGACCATCCAGTCATACTGCTCGGTATTGTCCGCCATCGGCTGGCCGTCGCTTTCGGGATAGGGGTCGTCGGGATCGAAGTGGGCGAGAGGATTCATGGGGCGGGTCGTCCTCTTGTAGGTCAAAGTGGAAGCATAGCGAATTGAATCCGAGCGCGGTAGGGCCGCGAGACGTGTGCGGTGGGCCGGGGAGGAGGCGAATTCGTTGGTTCGCGCAGCGGACCCGAGCCCGACGGTGCATTCGCCCCGTTCAGGACGTTTTTTCCGGGCCGACGGGCCTGTGTTAAGCTCCGGCGGCCCGGGCTGGACGGGGCATTCGCCCCGTCCATGACGTTTTCTCCGGACCTGGGGACTCGCGGCAAACATCCGCGGCGGAATGAACGTCCGGGACGAGGCGAATGCCCCGTCCCGCCGCGAGGGTCTTGCGCAATGCCGAGGATTTCGTCCAAGCCGCAACCGCGAAAGGTGGAGAACTGATCGGTGAGTTCCGCAAAGCAGAGATACGGAAGGCCGGAGGCGGGGTTGCGCCTGCGGCTGCACACGATCATCTTCGAGGCCGACACGCGCGCCGGCCGGGCGTTCGACCTGGCCCTGCTCGTCGCGATCCTGGTCAGCGTGTCGGTGGTGATCATGGACAGTGTCGAGCGCATCGCCGCGCGCTATGGTGACCTGCTCGAGGCGCTGGAGTGGTTTTTCACTCTCTTGTTCACGGTGGAATATGCCGCCCGCCTGTGGTGCGTTCGGCAACCGGCCCGCTATGCGCGCAGCTTTTTCGGCATCGTCGACCTGCTCGCGTTTCTGCCCAGCTACCTGGTGCTGCTGTTTCCCCATGCAGTGGCATTCCAGGGGATACGCGTCCTGCGGCTGCTGCGTGTCTTTCGGATTCTGAAGCTCGGTGCCTACATTACCGAGTACCGTGCCTTGGGACGGGCACTGCGCGGCAGTGCGCGCAAGATTCTGATCTTTCTCTCGGTGGTTTTGATGGCAGTGCTGCTGCTCGGGACCACCATGTACGTGGTCGAGGGCCCCGAGCACGGCTATACCAGCATCCCGACCGCCGTGTATTGGGCCATCGTGACCATGACCACGGTGGGCTATGGGGACCTGACGCCCCACACGGACCTTGGAAAATTGATCGCCTCGGTGATGATGCTGCTCGGTTGGGGCATCCTGGCCGTTCCCACCGGCATTGTCACCGCCGAAATGACCGCGCGGCGCTTCAACCGCCCGCCGACGACCCGCACCTGTCACGAATGCCTGAGCGAGGGACATGAGTCGGATGCCAGGTTCTGCAAGGACTGCGGGGCCTCGTTACCCGCGTATACGCATGACTGAGTCGTCGTTGTCGTTGTCGTAATCGTGGTCGGATTCTTCGATTACGACAACGACAACGATTGCGACAGCGTACCCGGGATCTCGGTCACTACATCGGTCCCGATCGCACCCGCATTACCTGCTGGACTTGCATAATCTCAGCGTTGCGCCGTGTTGCTCTTGAAAGCAAAGCCCGGCGGTGTCTTTTGCCAGGGGTAACCCTTGGCCGCCATCTCGTAGCCCACGGCAAAGAGCTTGCGCATATACTCGGTATCGAAATCCTCCTTGCGCTGCGCCGTGAAACTGTCCGGGATATAGGCCAGGTTGAAGTCGACACCATCGCGTTGGGTGGTGAGATAAATGCGAAAGAGATCGCCGATCCCCTGGGTGTGGATCAGCGAGGAGATCGCCCGTCCGGCGATGGTCATGGTGCTGCGATCCACCTGCGCCCATTCCGGGTCCAGCCGGCTGTTGCGGATGATATAGGCCCGCCGCGCGCGCTGCGCGGTGCCGAGTTTACGCGCCCCCGCCCTGATATCGAGCGAGGGGGGGTAGACGAACACCTGTGCCGTGGCACCGCCGTCCACATGCATCTCCTGATAACGACGGCCGTCGACCTCGACATCGATCATGGTCGGGGGAAAGGCGCCGGGGATGGCGGCGGAGGCCACCATCAGGGTACGAAACAGTTCCAGTGCCTTGGGATCGCGGCTCGTCGCCAGCTTACTCAGGTTCCAGATGACCCCGCGGCGCGCATCGAGATCCGTGGTCCCGACCAGGAGCAGGCGCCCCTTGGCATATTCGGCGGCGATGACATCCAGAAACGCCCGATCGACGTGCTTCGCGATCAGCTTCCACAGGGGGGCATTGTCGGCCATGGCGTCGCCCGTCAGGGCCACGATGAGGTTGCGCGGCTGGGCGATGTCCTTGGCGGAGATCGTCGTATAAACCTGCTTCAGCGTGGCGTCGTAGGTCGGCCCCGCAAAGGCGAAGGGGGCGGTCAGTGCCCCGGTGCTGACGCCGGTAACCAGTTTGAACGCGGGCCGGTTGCCGGCAACGGTCCAACCATTGAGCAGTCCGGCACCGAAGGCGCCGTCGTCACCACCGCCGGAGATCGCGAGGAAGACGGCCGGCGGCAGCGGACCGCGGTGACCCTGGCTGGCCAGGTAGGCTTGCTCGCGGGTGACGGACTCCGCCGCTTCGCGGGCCATCGCCACCTGATCCTGCGGGTTGCCGATGCGATACCGGATATTCTCCAGCCCCGGGATCTGCGCCTGATTCTGCAACCCTGGCGGAACGGCCGGTTGGCGGGTCAAGGTGGTGCAACCCTGGACGCATAGCAGGACGAGCAGCCCGATCAGTGTGGTGATCGCCATGCGCCCGTTCGGTATTTTCAGTCTCATGAAGGTATGCTCAAGTTAGAGGCTCGTTGAGTTCGCTCATGCGCCGCCGATTATCATACCGGAAGCGTCGGCGCTCGGTACCGCGCCGGTGGTCAGTCAGGGAATGTCGAATCAATAGGTTTCCGCGATGAACTTGAAGGGATAATCAGGTTCCCGATAGTCGTGGGGCTTCTGGCGCTGCGGCAACTCCACCCGGTCCCGCGGCAACTCCTCATAAGGGATCTGGTCGAGCAGATGGGTGATGATATTAAGCCGCGCACGCTTCTTGTCGTCCGACCTGGCCACATACCAGGGTGCAAACGTGGTATCGGTGGCCGCAAACATCGCATCGCGCGCCCGGGAGTAGTCGTACCAGCGGCTGTAGGACTTGAGGTCCATCGGCGTGAGCTTCCAGACCTTGCGCCCGTCATTGATGCGCCCCTCCAGCCGGCGGGTCTGCTCCTCGGGAGTCACCTCCAGCCAGTACTTGAGCAAGATGATCCCGGAGTCCACCATCGCCTTCTCAAACAACGGCGCCAGGGCGAGGAATCGCTCGGTCTGCTCCTCGGTGCAGAATCCCATGACCCGCTCCACGCCGGCACGGTTATACCAACTGAGATCGAAGATCACGACCTCGCCCGCGGCCGGGAAGTGCGCCATGTAGCGCTGTACGTAAATCTGACTCTTCTCGCGGTCGGTCGGCGCGGGGAGCGCGACGACGCGAAAGACCCGCGGGCTCACGCGCTCGGTGATCGCCTTGATGGTCCCGCCCTTGCCCGCCCCGTCGCGCCCTTCGAAAACGACGCAGACCTTGAGACCCTGGTGGATGACCCACTGCTGGAGCTTGACCAATTCGACGTGCAGTCCCGCCAGCGCCGCATCGTACTCCTTACGCTTTAGCTTCACTTTGACCTCCGATCCGCCGGCCTGCGCCTTCTCGATGGCAACTGGTGCCTTCTTCGCCTGTGCCTTACCCGATTTTGACTTCATCGACTCGTCTCCGCTTGACCTATACCGTCTGATCGATCCCGGTGCGCCCCGGGGATTGCTGTCTCGACCCTTCAGGGTGGCCCGACGCGCCCGCCTGCGACTGGTAGCGTTCCAACGCCGTCGGCAGATTAAATAGCATCCGTTCGCGACCGAGTGTCGTGCCGAGCGGCGAGCGCTGGACCATACCGAGCGCCTGCGGATTGAGCGCCACCAGCCAGAGCAAGCCGCCGCGGCTGCGCAGCCGCTCCTCGCCCTCGATCAGCATTTTGAGCGCCGAGTATTCGATGTCGGGCACCGCGCTGAAGTCGAGCGCCACGACCCGTGGCGCGGTGGCATCAATGAGTGCCCACAGCTGCTCGCCGATGCGCTGGGCGTTGGCGAAGAAGATCTGTCCCTCAGGGCGCACGAGCAGCAGCCCGGGGACGCTCTCATCCTCTGGATGGTCATCAGACCTTGGGCGAAACACGTCGGTGCCGGGCTTGCGACCGAGGACGTAGAGGCGGGGGTGGGCGGCCTGATAGGCCAGGGCGACCAATGAGACGATGATCGCCACCGCGATCCCCTTGAGCGTCCCGAGCAGCACCACCCCGGCACAGGCCGTCAGCGCCCAGAGGAACTCCATGCGCCTGATCCGCAGGATGTCACGGAACTCCGTCGGCTGGATCAGGCCGATCGAGTACACGATCACCACGGCGGCCAGGGTCGCCTGCGGCATCAGCCCCATCAGCGGTGCGAGCAGGACCAGGGTCGCCACGGCGACCGCGGCCGTCGTCAACCCCGCGATCTGGGTGCGGGCCCCGGCGCGCCGATTCACCGCCGTCTGCGAGGTGCCGCCGCCCGCAGGCATGCAGCTGAAGAAACCGCCGACGACATTGCCGAGGCCCGTGGCCAGCAACTCCCGGTTCGGCGCGGGGCGCGGCTCGCCGCGCCCCGCGAAGGCCCGCGCCGCGGCGATGGACTCGGTGAAGCTCATCAGGGCGATGCCGAGTGCGCCGGGCCAGAGCTGCTCGACCAGCCCCAGGCTCGGCGCGGTGAAGGGCGGCAGCCCTTGGGGAATGTGGCCGACCGTCTCTACGCCAAGACTCTGCAGCGCGAGCAGGCCCGAGGCGGCAATACCGAGTGCGACGGCGACCAACGGTGCCGGGGCGCGCGGGGCGAACCGCTCGATCCCCACCAGGAGGATCAGCATCGCGGCGCCGACCGCAAGCGTCGCCAGCGAGGTCTCGGGCAGATGGTGAACGAGCGCGAGCAGGTCTTGCAGGAACGAGCCCTTGTCGAAATGGATGCCGAGTAGCTTCGGCACCTGATCCAGCACGATGATGAGCCCCACCCCCGCCTTGAAGCCGGTCAGCACCGGCTCGGAGATGAAGCTGGCAACGACCCCCAGGCGCAGGATCGCGGCCAGGATCAGCATGACCCCGACCAGGAGGGCAAGGGTCGCGGAGGCAGTCAGCAGCCCCGCCGCATCCCCGCCCGGCACCACCAACGCGAGTTGGGTCCCGGTCAGGATCGCAAGCGTGGTGGTGGTGCTGACGCTCAATGGCCGCGAGGTCCCCAGGATCGCGTAGATCACCATGGGGACGAAGGCGGTGTAGAGACCCACCTCGACCGGCAGCCCAGCGACCGTGGCATAGGCCATGGCCTTGGGGACGACCACCGCCGCGGTGGTCAAACCGGCGACGAGATCGGGGCGCAGCCACTCGCCGCGGTAACCGCGGATCCAGTCGGGGACGGGCAGGCCGCCTTGTGAAGCGTTAGCTCCCACCGTATGCACTCCTCACTGTTTGGTCAACCGAGTTCTTGCCCCGCCCCTGCCGTTGGTTGGCACAGAGATCGGAGCCGCGAGCAGGCGAGACACCAGGGCGAAGACCATCGCGCTCGACCGTTCAGCGCCCGTTGAGCGCCTCATCCGGCCAGTAGCGGGAACCGGTCAGCTTGGCCGCGACCTTCCATCCCTTGCCGGTCAACACGAACACCGCCTTGCCGTTGGTGAACCGCAGCCCGACCTGCTTCTTTTCATCGCCCGCCATGGCGCCCACCGCGGCCGATGCGTCCAGGCCGTCGGCAACGAACGAATCGAAGCTGGCGCGGTCCTCGAACAGGATCACGAGCTGGGAGGCGAAGCCGCCGAGTCCAACGCTCAAGCCCGCGCCGGTGGTCGCCATCTTCATGTAAACACGCGAGCCGGACTTGGCGTTGACCGCAACTCCGCGCCCGTAGCCCGCGACGACGTAGAAGCTCGCCTCCCGTTTGTCGAAAACCGCATAGCCGGCGCTCCGCTTGAACAAGGCGCGACTGCCCGGCTCCTGAGCAAACAAGAGAATGGATTTTCATCTGTCTAAAGACTCCGATTCAATGCCCGCCAAAGACCAGCACCTGCATCGGCAGGAGCAGGGCCTGGATACGCAGGATCATCGCGTGCACGAGCCCGACGGTGTCGATGGCGTGCAGCCCGAAGCGGTGCAGCGCGCCGATATCGTTGGACTGCAGCGCCTCGTGATTGCTGGTATAGGCGTTGGCGATGCAACTGCCGCCCTGCGGTAGGGCGTCGAGCTGGCCCGGGTAGAGCGGCTCCATGATGACCGTAATGGTGCCGGGGACGGCCATCTGCTGGACATCGAGCAATTGGTCGGTCTGGCGCACCTGGCCGGAGGCGATGACATTCTGGACCTCGGTCACGACCACCGGGACGATCTTCCAGGGCATGGCGATACACGTGACCTCCCCGATCATACCCACCTTCATCACCTGCGCCTCGATCTGCCCGAACCCGGCCACCAGGCCCGTGGCGCGGCGCTCCGGCACCAGGATGCCGGCCGGCTTTATCATCGGGTTGACCACATCGCCCGGCCGCAGCGCGAACTGTTGCAGGACCCCGTCGGTCCCGGCCACGACCAAGGTCTTCTTCAGGTC
Source organism: Candidatus Thiodictyon syntrophicum (assembly GCF_002813775.1). Classification (NCBI taxonomy): domain Bacteria; kingdom Pseudomonadati; phylum Pseudomonadota; class Gammaproteobacteria; order Chromatiales; family Chromatiaceae; genus Thiodictyon; species Candidatus Thiodictyon syntrophicum. Next base: position 117,825 of record NZ_CP020372.1, read on the forward strand.
GACCCGGGCCTCCTGGAGCGCCGCCTCGGCGCTCGCCTTCTCGGCCGGGAGCTCGACCTCGAGCGCCGACAGGGTGCCGGTGCGGGCCGCCACGGCGGCCTCGACGACCCCCTTTTGGGTGTCGACCTGTACGCGCAACCGTTCAATATCGCGCACCGCGACCGAACCGGGGCTGCGGCGCTGCACTTGCTCCCGGGCCGCGAGTTCGTCGACGACCTGCTTGAGCGACGCGCGCGCCTGCACGACCCGGGCGTCCGCCTCCGCCAACTGGGACTTGGCCCCGCCGATGGCGGCCTCGACCTCCGCGATCTTGCGCTGGGCCGTGGCCGCCGCCGCCTCCTGTTCGGTGCTGTCCAGCCGGAACAAGGGCTGCCCGGCCGTCACCCGTTGATTGAGCTCGACGAAGGTCTCGGCCACCCGGCCGACCTTCTCCGGCATGATGGTCACGGTGCGGAACATCGAGTTGGCGGCCTTGGTTGCGGGATGAAAGTAGAAGATGGTGGTGATCAGGCTGAGCGTCAGCAGCAGGCAGAGGGTGATCCCCCAGCGCAGCTCGAACCAGACGGTGAACAGGTTGATCTCGTGTCCCAGCCGCTTGCCCTGTACGAAGCGGCGATAGAGGAAGTCCGGCAGGATGGTCAGCATCGAACAGAGGAATAGCTCGACCATGGCTTAAACCTCCCGCGGTTCGGTAGGCGGGGCCGTGCCCGGTGGCGGCGTCTCCGGGACCGCGGCCTTGACCGGAACCGGCGCCGGGGGCTCGGCGCCGCCGGCCATCCGGTCGAGCGAACGGGCGATCGATACCAGCGGGGTCATGAAGTCCGGCATGGGCAGGAGGGCGAGCAACAGCCCGGCGATCCAGAAGGCGTGGTTGTGGGTGAAGAGCGCCAGCAGCGCCAGCACCGCGACGATCTCCATCTGCACCTTCTGCCCGCGATGCGCCATCTGCTCCGGAAGCGCATGGAGCTTGAAATAGAAGATGCCGATGCCGATCACGGCGAGCAGCACGAAAATGGTCATCACCACGAACAGCACATCGGTCTCCCCCGGCGCCGTGACGAAGGCGGGCAAGTGGTGCGTTGCGGCCGGGTGTAGCGGCTCCGCCATCAGTGTATCTCCAACTCGAACGTGTATAGGTCCGGACCGGGTTTCATACCGGTCCTTGTGGTCCTCGAGGTCCCGGTAGAGCTGGCCAGCGATGCAATCGAGCAAAAACCCCATTCCCGGCGGCCATCCCACCGACTGATCGGCAGGTCGCCGGGCAGGATCTCCGCGGCGACCATCCCGGCATAGTTGACCGGGTCCTTGGCGCCGCCGAACGCGGGAGCGTAGCACACTTCGGCGTCGTCGAGATCGTCGCTGGCTGCGCCCGGCTGGATGGCTATGGCCATGGCACTGATCGGCTTGTCCACCGCCCGCCGGTCCGTGCCGAGCGCTCGACGGCGTTGCCCGTCGAATCGTCGCGCTTGGCCTCTGCGTGGTCTCGCCGCTCGTGCAGTTGGAACCCAACCCCTGTCCGGACGCTCGGGGTCAGCACCCGTCGTCAGGCCCTCGCCCTTGGAACCTCGGGTGCGACCCCCCGAGGTTGACCCGCGGGGGCTCGGGGGTGTCCAGGGTGCCTGCGAAGTCGGCCTATCTCGCCCTGTTGTGATAACCTGACCAAGGCTCGCAATGATCCAACATGCTGCCGCAGGCCGAGCGGGAACGCGCGGACCCGGAGCATCCGCCTCCGCGCAACGCCTGATCTACCGCTTCGACCCGGCGGCGCTGCTGATCCAGCCTAAGCAGGATGGGGGAGCCGCGGCCCTGGATGAGGCTCCATCCGCCTGCTGTCGACCCTGTATCGCGCAAGGATCTATCATGAATAATCCCTCTCTTGGGTGTGCGTTGCGGGTGCCCCTCGGCCGCGCTGCGCTGCTGCTGTGTCTTGGCGGCGCCGCGACCGTCGCGGCCCGGACGCTGGAGGTGGGGCCTGACAAGCCATTCCAACTGCCCTCCGCGGCGGCGGCGCAGGCGCAGGACGGTGACCTGATCCGGATCGCGCCGGGCCGGTATGTCGACTGCGCGGTGTGGAAGGCGAATAACCTGGTCATCACGGGGACTGGGCGGGCGCAGGATACGGTGATCGCCGACCAGTCCTGCGGCGGCAAAGGGCTGTTCCTCACGGATGGCGCCGGTATCACGGTGCGTAACCTGACCCTGACCGGCGCCCGCGTGCCGAACAGGAATGGGGCTGGTATCCGAATGCAGGCCGACAATCTCACCGTCGAGGGGGTACGCTTCATCGACAATGAGAACGGGATCCTGGTCAATACGGATGTGCACGGCTGGCTGATCGTGCGCGACAGCGAATTCGTACTCAACGGCGTCTGCTCGCCGTGCGGGCATGGGATCTATGCCGGCCCCATTGACCTGGTGCGTGTCGAGCGCTCCCGGTTCTTCCACACGCGCGAGGCACACCATATCAAGTCGCGCGCGCTGCGCACCGAGGTGATCGACAGCGACCTTCAGGACGGACCCGATGGTACCTCGAGCTACCAGATCGAGGCGCCCAACGGCGGGGCGGTGGTGGTGCGCGGCTGTATCATCGAGAAAGGTCCGAAGAGTGAGAACCACACCGGTGCGATCGTCATCGGCAAGGAGGGCGTGAAGCATCCGACGCCCGAGATCCTGGTCGAGAACAACCGCTTTCGGGTCGATGGGGACTACCATTCGTTTCTGGTCGTCAACGAGTCCGTGACTGGCGCCGTGCTCAAGGGAAACCGCCTCTCGGGTTCGGCCAAAGCGCTGCTTGGCAATGGGGAGGTCCGCTGAACTGGACGCGTGCGGGAGTGGGTTGTCGTTGTCGTTGTCGTTGTCGTAATCGAGGTTGTCGTAGCGCCCCGGATTCTCTCGCACGCCAGATTGCCTCGCTTGTCCGATTACGGCAACGACAACGACAACGATGGCGGCCGTGTTCAACTTTTTCCTGACTCGTTACTAAGAGGTTGCGGTCCAGTATGATGGGGTCGGCAACGCACTTGAGACATCCATGGACTTCGACACCCTCGACACCCTGCGCACCCACCACCCCGGCTGGCGGCTGTTGCGCTCTGACCATGCCGCGCTGGTGGCGAGCTTTCTGGCGCGTGTGTTCATCGCGCCGAACGTGCGGGTGATGGCGGCCGCCGACCTGGCCGAGGCGCTCGAGGACGCGCTGTATGACTTGCGCGAGCGCCTGGGCGCGGACGCCTTCCCGAAGTCCGCGCTCAGCTACCTGAATGATTGGGCCAGTCCGGACAAGGGCTGGCTGCGCAAGTTCTACGCCCAGGGCTCGGACGAGCCGCAATTCGACCTGACACCGGCGACCGAGAAGGCCATCGCCTGGCTTGGCACCCTGACCGAACGCGCCTTTGTCGGCACCGAGTCGCGCCTGTTGACGCTGTTCGCCTTACTCAAGCAGATGTCCGAGGGGAGCGAATCGGACCCGGCCAGGCGCATCGCCGACCTGCAGCAGCGACGCGACGCGCTCGACGCCGAAATCGCCCGGGTCGCGGCGGGCGATCTGCCGCTCTTGGACGACACCGCGATCAAGGATCGCTTCCAGCAGTTCACCCAACTGGCCCGTGACCTGCTGAGTGACTTTCGTGAGGTGGAATACAACTTCCGCCTGCTGGATCGGCGGGTGCGTGAGCGGATTGCGCTCTGGGAGGGAGCCAAGGGGGCGCTGCTGGAGGAGATCATGGGTGAGCGCGATGCGATCGCCGACTCCGACCAGGGGCGCAGCTTCCGCGCCTTCTGGGACTTTCTGATGTCCAGCAGCCGGCAGGAGGAGTTGACCGACCTGTTGGCGCGGGTCCTGGACCTGCCGCCGGTGGCCCAATTGAAGCCGGACCCGCGCACCAGGCGCGTCCACTACGATTGGCTGGAGGCGGGCGAGCATACCCAACGCACCGTGGCGCAGCTCTCGCAGCAACTACGGCGCTTTCTGGACGATCAGGCGTGGCTTGAGAACCGCCGCATCATGGACATCCTGCACGGCATCGAGGCCAAGGCCCTGGCATTGCGCGACACCCCGCCCCCAGGCGAGTTGGTGAGTATCGCGGAATCCGCCGCCACGGTCGAATTGCCCCTGGAGCGGCCCCTGTTCACTCCCGCCCGGCGGCCGCTGATCGCGGATATCGTCCTGGAGGCGGGCGATTCCGATTGCGATGCGGCCGGGCTTTACGACCAAATCGTCGTCGACCGCGCCCGGCTTGCCCGCCATATCCGCCACGCCTTGCAGGATCGCGCGCAAGTCACGCTGCGCGAACTGACGCGGACTCAACCCTTGCAGCAGGGCCTGGCGGAATTGGTCGCCTATCTGCAGTTGGGCAGTGAGTCATTCAAGATCGCGGTCGATGAGGACACCCAGGAACTGATCGTCTGGCAGGCCGTAACGAGCGGCGGCGAACCGATTGAACGGCGCGCCCGGTTGCCGCGCGTCATCTTTGTGAGGTGAGGCGATGGAAGAACCAACCCCGGTCGGTGCCGGCGCGGACCTGTCGGCGCTCGCGATCACCCTACTCAAGGGGGTGATCTACCGTGAGGGTGATGAGCGCCTGTGGGGCGGCCTGCTCAACCTGCAGGCCCGGGTGCGCGACTATGTTGCGATCCTGGGCCTGGAACTGGTGCTGGACGAGGCCGAGGGCTATGCCTTCCTGAAGAGCCGCCCCGAGACGGCCGAGGACGAGGCCGCGGTGAAACTGCCCCGCCTGGTCGCGCGGCGGCCCCTGTCATTCCCAGTCAGTCTGCTGCTGGCCCTGCTGCGCAAGAAGCTGGCCGAGTCCGATGCCGGTGGAGGCGATACCAGGCTGGTGCTGGCGCGCGAGGACATCGTCGAACTGGTGCGGGTGTTCCTGCCCGACAGCAGCAACGAGGCCAGGCTCATCGACCAGATCGATACGCACCTGAACAAGATCATCGAACTGGGATTCGTGCGCCGCCTGAAGGCGACCGGCGGCCCGTCCGGCTTCGAGGTGCGGCGCATCCTCAAGGCCTTTGTCGATGCCCAATGGCTGGCCGACTTCGACGCGCGGCTGGCCGCCTATCAGGCCCAGCTCGCGGGGGCGGCGGACGCCGCGGGCGCTACCGATGATGAATGAGCCCTTGACCCTGGACCTGGATTTCGTCGCTGACGATACCCTGGCGGGTTTTCGCCTCCAGCGGCTCGAGGTCTTCAACTGGGGCACCTTCGATGAACGCCTGTGGACCCTGCACCTCGACGGCAAGAACTGCCTGCTGACCGGTGATATCGGCTCCGGTAAGTCGACCCTGGTGGACGCCATCACCACCCTGCTGGTGCCGGTGCAGCGCATCGCCTTCAACAAGGCCGCCGGGGCGGACAGCAAGGAGCGAACCCTGCGCTCCTATGTGCTTGGGCATTACAAGTCGGAGCGCAACGAGGTGACGGGAACTGCCAAGCCGGTGGCGTTGCGCGATCACAACAGCTATTCGGTCATTCTGGGTGTCTTCCACAATGCGGGCTATGACCAGACGGTGACGCTCGCGCAGGTGTTCTGGATGAAGGAGGCGCAGGGTCAGCCGGCGCGCTTCTTCGTCGGGGCGGAGCGCGACCTGTCGATTGCCACGGATTTTACGCGGTTCGGGACCGACATCGCCCAATTGCGTAAGAAGCTGCGCCGCCTGGGCGCCGAGATCGAGGACAGTTTTCCCGCGTACGGTGCCTGGTTCAGGCGCCGTTTCGGCATCGACAACGAACAGGCCCTGGACCTCTTTCTCCAAACCGTCTCGATGAAGTCGGTCGGCAACCTCACCGACTTCGTGCGCAGTCACATGCTGGAGCCCTTCGACGTGGGCCCCCGCATCGCGGCCCTGATCACCCACTTCGACGACCTCAACCGGGCGCACGAGGCGGTGCTCAAGGCCAAGCATCAGGTGGAACTGCTCACCCCCCTGGTCGCCGATTGCGACCGCCACCGCGTACAGGCGGCCGAACTCGAAGACCTGCGTTCCTGTCGCGAGGCCCTGCGACCCTATTTCGCCGAATTGAAACTCGAGCTCTTGGACCGACGGCTGCAACTGCTGGCCGAGGATCAGGCGCGCCTCACGGCGCAGCGGACGCGGCGCGCCGAGCAACGCGATCAGGAGCGTGCCGAACTGGATCGGCTCAAGGGTGCGGTCGCGGACAACGGCGGCGAGCGCCTGGAGCAGTTGGCCATCCAGTGCCGGGACCAGGAACGCGAGCGTGACCGCCGCCGACAACGTGCCCAGCGCCATGCTGAACTGCTCGCGGCCATCGGTGAGTCAGCGACCGTCGATGAGGCCGCCTTCGCGACCCAGCGGCATCGATTGGCGCAACGGCGCGAGGATCTCAGCCGGCAGGAAGACGACCTGCAGAACCAACTCACCGAATGGGGCGTATCGCTGCGCGAGGGCCGCCGCGAGCACCAGACGCTCATTGATGAGATTGCCAGCCTCAAGGCCCGGCAGAGCAATATCCCGTCGTCGCAGGTGGCGATGCGCTCGGCCATCTGCACTGCACTGGGGCTCGACGCGCAGGCCATGCCCTTTGCCGGTGAACTGCTCCAGGTGCGCGAGGAGGCGCGCGACTGGGAAGGCACCATCGAACGGGTTCTGCACAACTTCGCCCTGTCGCTCCTGGTGCCGGATGCGCAGTATCCGCAGGTCGCCGACTGGGTGGATCGCACCCATCTGGCCGGGCGTCTGGTGTATTTTCGGGTGCGTCCCGGCAGAGGCGCCGACGGCCAGTCATTGCACCGCGATTCACTGGTCCGTCAACTCGCCATTCGCACGGATTCGGCCTTCTATGACTGGCTGGAGCCGGAACTCGCGCGGCGCTTCGACTATGCCTGTTGCGCCACCCCGGAACAGTTTCGCCGCGAGACCCGCGCCCTGACCCGCAGCGGTCAGGTCAAGACGCCGGGGGAGCGACACGAGAAGGACGATCGCCACCGGCTCGATGACCGGGGCCGCTATGTGCTGGGTTGGAGCAACGCGGCCAAGATCGCGGCACTTCAGGTGCAGCAGCAGGCGCTCGAGACCCGGCTCGGCGGGATCGGGGCCTCCATTGCCAAGGCGCAGGCCGAACAGGCGCAGTTGCGGCGGCTGCTCGAGACCCTGGCGGCCCTGCATGAATTCGACACCTTTCGTGATCTCGACTGGCCGAGTTGCGCGACGACCATCGCGCGTCTGCAAGACGAGCGGGCGCGCCTGGAGGCCGCCAGCGACCTCCTGCGCGAACTCGCGTCCCAGCTTGCCGCGGCCCAGGCGGCCTTGAATGCGAGCGAGGCCGCCTTGTCGGCCCTGGACAAAGAACTGGGCAGTGTGGAGACCCGCCAAGAGACCGCCGCCGCGCTGCGTTTACAGACCGCCGCACTGGCCGTCGGGATTGACGAGGCGCTGCGTCTGCGGCTGGCGGGACTGCGGGCGCAGGTGTTGGGCGAGCACCAGCTTGCCATTGAGTCGTGCGACAACCGTGAGCGTGACCTGCGTGACGGCCTGCAGCAGCGCATGGATACCGAGGCCCGCGCGCTCTCCCGGTTGGCCGAGCGGATCATCAAGGCGATGTCCGCCTTCAAGGACGCCTACCGGCTTGAGACCGCGGAATTTGACGCTAGCCTGGAGGCCGCATTCGAGTATCGCAAGCTCCTGGATCAGTTGGGCCGGGACGATCTGCCGCGTTTCGAGGAACGCTTCAAGGAGCTCCTGAACGTCAATACGATCAATGAAATCGCTAACTTCAACGCGCAGCTCGCCCGCGAGCGCGAGACTATCCGCGAACGCCTGGCCCGCATCAATGAGTCGCTCACCCAGATCGACTACAACCCGGGGCGCTTCATCGTGCTGGAATCCCAGATCAGCCCCGATACCGAGATCCGGGACTTTCGGGACGACCTGCGCGCCTGCACCGAAGGGGCACTGACCGGCTCCGAGGACGCGCAGTATTCGGAGGCCAAATTCCTCCAGGTCAAGGCCATCATCGACCGCTTCCGCGGACGCGAGGGCACCTCGGAACAGGATCGGCGCTGGACCGCCAAGGTAACCGATGTGCGCAACTGGTTCCTGTTCGCCGCCAGCGAGCGGTGGCGCGAGGACGGGGCCGAGCATGAGCACTATTCGGACTCCGGCGGCAAGTCCGGCGGCCAGAAGGAAAAGCTCGCCTATACCATCCTGGCGGCGAGCCTGGCCTATCAATTCGGGCTGGAATGGGGGGCGGTGCGTTCGCGCTCCTTCCGCTTCGTGGTCATCGACGAGGCCTTCGGCCGGGGTTCGGACGAGTCGACCCAGTATGGGCTCAAGCTCTTTCAACAACTCAACCTGCAACTGCTGATCGTCACCCCGCTGCAGAAGATCCACATCATCGAGCCCTATGTCGCCAGCGTGGGCTTCGTCCACAACGAGGGCGGCCGGGCCTCCAAGCTGCGCAACCTGTCGATTGCGGAGTACCGGGCGCGCAAGGCCGAACTCGCGGTATGAACTGGACGACTGCCGGCGACCTGAAGGCGCAACTGCGCCGCCTCTGGGAGCGCGGTGAACTGCTGCGTCCGCTCATCACCGGCGAGCCGCGGTTCCCGCTGCGGTTGACCCTGAAGGGCCCCGGCTCGACCGAGCTGGCCGAACGCTTCGAGTCCGTGCGCGCCTGGATTGCCGAGCTGATCGCCATCCCCCAGTGCCGGGTCGAGTGGCGCGAGGTCAATCATCGGGTCCTGGGGTCCCAGCGCCTGCCCCAGTCCATCTGGATCGACACACTCGACGCCGCCCTGGCCCTGATCGGCAGGCGCAGCGAGGCCGATCGTTTCGCCGAGTTGCTGGCGCTCACGCGCGCCCGGCAGCCGCGCGTGCTGGAATGGGTTGGCAGGCGGCCCCTGCAGGCCATCGAACTGGCCGGGCAGTGGCGGCACCTGCTCGCCGTGGTGGAGTGGCTGGCCGCGCATCCCCGTCCCGCCATCTATCTGCGGCAGGTGGACATCGCGGGGGTCCACAGCAAGTTCATCGAGGCGCACCGCGGGGTCCTCACCGAGTTGCTCGACCTGGTGTTGCCGCCGGAGGCCATCGCCGCCGAGCGAACCGGCATCGGCCAGTTCGCCGCGCGCTATGGCTTTCTCGACAAGCCGGCCCGTATCCGCTTTCGCGTGCTCGATCCAAGGCTCGCCCTGCTGCCGGGTCCGATCCTGCCGGATGTGACACTTGATTCCGAGAGCTTCGCACGGTTGGAGGTGCCGGTACGGCGCCTGTTCATCACTGAGAACGAGACCAACTTTCTGGCCTTCCCGCCCGCCGCGGACTCACTCGTCATCTTCGGTGCCGGCTATGGCTGGGAGGCGCTCGCTGGGGCCGACTGGCTCGCCCGCTGTGCCATCCACTATTGGGGCGACATCGACACCCACGGCTTCGCCATCCTCGATCAGTTGCGCAGCCGCTTTGCCCAAGTGGCCTCCTTCCTGATGGACCGCCCAACCCTGATGGCCCACGAGGCACTGTGGGGCGAGGAGGGCGACCAGGTCAGGCACGACCTGCCGCGACTTACCGATGCTGAGACGGCGTTGTTCAATGACCTGCGGGACAACCGCATCCGCCAAGGCCTGCGGTTGGAGCAGGAGCGGGTGGGGTTTCGGTGGGTGCTGGCGGCGTTGGATGCCCAGGTCGGAACAAGGCGCTAAGACAACGGACCCGATGCGGTCGGCGTCACTTATCCGGGGGAAGATGCGGATGACGGACTCTGTGGGGGCGCCGAGGAACCTGGCACACCCGGATGGAAATGCTCTGACCTTTAGCAAATGCGTGTACCCGTAGGGTGCGCCGCGCGCACCGCGACGCCAGCCCAGGCTCGCGATGTTTCGTTTAGCCGCAGCCTTGGAAGGTGCGCACGGCGCACCCTACGCCAGGCGTAAGCAATTGCCGGATTTTGGTTGACAGGTGGCGACTATTCAGCCAGCTCGCCGCTGAACGCCGTATAATTATTGGCGACGGTGAAGTTGACATCGGTCCCAAGCGCCTTGAAGTGGGCCTTGCCGCAGTCGATCTTGCCCTGCTCGATCGGTCGTAGGGCGTCGCTGAACAGGCTGCCTTTGGACTCGACGACAAAGAACAGACGCGACTGACCGCTCATATCCACCAGCACCGCCCAGTCGGGGTTGTAACTGCCCAGCGGGGTGTCAATCTTGAACCAACCGGGCAGTTTTGCAAAGACCTTTACCTCCTCGCTCTGCTCGAATGAGCGGGCGAACTCCTCTTCTACCTCCGAGTCGTAGACGATGTGGTCGTAGACCGACTTGGCGCTCGCGACCATGTTCTTGCTGAGATACCCGAACAGCTCGTTCTGCTCGAACAGCTCCTGGGCGTAGCAGTCCCGGTCGCCGATACGCTGGTATTTGATCCCGTCTACGATAAAGAGCCGCATCTGCCGTTTGATGATGGCAGCGACCTGTTCGATATACTTCTGCGGGTTGTTCTTGAAGTCCGCCAGGCGACCACTGCGGATCATGATCGCGACGATGGAGCGTCGGGTCAGATTGGTTTCGTTCTGCAGATAGCCCACCACGTCGGGCAACTGATAGTCACGCCCGTCGAACACCGCGACCGACTCCGCAATCTCCTGGGCCGCGACACCGCCCCGGTCGATGGCGATGCGGGCAGTACGAGTGACGAACCGGGCCTTGCCGACCTTGAGGTTGTCGCGGATCTCGGTCGCGCAGGTCTCGATCAGCTGCTCGGAGTCGAAATCGACCCGGAAGCTGGTGCGGTACTTGATGCGGTCCCAAAGCTGTTTGAAGTCTTCGCTGAGGTAGACGGCCTTGTTGAGCTTGACCACCTCCCGTTTAGCTTCATCCTGGATGTTCAGATTGCCGGCCACCTTGCGCAGCACCGCCTGGACCTGCTCGGCTTGGGCCTTGAATTGCTCGGGCAGATCCACTGCGTTCTGCTTCAGAGCGGTTTTCAAGGCATCCTGGACATGCCCCTTGTTGTCGATGTAACCCATGGAACACAGGTGGTTCCAGAGCACCCTGGACGCTTCAGTGCCGAGATACACGGTGTTACCCTGCGCGTCGGTGACCGGGATGTTCGCGAACAGATGCGTCTCCACCAAGCCGAAGCGGATGCCGGTTTCCTGCTCGATTTCCCGCTGAAGCTGCTCGGCGAAGCGGTGATAGGACTCGTTGGCCATCACCGTGAGCCGATTGACCTCGAAGCCATGGACGCGCTCGCCCGCCTGATTCACCGCGATCCGCAGCCCCCGCCCGATCTCCTGGCGCTTCTTCATGGCCGAGGCCGTCTCATTCAGGGTGCAGATCTGGAACACGTTCGGGTTGTCCCAACCCTCCCGCAGGGCCGAGTGCGAGAAGATAAACTTGAGCTTGCAATCGAAGCTCAGCAGCCACTCCTTGTCGCGCATGATCGTATTGTAGGCGTCCTCGTCGGCAGCGGTCGTCCCCTCGCCCTTGGACTCCTTGAACAGGGTCAGGGCCCGGCCGGCGACCTTCTTCTTGTCGGCGGCGAAGTAGCCGTCGTGGATACCCTCCACGGCGGTCTCCCGCTCGATCTCCCCGAAGAGGCTGTCGTACTTCGGCTTCTTGATCTCGGCCCGGTACTCCTCTTCAAATATGCGCGCGTACTTGCCGGGTTGAGGATTGCCCTGCTCGTCATATCCGCGATAGTTCGCGACGCGGTCGATAAAGAAGAGGCTCAGTACCTTGATCCCTCGCGGGCGCAACAGCAGTTCCTTCTCCAGATGGGTCTGTACCGTCTTGCGGATCTGCAAACGCTTGTAGTGATCGGCGTCTACCTGGCCGATGCTCTCGTTCAGGCGCACGATCTCCGGCTTGCTGGTGAAGCTGATGTACTCGTTGCCCCGGGTGCAGTCGATGTCCTCGATGATATAGCCGTCGTAGACTGAACGCCCCCGGGACAGGTCCAGTAAATCATCGCCGCTGCGCACCCATTTGGCGGTGCGCGCGACAGTTCCGCCTGATTGCACCAGATCGAGTTCGATGCGCGCCCGCACGCCGCCGTGACGGTTGTCCACCTCCATAAGCTTCACATAGGCACGGTTGAATCCGTCCTCGACCTCGATGCCGGCCACCTCGATCTGTTTCACCAGCTTGCGCTCGTAGGCGTCGACCGAGTCCAATCGGAACAGCATGTTGTGCTTATCGACATGGGTCGCCGAATAGCGCAGTGTGCAGAGCGGGTGCAGCGAGTTGATCGCCTCACGGCTCTTGGGGGTCGTATCGACGCTTTGCGGTTCGTCGATGATTACGATGGGGTTGGTCGCCTGGATGAACTCGATGGGCCGGCTGCCTGTCATCCGGTCATGAGGCCGATGGATGATATTGGCCTTATCCTCTTTTGACGGGTCAGTGAAGCTCTTGCGGAAGGCATCAATGTTGATGACCATGACCTGAATGCTGTCGCTGGTCGCGAAGTTCCGGACCTGGCCGATCTTCTGGGAGTCGTAGACAAAATAATCGAGCCGCGCGTTCTCGTAGATCCCCCGAAAGTGCTCTTCCGTCATCTGGAGCGACTTATGGACACCCTCCTTGACGGCGACGGACGGCACGACGATGATGAACTTGGTGAAGCCGAATGCCCGGTGCAGCTCGAAGATGCTGCGCAGATACACATAGGTCTTGCCGGTGCCGGTCTCCATCTCCACCGTGAAGTTCATCCCGTTGAGCGCCGCCGACGGCGCCAGCCCATTGCGCAACTGCACCGCGCGGACGTTCGTCAGGATATCCTCGTCGAGCAGGCGCAGCCGGTTGCCGATACCCAGATCACTGTCCTCCCCTTCCAGGGCCAGGTCCAGTTGGGGATGGTCAGTGAGTGCGGCCACCGTGAAGTTGGTCCGACAGGTCTCTTGGCCTTGGAATACATCGACGATGGACGCGATGGCCTCGGCCTGGTAGTCCAGATCGGAACTGAATTGGATCTTCATGTCTCGCTGCCATCATCAGGTTCGTCGTGCTGTTCGGGCAGCTCGCGCGCCAGTTGCTCAAGCGCCTGCATCGCCGCCCGTTCCCCCTCGGTTTCCTTGAACAACCGCCGACGCTCCGCGAAGGCTTCGTACTCGTGCGATGCAAAGGCGTCGGCAGCCTTCCTCGTCACCTTGCCCGCATCGGGCAGTACCCGGCGGTCGTTGAACGCGAGAAAGGCATCCAGCTTCTCCTCCCAGTCGGACATAAACACCTGCTTGCGGCGCCGTGCCTGATCGTCCGCATAGTCCAGCCACATGACGACAATGCGGTTTAGTTCGTCGATTTCCTGCCCATTGAGGTAATTCTTGCCGATAGTCACGTCGCCCTTGCGCACCTCCCCCGATTTCCAGTTGGTCAGACCCATGTTGGGCAACTGGTGATCCGCACGGCTGCGGATCAGTTCAGGGGCCGTCATGCCGGTGGCAGCGAAATGGAGCTTGTTCTGGATGGTCTGAAAGAAACGGGTGGTCGCCACCGTGGAAGGCTCATAGTCCGCGGCCATCGCGAAGATTTCACGTACCCGCAAGTACATCCGCCGCTCGCTGGCGCGGATGTCGCGGATGCGCTGCAGCAACTCGTCGAAGTAGTCTGGAACGGCGGCACCGGCGACGGGAGGATTTTTTAGGCGTGCGTCGTCCATGACGAAGCCCTTGACCAGATATTCCCGAAGTGTTTCCGTCGCCCACTGCCGGAAGTGCGTACCGCGACGGCTACGAATCCGGTATCCGACCGCGATCACCGCGTCCAGATTGTAGTGTTTGACCCGGTACGCCTTGCCGTCAGCGGCAGTTGTCAAGTAATCCTTGACAACTCGATCGGGGTCCAATTCGCCCTCATCGAAGACGTTTTTGAGATGCAAGCTAATGTTTTGCTTTGAGGTCTGGAACAGTTCGACCATCAACGCCTGGCTCAGCCAGACACTCTCGTCCTCAAAGCGGCACGCAACCCGGGTGCCGCCGTCTTCGGTCTGGTAGAACAGGATTTCACCCCGGCCGGAAGGAATCTCGGAGACGGAGTGGTCATCGTCGGTCTGATCGATCATATCGAGTCTCCCCAACTAAAGGCTCTTCACGTCGTCGATGCCTGCCTGACGCAGGATCTGGACCGTGTTGGTCTTGACGACATCGTTCGGAAAGCCCGCGTCCTTGAAGACCACGCGGGTGATCTCGGGCTGAAGTTCCGCCTTCAGCGCGGCGATGCCCTCGGCCACCTCCAGCGTGACGCCATCGGCGAGACAGACGATCAGTGCGCCGGCGCCAACGACATAGACCGTCTTGCCCGCGATTTCCCGTTGCTCGACCGGAATAGCGAGGTCTAGGCCGTACTTGAGCAGAAGCTCGTGGAGGATATCCAGTTCGGTCCGATCGGTCTTGATGTTCTCGACGGCGTCAAGAAGCGACGGCTCCAGGGTATCGAGGTCCGCGTCCCAGGGGAAAAAATTTGAAGCATCAAGGCGGAAGACTCGCACACCCATTGCGTTTCCGGCGATACTATCTTGCGAAAGTTCCTTGCCGTTTCCATCGACAGGTGGCCCGCGATCAGCGATTCGTCTAATGACGCGGCGCACCCGCTCCTTTCCGATATCCGCAATTGTTCGGAAACCTTGCTTGAACGCCTCTGAGCTTGGGCTGCAAGGCTCAGGCAGTTGAACTAAGATACACCGGCGCTCCCCACTATCTTCTGCGTTAAGCTCCAAAGTTGCGTCAGCGGTGACGGATGATCCGGCAAAGAAATCCAAAATTAATGAGCTCTCGTCACAAGAGTGCTCTATGCAACGGCGAACCAGAGCGACAGGCTTCGGGTTATCGAACACTTTGCCGGGAATCAATCCCGATAGGTCTCTTGTACCGTCGTCCGTATTACCAGCATATTCGTGAGGCCAAAAATTGATCGGGGTGAGGCCGCGACCCTCTGATAAGAACATCTTTATTGAAGGAACGGGCTGCGTTCCATCTTTTCCCCAATAGAGTAAGCCTTCCGCACTAAGCTTATCAAACTCCGCTTTCGATCTGCGCCAAGCATTTGTGGTTGGATTTGTGACTAATTTTGTTCGAGGGTTCTGAATTGGGTAACAAAGATTCGGTCGCTCTTCTGGCGTTGCGGGATTGAGGAACGATGCCCCTTTCCACGGCCCTCTAACATCGTTATCAGGATTTGAATAGCGAGCGTCTGCTTCTTCCGTCCTTGGCAGCAGGTTCACAGTGAATCTGTCACTTTTCGCGTAAACAAGCACATGCTCAACAACCGTCGTGAAATCCACGGTATTATTGCTTCTAGTGTATCGTTTCTGCCATATGATATTCGCCTTGAAGTTATCCTCCCCGAATATTTCATTCAGCATAAATCGAAGATTGTGAACCTCATGATCATCTATCGAGACAAAAATAGCTCCATCATCTCTCAGCAGGTTCCGTGCAAGCTTGAGGCGCGGAAACATCATATTCAGCCAGTTCGTATGATATCGTCCGGACGATTCGCTATTTGCGGTTAACTTTAGTCCCGAACCATCTTTCTGTCCGGTATATCGAAGATAAGTGTCCAAGTTGTCCTGGTATTTATCCGGATAGATAAACTCGTTTCCTGTGTTGTAAGGCGGATCGATATAGATCATCTTCACGCGCTTGTGATAGCTCTTCTGCAAGAGCTTGAGCACCTCCAGATTATCGCCCTCGATGAAGATGTTCTGCGTGGTGTCCCAGTTGACCGATTCCTCCCGACAGGGACGAAGCGTTCCCGTAGAAGGCGTCTGCGCGATCCGCCGCGCCCGACTCTTGCCGTTCCAATTGAAGCTGTAACGCTCGGGACGATCCTCGATCGCGCTGCCGAGTAATTCCCGCAGGACCTCGAAGTCGACCTTGCCCTCGGTGACACACTCGGGGAACAGTGCCTTGAGGGCCGCGATGTTCTCTGCCGTGATATCGGCCGATGCGCCGTCGGCCTTCGGGTCCAGTTTGTCCATCGATCGCTCCAGGGTAACTACAGTTCTGCGGTCAACGTCGCGAGTTGCCGTGCCGGCTCTTTGATCAGGGTGTTCAATTCGACCTAAATACCCCTAAGTTAAGCGCTGCCGGCTCCCAAGCGCAAGCAGGGGAGCCGGGGCGGGCGCTGGGCGTCCAGTAACCAGACGGGACGCGGAGCGCCCGCACTGCATTCCCACGCTGGAGCGTGGGAACGAGAGGCCCGTCCCGGGCGTAACGTAACGGTATTGAGAGGGAGATGTTCAAGGTCCTCATGCCTTCAGCGTAGCGACGACGGCATATTTCGGCAAGACGGGCGCGGTCGGCCAGACGCGGGTGGCATCATTGCTGCGCTTCTTTCAGGGGCAGAAAGAGTTGCCGTGGAACCAGGCCAAAGGGCGCGAAACCCTGGTGACGATAAAATGCCTCGGCCTGCTCATCCTTGGCATCGACCACCAGGGCAAAGACCGCCACCTCGGAACGCGCGGCGCGCGTAAGCGCGTCCCAGAGCATGGCGCTGCCGAGACCCCGGCCTTGATCGTCCTGAGCGACGGCCAGGCGACCCAGCCGCGCGACGGGGATCGACGGATACCGCGGCAGACGCTTGACCAGCGACTCCGGCAGGTCGCCTAACGGGATGCCGGCGGCGGCCAGCGTGTAGTACCCGACCACCCGTAAAGTTGTTGCCTCGACGGCGACATAGCAGGCCGTCAGGCGGCGGCGCATATCCTGGGTGACGCGCTCGGCGAAGTATCGGTCCAACGCCTCGACGCCACAGACAAAGCCCTTTCGGTCATGATGGGGCGCCAGCGCCTGAAGTCGAAACGGGGCCGTCACTCTGAACCGAACAGTCGGGCGTGGGCCTCTTGGGCGCGGCGCAGCGCGGGCGTCGGGGCCGGGGGATCGAGCAGCGCCTCGACGAAGCGCCGTTGATCCTCGGCGGAAAGCCGGATGATGCTGGTCTCCTCGATGGCGCGGTGCGCGGCCTCCTGCGCGGCAGCAACGACAAAATCGCTGACGCTGCGCCCCTGGATCTCGGCGGCACGTTTGACCAGCACCAGCGCCTCGGGCGCAATCCGCGCCTCGAGGCGCGCGGTGCGGTTGGATGTAACCGGCATGATGGGTCTCCTTATATTGCTAGCTCAGTATGTACGGCAGAGTGACGGACATGTCAAGCGCCGCAAGTGTCAAGCATAGTTGACAATGGGTGCTGTCAGTTATAACTTACGCCCATGAATGCTCCCGCGCCCCCCCCGGCCGCCGCCGGCCGCCCGTCCCCCTCGGCCGCCGCCGGCCGCCCGTCCCCCGCGGCGGTGCTCGAACTCCTGAAGCCGATCACCTGGTTTCCCCCCATGTGGGCCTTTGCCTGCGGCGTGGTGTCCTCCGGGATACCGATCGCCGAGCGCTGGCTTTACTTCGTGTTCGGGGTGATCCTCGCCGGCCCCATGGTGTGTGCGACCAGCCAGGCGGTGAACGATTGGTTCGACCGCCATGTGGATGCGATCAACGAGCCCAATCGCCCCATCCCCTCCGGGCGGATCCCGGGGCGCTGGGGGCTCTATATCGCCATCATCTGGACCATCCTGTCGGCCCTGCTGGCGGCGACGCTCGGCACCTGGGTCTTCTGGTCCGCGGCCCTCGGGTTGGTGCTGGCCTGGGCCTACAGTGCCCCGCCGGCGCGCCTCAAGGGCAACGGCTGGTGGGGGAACCTGGCGGTCGGCCTGTCTTATGAGAGTCTGGCCTGGATTACCGGGGCGGCCGTCATGCTGTCCGGTGCCCTGCCCAACTGGCGCGTCCTGACCCTGGCCGGTCTCTATGGTCTGGGCGCCCACGGGATCCTGACCCTGAACGACTTCAAGGCGATCGAGGGTGACACGCGCATGGGCGTGCGCTCCCTGCCGGTCCAACTGGGCGTCAGGGGCGCGGCCTGGGCCGCCTGCCTCTTCATGGCCCTGCCGCAGGTCCTCGTGGTGCTGCTGCTGTTCGCCTGGGACCGACCGCTCAACGCCGCCGCGGTCGCGGTCGTGCTGCTGATCCAGGTCGGGATGATGGTACGCTTCCTCGGCGACCCGGTCGGGCGCGCCCTGTGGCTCAGCGCGATCGGGGTCAGCGTCTATGTGACCGGGATGATGATCAGCGCCTTCGCGGTGCGGAGTCTCGCCCCGTGAGCAGGCCGGACGGCGCGCCCTTCAGTTGGCTCGGGATCTTCCGGCTCGGGCTGGTCCAGGCCGCCCTGGGGGCCATCGTGGTCCTCACCACCTCGACGCTGAACCGGGTCATGGTGGTCGAGCTGGCGCTGCCGGCCATGCTCCCCGGCGCCCTGGTGGCGCTGCACTATGCGGTGCAGGTGTTGCGTCCGCGCCTGGGCTACGGGTCGGACCTGGGCGGGCGCCGTACCCCCTGGATCATCGGCGGCATGGCGGTCC
This sequence comes from Candidatus Thiodictyon syntrophicum, assembly GCF_002813775.1. NCBI lineage: Bacteria > Pseudomonadati > Pseudomonadota > Gammaproteobacteria > Chromatiales > Chromatiaceae > Thiodictyon > Candidatus Thiodictyon syntrophicum. The sequence continues at coordinate 136,182 of NZ_CP020372.1, forward strand.
TGGCCGCCGGCGGGGTCCTGGCGGCCCTGGCCACGGTACTGATGTTCACCGAGCGGACGGCGGGTGTGGTGCTCGCGGTCCTGGCCTTCATGCTGGTCGGGGGGGGCGTCGGCGCCTGCGGGACCTCGCTCCTGGTGCTGTTGGCCAAGCGGGTCGATGAGCGCCGCCGGGCGGGCGCCGCGACCGCGGTGTGGCTGATGATGATCGTCGGCTTCGTGGTCACCGCCGGCCTCGCCGGGCACTTTCTGGACCCCTTCTCACCGGCCCGGCTGCTGCTGGTGAGCGCGGTCGTCTCCGCCGTCGCCTTCGTCGTCACCCTGCTCGCGACCCTCGGGATCGAGGGGCGCACCGCGGCCCCAGTGGCGGCAGGTACGCGCCAAACGCCCTTCCGCACGGCCATGGCCCAGGTCTGGTCCGAACCCCGGGCGCGGCGCTTCACCATCTTCATCTTCGTCTCCATGCTCGCCTACAGCGCCCAGGACCTGATCCTGGAACCCTACGCCGGGACCGTCTTCGGGATGACCCCGGGGGCCTCGACCGGGCTCGCGTCGGTCCAGCACGGCGGGGTCCTCGTCGGGATGCTGTTGCTGGCCGTGCTGGGCAGTACCGCCTGGGGGCGGCGCCTGTGTTCCATGCAGACCTGGACCTTCATCGGCTGCATCGCCTCGGCCCTGGCCCTGGTCAACCTCGCGGCTGGCGGGTTGGTCGGGCCCGGGTTCCCGCTGCGTCAGGCGGTCTTCCTGCTGGGGGCCGCGAACGGACTCTTTGCAGTGGCCGCCATCGGCTCCATGATGGGCCTGGTGGGGGAGGGCAGGGAGGAGCGCGAGGGGGTGCGGATGGGTCTCTGGGGCGCCGCGCAGGCCGTCGCCTATGCCGTGGGCGGCTTCCTGGGCACCGCCGCCATCGACCTCACGCGCCAGCTCATGGACTCGCCCGCCCCGGCCTACGCCGCCGTCTTCGGCGCCGAGGCCATCCTGTTCCTGGTCGCCGCCGCCCTGGCCAAACAAGTCGTCCGCCCGGACGTCGCGACCGCAACGCCGGTCCTGACCGAGCAGCCCGCCGCGGCCGATTGCTGATGTCCCATTTTCATAATCGGCAGCATCCTGCCGGTTATTTAATTTTCTTAACTATATCCTGAAATCGCCTCAAGCGATTTCAGGATGGAGGCGGGTGATGAGCGAGACTGAGCGCTTCGAGGTGGTGGTGGTGGGCGGCGGCCCCGCCGGTGCGACGGCCGCGACCGACCTGGCCCGCGCCGGCCGCTCGGTGCTGCTGCTCGACCGGGCCGGGCGCATCAAGCCCTGCGGCGGGGCCATTCCGCCCCAGGCGATGCGCGAGTTCGAGCTACCGGCGCACCTGCTGTGTGCCCATATCAACTCAGCCCGGATGATCGCGCCCTCCGAGCGCCAGGTCGATATGCCGATCGAGAACGGCTTCGTCGGCATGGTCAAGCGCGATGTCTTCGACGAGTGGCTGCGGGCACGGGCGGCCGAGCACGGCGCGGTGCGTCGCACCGGGACTTTCACCGAACTGGTCCGCACCGCCGACGGCGATGTGACCGTTCGCTACGAGGTCGAGGTGGCCGGCGGCAAGGCTGAGATCCACGAGGTGCGCGCCCGCTGCGTGATCGGGGCCGACGGCGCCCGCTCCCGGGTGGCGCGCCAGTGCGTCCCCGGGGCGGACAAGATGCCCTGTGTCAGTGCCTATCACGAGATCGTGCGCTCCCCCAAGGACGGCGAGAACGGCTTCCAGGCCAACCGCTGCGATGTCTACTACCAGGGCAAGATCTCGCCGGACTTCTATGGCTGGGTCTTTCCGCACGGGGACACCACCAGTGTCGGCGTGGGCACGGCGCAGAGCGGCTTTTCACTGCGCGAGGCGACGCGCGAACTGCGCCAGGCGGCGGGGCTCGCGGACGCAGAGACGCTGCGCCGCGAGGGCGCCCCGATCCCGCTGCGCCCCCTGGGCCGTTGGGACGACGGGCGCAACGTGGTGCTGGCGGGGGATGCCGCCGGGGTCGTCGCCCCGGCCTCCGGTGAGGGCATCTATTACGCGCTGGCGGGCGGGCGCTTTGCCGCTGAGGCGGCGAAGGCCTTCTGCGCCACCGGCGATGTGCGCAGCCTGAAATCCGCCCGCAAGGGGTTCATGAAGGCCCACGGGCGCGTCTTCTGGGTCCTGGGGATCATGCAGCGCTTCTGGTATTCCAGCGACAAGCGGCGCGAGCGCTTCGTGAAGATGTGCGCGGACCCGGACGTGCAGCAACTCACCTGGGAGGCCTATATGAACAAGCGCCTGGTCAAATCCCGGCCGGCGGCCCATATCCGCGTCTTCTTCAAGGACATGGGGCATCTCCTGGGGTTGGTTTCGGCCAAATGAAGACGTAGCGTTCGCGTCGGCACAGACGTCAGGGACAGGATCAACAGGACTGGAAATTGCTTTTCTTGAGCCCCACTGATGACCTGACAGCGGCCGACAAATGAGTTAAACACGACGACAATGCGCACGGAACCTGTGGCCCTGCCCGATGTGATGCTGGTGCTCGACACCCAGGGCATCATCCGCGATGCGACACTGTCCAACCTGTTCGCCGACGAGGGCGTGGCCGACTGGATCGGCAACCCCTGGGCGGACACGGTGAGCGAGTCCGACAGCGAGGGCCTGCGGCGCATGATGGAATACGCCCGTGAGACCGGCGTTTGCGCCTTTCGCAATGTGACACAGCGCTTCCCCAGCGGGCTCCAGATCCCGGTCGAGTACACGACCGTCCTGCTCGGCGGGCACACCGGGCTCCTGGCCGTCGGCAAGAATCTGCGGGCGGTGGCCGAACTCCAGTCGCGGCTTGTCGAGGCCCAGCAGGCAATGGAGCGGGACTATTGGAAGCTGCGCGAGGTCGAGACCCGCTACCGCCTCCTGTTCAACTCCTCCCGGGATGCGGTCCTGCTGTTGCGTGCCGCCACCCTGCGCATCGTCGATCTGAACCCCGCCGCCGCGGCGGCCCTCGGGATCGGGGCGGCCCCGACCAAGGGCGCCGCCGACCTGCGCTTTCCGGAGGCCTTGCGGGCCGACGAGCGCGAGGTCTTCGACGGGATGATCCAGCGCATCCGCGAGCGAGGCAAGGCCCCCGGGGTCCTGTTGCGCCTGGGGCGGACCCAGACCCCCTGGCTGGTGCGGGCCTCCCTGGTCAGTTGCGCCCAGGAGGAGGTCCTCCTGGTCCAACTGGCACCGGCGGCCCTGGACCAGACCCCGCCGGACCCGGCCGACCCGGTGCGGTTCGAGGACCTGATCGAGGGTGGGCCGGACGGCTTCGTGGTCATCAGCCACGAGGGCACGATCCTGCGCGCCAACCGGGCCTTTCTGGAATTGGTCCAGATGGGTTCGGAGGCGGCCGTACTGGGCGAGCCCCTGGGCCGCTGGCTCGGCCGACCGGGGGCGGATCTGACGGTACTGCTGGCCAACGTGATGCGGCTGGGGGCGGTCAAGCTCTTCTCCACGGTCCTGCACGGCGACCTCGGCACCGAAGTCCAGGCCGAGATATCGGCCGCCGGCCGGGGCGGCAAACAGGGCGGGACCATCGGTGTCTTCATCCGCGACGTGAGCCGGCGCCTGTCGGCCGCCGACCAGGGGCGGGGCATGGACGGGGTGATGGAGTCCCTGACCAGACAGATCGGCAAGACGACCCTGCGCAAGCTGGTGGACGACACGGTCGCGGTCGTCGAACAGCGCTACATCGAGGCCGCGCTGGATCTGACCGCCGGCAACCGGACCGCCGCGGCGGAGTTGTTGGGCCTCAGCCGCCAGAGCCTCTATGTCAAGCTGGGCCGCTATGGGTTGGAGGATGATCCCAAGCTGTTGGCCGATCCGGCGGTGTTGCCGTAGCGAGGGTTCGCCTCAGATCGACCAGTCATAGGCCATACATCAGGCATAGACAATGGTGCGGGCTGGCGACAAACGGACAGGATTAACAGGATTTCGCAGGATTAACAGGATTTTCGGAAGTGCAGCGCATAGCGCGTAGGATGGGTAGAGCGCAGCGAAACCCATCAGGATGCACGCTCAGACCCCTGGGTAAGGATGGGTTTCAACTGCCGGACGGGGCATTCGCCCCGTCCGAAACGTTTTTCCCCGACCTGCTGAATCGCATCAGCGCTCAGCACAGCAATAAACGCTCGGGACGGGGCGAATGCCCCGTCCCGCCGCCCGATCCGGGCACACCGCTGCAACTGCTGGGGAATTCAAGGCCCAACCACAAGCACACTCGCCGCGGCCGGGTGCTTTCACGCCGGCGTCTCGCGTCGATTGAGATCTTGAAAGATAGCGTCCGCGGCGCTGATCAGATCCTGGTCCGACGGGGCCTCGTAGGGTGTCTTCTGCTGCGCAGAAGCTCCAGCAGAACCTCGCGCCGCTTGCCTCGGGCAACGCGGCAAACGATTGGAGCAATTGACGGGCGGCTGTTCTCATGATCGAACCGCGCGCCGCCGTCGCAACGCGCGGGCAGTCTGTCTCAGGTCTGACACAGGGCACTGACCCGCGCGCCCGCCGTCGCTGCCGAGCCTCGCCAAGCCGCCGATGACCTGAGGAAAAACAGTTCTATCGCGCCTTGCGCACAGCGTTTCGGCGGTGGGAACGGCTCTTGCTTAACAGGCATTGATCGCTCGCGACCCGGTGCCCAACCCAATCGCCGGGCACCCTGAACCCAAATCCGGCAATTGCTCTCACAAAGACACGAATAACACAAAGAAAAACAGATCATTGAAGGTGTTGGGCCGATCACCGCCCGGGTGACCTCCTCGCCCGACATATCGCTCTGAAAATCTTTGTGATCTTTGTGTCTCTGTGAGAGAACTGCTCTTTCTGGGCTGAATGGCCGCGTACCGGCTCAAGACCCGCGGACACCCCGGAGCGACTGCACCACGATGTGGACGAGTGACCCCGCCCAGACACCAGGCAACCTGACCTGCCCCTTCTGCGGCCTCGCGTGCGATGACCTGAGCGTCGCCGCTGGCCCGGATGCCGGCCTGGTCCTGGTGAACGGCTGCCGGACCGCCCGCAACGCCTTCGCCGGGGCCATGGCCGCGGGTCCCGGGGCCGCACTGATCGACGGCCAGCCGGTGACCCTCGAGGCGGCCCTGGCCCAGGCCGCCGGGCTGCTCGCGGCAGCCCGGGCGCCGCTGTTCGGCGGTCTGGTGACCGATGTCAACGGGATGCGCGCCCTGCTGGATCTGGCCGATCGCTGCGGGGCCCTGCTCGATCACGTCGCGGCTGACGCCCTGTTCCGCAATCTGCTGGTCCTCCAGGACGGCGGCTGGATGACCGCGACCCTGACCGAGGTGCGTAACCGGGCGGACCTGATCCTGATCCTGGGCCGCGAGGTCCCGCACCGCTTCCCGCGACTGTGCGAGCGTGTCTTGCTGCCCCCCGAGGCCCTCTTCTCACCGCCCGCGCAGCGCCGTCTGGTCCTGCTCGGCCCCGCGCAAGCCGGTCCGCTGCCGGCCGAGCTTGCTGCCGCCAACCCGACCCTGATTCCGGTGGCGTTGACGGACCTGGCCGGGGTCGGCGCCCTGCTGCGCGGCCTGATCGCCGGTCGGCCGGTCCGGGCCGATGCCATCCCCGGGGTGGCGAGCGCGCAACTGATGCAGTTGGCGGGCTGGCTGTGCGGCGCCCGCTACGCCGTGGTGACCTGGGCCGCGGGCGAACTCGCCTTCCCCCACGCGGAGTTGACGGTCCAGGCCTTCGTGGAACTGGTCCGCGACCTCAACCGCACGACGCGGGCCGCCGCGCTGCCCCTGGCCGGGACCCTGGGGGACCTGACGGCCAACCAGGTCTGCACCTGGCAGACCGGCTATCCGCTGCGCAGCGGTCGCCAACAGGGCAGCTTCTGCTACGAGCCGCTGCTCTACCGCCACCAGGACCTGCTGGCGCAGGGGCAGTCCGACCTGCTGCTGTGGGTCCAGGCGCTGCCGGCCGCCAACCCCGCCGCGACGCCGACAGCCAAGTGTCCGACTATCGTCTTGGGTTACCCGGGGTTCCCCTGTGGCCAGGTGCCGGAGGTCTTCATCCCGGTGGGCCTGCCGGGGATCGACCACCCCGGGCACTGGTACCGCACCGATGCCGTCTGTCCCCTGCCGCTCGGGCAGGTGCGCGACCTGGGGTTGGCGTCGGTGGCGGGGGTGATCGGGATGCTGAGCGAGCGGCTTGGGGCCACTGCCAAGTGACCTGGAGAGAGGAGTTGTCCACAGATGAACACAGATGAACACAGATAATTCATTGACTTACGCTTGCGCGGGGGCTCACCTTGCCGGTGATTGTGACATCAGCGATAGGCGCATGACAATTCAAAGAAAATCTGTGTTCATCTGTGTTCATCTGTGGATTTTAGGATTACTAAGATATTTGTCCGCAAATTAGAGCAAATGAAAATGATTCGTTATCCGGCGGCCTTGATCATTGCTCGGGCCACGGCGCTCGTGTCGGGGGTGCTGGTCCGCACAGCGGACCCTACGCGGCGTCGTGCCCGTAGGGTCCGCTGCGCGGACCGGGCCTCGCCGATTTGCGTTCATTTGCGGACGACCCCTCTTTTTCGGACACTGTGACTACGATGATCGGTACAGGAGGAGACAGATGCTGACCAAGCTCGTCGGCGGCCTGATCTACGATCCCGCCCAGGGGATCGACGGCGAGGTCCGCGATCTCTTCATCCGTGACGGACAACTCGTCGCGCCCGCGCCCGGGGAGGACCCGGACCATACCCATGACCTGCGCGGCAAGCTGGTGATGGCCGGCGCCATCGACCTGCATACCCATATCGGCGGGGGCAAGGTCAACATCGCCCGCACCATGCTGCCGGAGGATCAACGGGCCCATCGCCGTGTCCGTACCGCAGTGACTCGCACCGGGGGTGGGCAGGTGGTGCCCTCGACCTTCGCCGCCGGCTATCGCTACGCGGAGATGGGCTATACGACCGCCTTCGAGCCGGCCGTGCTGCCGATGAATGCCCGCCAGGCCCACATGGAAATGGCGGATACCCCGATGCTCGACACCGGCGGCTATGCCATGCTCGGCAATGACGACCTGCTGCTCCAACTCATGAGCGAGGGGGTGGGCCAGGAGGTCATCAATGATTATGTGGCCTGGACCCTGAAGGCCACCCAGTGTATCGGCATCAAGGTCGTCAACCCGGGCGGGATCAACGCCTTCAAGTTCAATGCCCGCAAGCTCGACGTCGATGAACGCCATCCCCATTACCCGCTCACCCCCCGCGACATCCTGCGGACCCTGAGCCGCGCGGTGGCGGAATTGGGCGTCCCGCACCCGCTGCATGTGCACGCGAGCAATCTGGGTATCCCGGGTAACCAGGTCTCCACGCTCGCCACCATCGACGCCGCCGAGGGACTGCCGATCCATCTTACCCATATCCAATTTCACAGCTATGGGACCGAGGGCGACCGACGCTTTTCATCCGCCGCGGCGGTGATTGCCGAGGCGGTCAACCGCCGGCCGAACGTCACCATCGACGTGGGTCAGGTGATGTTCGGCCAGACCCTGACCGTGTCCGGCGACACCATGCGCCAGTATGCCAACCACCAGCACGCACACCCGCGCAAGTGGACCTGCATGGACATCGAGTGCGACGCGGGCTGCGGGGTGGTGCCGTTCCGCTATCGCGACCAGAATTTCGTCAACGCGCTGCAATGGGCCATCGGCCTGGAACTGTTCCTGATGGTGGACGATCCCTGGCGGGTCTTCCTGACCACCGACCACCCCAACGGCGCCCCCTTCACCAGCTACCCGCGGCTCATTCGGCTGCTGATGGACCGGGGTTTCCGCAATGACTGTCTGGCCCAGATCAATCCCGAGGCCGCCGCCCTGTCCAACCTGGGTTCACTGACCAGGGAATACAGTCGCAATGAGATCGCCATCATGACCCGCGCCGCCCCGGGCCGCGTCCTGGGCCTCGCCGACCGCGGCCACCTGGCCCCCGGTGCGCGCGCCGACATCACCGTCTACCACGACCTGGCGGACCCCGAACAGACCTTTGCCCGTCCCATGCTGGTCTTCAAGGGCGGCGAGGTGGTGGTGGAGGAGGGCGCCGTCACCCGCGTGGTGCGGGGCCGCACCCAGGTAGTCAGGCCCGAGTTCGACCCGGCGATCGAGCAGCGTATCGGCCGCTGGTTCGACCGCTATCACAGCATCCGGCTGGCCAATTTCGCGATCACCGACACCGAGATGGCGGCGGGCATCGGCAGCCCGGTCGACATCCATCCCTGCCGGCCGCGCGGGGTTGCCTGAGGGATAGCAGGAGTATTAGCCGCAAATGAACGCAAACGAACGCAAATGAAAGAACTTTGGTGTCTGGTGGATAAGGTCCGGGGCTGGGTCCGGCGGACTCATCGCGGCGCTGAATGTCCCGTAGATAACGCTTCAGGGTTGCTGTTGGCGGATGCGCTTCGCCTATTTTCTCGACAAGCCTGGGAACGCTCGGCCAGGGCGACCTTCAGAACGCTTCCCAGCGGGCTTAATGTCACCGTCAGCATGGTGTTTCATTTGCGTTCGTTTGCGTTCATTTGCGGCCAATCATCTTCTCGGGACCCTGCGGATGTTTAAGAACGGCATCGCCATCGATGACACCTTCGCCGAGGCCTTCGGCATGACGGCCGCGCGCCTCATCGTCACCGCCATCAACCCCCGCTGGGCGCGGATCGCCGGGGAGACCATGACCGGCTTCGCCACCTCGGTCATCGGCTGCGGGGCGGAGGCGGGGATCGAGTCTGAGCTTGCGCCGGAAGCGACCCCGGACGGTCGACCCGGGGTCAGTGTCCTGCTGTTCGCCATGTCCGGGAAGGAATTGGAGAAGCAGGTGGAGCGCCGGGTCGGTCAGTGCGTCCTGACCTGCCCCAGCACCGCCTGTTTCTCCGGCATGGAGGGTGAGAAGCCGGTCCCCCTGGGCAAGAACCTGCGCTACTTCGGCGACGGCTTTCAGATCGCCAAGCGCATCGGCGGCCGGCGCTATTGGCGGGTCCCGGTGATGGACGGTGAATTCCTGTGCGAGGAGGTCACGACCCGTACCAGCGCGGTGGGCGGCGGTAACTTTCTGGTCCTGGCCCGCACCCTGCCGCAGGCCCTGGACGCCTGCGAGCGGGCGGTTCTGGCGATCCGGCGCCTGCCGCGCGTACTGCTGCCCTTCCCGGGCGGGATCGCCCGCTCCGGCTCCAAGGTCGGCTCCAAATACAAGGCACTGATGGCATCCACGAACGATGCCTATTGCCCGACGTTGCGCGGCTTGGTGCACTCCAGTCTCTCGGAGGACGTCGGCGCGGTGCTGGAGATCGTCATCAACGGCCTGACCGAGGCCGACGTGCGGGAGGCGACCAGGGTCGGCATCGAAGCCATCTGCGCCCTGGGCGCCGCGTCGGGCGTGCTGCGCATCTCCGCCGGCAACTATGGCGGCAAGCTCGGGCAGTTTCATTTCCATTTGCGGGAGCTACTGGCTGACCAAGCATGACCTCACTGACCCTGGAATTGACGGCGCCCCCGACGCCGCGCATCGACCTCGCGGCCCTGACCCCGGACCGGCTCGCGGGCCGCTCGGCGGATGCGATCCGGCGCCTGCCGCTGTGGGTCGGTAATGAGGAGGCCAGGCTCGGCGACCTCTTTACCGTGACCGCCGGGGACACCGATGACATCCTGATCCGCGGCGACAGTGACCGCCTGGACGGCATCGGTACCGGTATGGGCCACGGACGAATCCGCGTCGAGGGCCGCGCCGGGGCCTACCTGGGCCGACAGCAGCGCGGCGGCACCATCAGCGTCAGCGGCGACACCGGCCCCTTCGCCGGCAGCGGCATGACCGGCGGGAGCATCGAGATCGGCGGCAACGCCGGCGACTTCCTGGGGGCCGCCATCCCGGGCGAGCGGCGCGGAATGCGCGGTGGTCGTATCCAGGTCCGGGGCAACGCCGGGGACCGGGTCGGCGACCACCAACGGCGCGGCCTGATCCTGATCGGCGGCGACGCCGGGGACTACTGCGGCTCCCGTCTGGTCGCCGGCACCATCGTCGTCCTGGGCCGCACCGGGGCGAACCTGGGGTTCGCCATGCGCCGCGGCACCCTGCTGCTGACCTCGCAACCGCGCCTGCCCCCGACCTTCAACCCCAACGGGACTCAAGAACCGGGCTTTCTCGCCCTCCTGACCCGCGAGCTCGCCGGGCTGTCCGGCCCCTTCGCCCAACTCCAGGCCCGCGGGATCCGCGTCCACCGTTGGCTCGGCGACCTGGGCTACGGCGGTCAGGGCGAGGTCCTGGTCTGGACCTGAGGCCCGGATCTCTTGAATCCTCTCACAGAGACACGGAGACACAGAGAAGAGACGCTTGGGTATTTCTTCTTTGTGCCTCCGTGTCTCCGTGAGAGAATTTCTTCTTTCGAGACCTGGGTAAGGATATGGCCCTGGGCATCTCGTCATTGTCTGCAACCAGCGAAAGACCATCCTATGGCCACGCAACTCCTCTTCTATGATACCGCCGTGCCGGTGTCCAGTCAGCGCCACCTGGGGCTGTCGGTGAAGGCCGGGGGCGACTTCGGGTTTGCCCGTAAGGCGCACTCGGTGCCGCTGACGGCGGTCGAGATCGCCCGGGCGGCGGCCGAATACGCGGTGGTGTTCGCCGGTGAGGGCGAGGCGGTCATGCCGGTGGTGATCCTGGGTGTGGAGGCCGGGCACAACCTGTTCGTCAAGGCGGGCGGTGCCTGGGATGGCGCCTATGTCCCCGCCTTCGTGCGCCGCTACCCCTTTGTCTTTGCCGCCAGTGAGGATGGCAAGACCTTTACCCTGTGCATCGACGAGTCCTTCAGCGGCTGTAACCGCGAGGGCCGCGGCGAGCAACTCTTCGATACCGCGGGTGAACGCACCCAATACCTGGAAGGGGTCCTGAATTTCGTCAAGGAGTATCAGGTCCAGCACCAGAATACGCGCGCCTTCTGCAGGCATCTGCAGGACCTGGGTCTCCTGGAGCCCATGCAGGCGCAGTTCAAGCTGCCGGGCGGTGCGCAGCACAACCTCACCGGATTCATGGCGGTGAATCGCGCCCGGTTGAAGGCCGTGGGGCGCGAGGCCCTGGCGGACCTGGCGCTGAGCGACGAACTGGAACTGATCTATCTGCACCTGCACTCACTGCAACACTTCAACCGGATGCTCGAGCGCATCGGGGCCGCCTCGGCCGGGGAGGGCGACGCCGCCCCTGTCACCCACTGAGCCCCGTCAGGTCCGCTGTGTGGACCGCCGCCCCCTCAACCAGCAGAAAGGCCCGGGATAAGCCGGCAGGGCCCAACCAGACTCAGCGCCCGTCGCCCGGCTTGCCCCCCAACTCCGCTGCATCCGTGAGCCCCGCCAAGTCGCTCAACGCGGCGCGGTCCCTGACCGTGACCTGCGCGCCCTGGACCGCCACGACCCCATCCTGGGTCAGTTGCCGGATGACGCGGGAGAAGGTCTCCGGCTGGATCGACAGGCGCGACGCCAGCACCCCCTTGGGGACCTCCAGCACAAATTCCGGCCGGTCTGCCGACACCTGTGCCAGCAGATAGCGCGCGACCCGGCTGGTGGCGCTGTGCAGCGTCAGGTTGTCGATCTCCGCGATCAGACCGCGCAGGCGCCGACTCAATGCCCCCATGACCACGAAACAGGTGTCCACGGATTCGCGTAGCATGGCGGCGAAGGCTGCGGCCTCGATGCCGATCAGTTCCGTCGGCTCCAGGGCCGCGGCACACACCGGATAGCGCGGCGCCTTCAGGAACATCAGGGCCTCGGCGAAGGTCTGCCCCGGCGAGACGATCTCGATGACCTTCTCGACCCCATCCGGCGACAGCCGGAACAGCCGCAGTTGCCCGCGCTCGACGAAATAGAAGCGGCGTGACGGGTCCCCCTGGCGGAACAGCCACTGACCCTCGTCTAAGTGGATGGCAACGGCGTGGCCGGCCACCCGTTCCAGTTGCTCGGTGCTCAACCCCGACAGCAGGGGCGCCTTGCGCAGCAGTTCGATCATGATTCATGGCCTCGTGACACGGTATCGGGCAGTATGCCCGCAAGCGACAGTGACAGGCCAAAGCAGCGCATCCGGTGCTGAGCAAGTGGGTGACGATTCGGTCGGCTTGTCGCGTTGCGCGGGCCGCCGCCCGTCCCCGCCTCCATGACTTTACATAAGAGACATTATCGGCTGTAACGCATCGACACGCAGTTTCCAGCCAGCCAACCATCCCGCTTAGCCAGTACATGTACGAATAATCCTGGTCGGAACCCCCGGCTATTCGCAGCTCAGCTGCATCCGGGGGATGGGCGCCCGACCAGGGCCGGACCACTAATTGCCCGCGCGACTGATCCTGTAGATGGCGTTGTCGGTGAGCGAGACGACGTACAGGTTGCCGTCCGGGCCTTGCTCGATGTCCGTGGTGGTGCCGAAGTTGCTGCCGATCTTCAGGGTCTCGCTCTCCGTGCCCTCGAACTTCTGCGTCCGGAACAGGTTGTCCGCCACTCGGTCGGCCAGGCGCGGGTCAGCGCTGAGGTCGAGATGCAGGCGATCCGCGGTCAGTCTGAAGCGGTAGAGACTGCCGCCATTGGCCCCGACCTGGGCGAATGATCGCGCCGACCCGATCCAGAAGGTCCCGTTATAGTCCACCCCCAGCGTGTCGCCGACGACGAAGGCCGCACCGGAAGGACCGGTCTCATAGCGCCAACTGAAGTCCGGGTCGACATAGGTGGCACCCGAGAGCATGAACATGCGCGCCTGCGCCAGATTGAACCGGTAGGCGGCCCGGGTCGGCGGATACCGGACCTGCTGCAGTGCGTTGCTGAACTGGGTGGTCTCGATGAGCTTCCAGTCGGCAAAGCGGCTGGATGGTCCTGCCAGTTGAATCCAGCCCCCGTTCATCCCGGGCACCACCCGGTTGATCTCGCTGTAGGCATCGTCGGCATTCTCGGTCTCCCACAGGGCGCCGCTCGCGGGATCGAAGGCCATGCCAAAGCCGTTGCGGTGACCGTAGGAGAAGACCTTCTGGAGATTGGCCCCGACCTCTCCGCCGATGGACGCGCCGAGGGCAAAGAACGGATTGTCGGAGGGCGCCGTGCCGTCGGTGTTGAGCCTCAGGATGACACCGGACAGGTGATTGTTGTCAGGTTCGGGACCACCGAAGGTATCGTCTACCTGAGGTGCGGTGAAAAAGGGACCATTGACGAGATTCTGCATCCAGCCGCGACGGCCCTGGTCGCCCATGAAGAGGTACAGTTTACCGTCCGGGCCGAATTTCATCACTCCGCCGTTATGATTACCGGCGGGGGCGACGTTATTGGTCCCGGTATGTCCGGGCACGGCGATGTTGTCGGTCTGCAGGGCGCGCAGTCGGATCAGATTGTTCGCGAACACCAGGCTGGTGCCGTCCCACAGGAACCGGTCGACCCGATTGCCCAGCAGCGGCACCTCAGTCGTCACCGTCGAGTCGGCACTGGTGCTGCTCTCGGTCCAACGGATGTAGACAGACGGATCGTCCGGGAAACCAGGGCTCAGGACCAGGCTCAGCAGCCCCCGCTCGGAGGCCGCATTGACCGGGAGATCGAGCACCGGCGCGGCCTGGAGGGCGCCGCCGATGACACGCTTGATCCGGCCCGTGGCCTTTTCGAGGACCAGGAAGTCGTCGGCATCGAGAAAGACGATCCCGATGGGCTGGGAGAGACCGATATTGACGACGGTGGTGACCACGAGATTCGGGTCCAGCAGGGTCGGGGGATCCGTATCGGCTTGAACCGGGCTCAACGGTCCGAGCGACAGGCCGGCGGCGATCAGGAGGGAAGCGGCGACGCGCCTTGGGATCCGCCGCGGCCAGGTCCAGCCTGGCCGGGTCGCAGGGGACGCGTGCTGCCGCAGTCCTGGTTCAGGGGTCTTGCGGCGTCGGCTGTCCGGACCGCCCCGGGACCGGACAACGCGATGGCGCCGGCGCACCCCGAGCGCGGCGACGGCCGCTGCGAACAGGCTCAGGGTTCCAGGGGCCGGGAGTTCGTCCAGACTCACGTTGTCCACCCCGAGTTGGAACCCCTGGATGTTGTCGGTTTCAGCAAAACGCAGACGCAAGGTCTGGCCGGCATGAGCGGCGAAGAGGGCGCTCAGGTCGAAGACATAGGGTGTGTAGCCCGACACCAGCGGGTCGCCGACGGCGCTCTGCACCAGATTCAACACGACATCGCCGGCCGCGATGCTGAACGGGTCCCCACCGACCGTCATGATATCTACCCGGGCCTGCTGATTGAGGGTGGCAGCGCCGGTTTGACTGGTCAGGTCGAAGGCGAGGGAGCCGGAGGGCGGGGTGGCAAACTGGGTCGCGCGATTGCCGATAAAGAGGTCGAAACGCAGTACCGCGCCGAGCGCGCCGACCACGAAATCCTGGTAAAGCAGATGGCTGCCGGGACCCTCGGCATCGGTCATCGCGGCCTGGTTGCCGCCCGGGGGCGCCGGCGTCGTCTCCAGACCCAGCGGACTTAAGGTTCCGCTCTGAACCGCAAAGGTGCCCTCGCTGCCGAGCTGATCGACCCTGGTCCAGGCGGCAAACCCCGCCTCGAAACCGCCGTTCGCAATGAGCGAGGCAGGTGCGGGAAGGACGGTCGTCAGGCATAACAGTCCTGCCGCGATTGCCGCTGTCCTGGGGTAGGGCATCTGTTTCACACTGGTGTCTCCTCGTCTGTCTTGTTGGTCGCTTCGATCGCTGGATGACGATCGCTCGATGAACGGGCATGGCCCAGCGGCGCCAAGTCATGCAAACGGTGAAAAGCCCGCGCGGGCCGCCGACGAATTTTTCCGCGATGCCCTACTGAAACACTCGGCTTTGTCTCGTGACTATAGCGCGGGTCGATTGGAAAGCAAGTACGCCGTTGTCCCCGGTCCGGCCGATCCTGCTGCGGCCCAACGGCCTCCGCCTTGTTTAGCAAAGGATATCGACCCGTTGAGCCGACCATCGCGGCGGCTTAGCGCCCGGATAACGACCCGGAGGATAATCCGGGTTAAGGTGTCGGGGTCTGAGTCGAAGGAACGGCTGCCGGCCTGGTCGGGACCGGCCGGCTCTTAGACCGCTTGACGTAAGGGAAAAAGGTGCTGAAATGCTCGCAGCTTCGGACCCCCAGGCCGTGTGGGCTTGGGGGCCGCCTGTGAAACCGTGATTTGAAGGTGATGAAGATGACGAAGACTGAACTGGTGGAGCGGATCGCAAAGGACCTGACCACCGCGGAGGACGCCGACCAAGGGCGCCGGTTGTTGTTGGCCCGCGAGACCGGGGGGTGGCGGCTCGGGTACTGTGCACCGAGCTACACGGGTGCCTGGGGCCCGGGACAGACCCCGGCCGAGTGGGTGGTCCTGGACTGGCTGACGGCAGAGGATGATCCCGTGACCTGGCTCAACCTCGCCCTGGGGGCGGCCGAGGCCCTGGCGATTCGGCGGCTGGCCATCAAGGCGGCCGGGGCGACCCCGGCCGAGGTCCTGGTGGTGGTCGCCGAGCAACCGCGGGTGGTGGTGGTATGAGCCCCCTACCCCATCCCGGCGGTCGCCGCGACGGCGCCCCGGGGGACGCTCGATGACCAAGACCGACTGCCTCACCGCCGCCATGCTGACGGTGGGTCAACGCCATAGCGCGCGGTTGCGCTTCACCCGGGAGCAGGTCGATACCTACTGCGCCCTGACCGGCGATGCCAATGCGATCCACCGGGACCTGGAGGCGGCGCGCCGCCGCTTCCCGGGGGTGACGGACATCGTGGTGCCCGGGGGGCTGATCCAGAGCACCGTCTCAGGCCTCTTCGGCACCCGCTTCCCGGGCGACGGCGCGCTCGGGCTGTCCTTTGTGCCCGAGCGCTTTCGCAAGCCGGTCCTCCCGGGTGAGGAGGTGGTCGTAACCTTCGAGATCACCCGCATCAAGGGTGCGATCATCGACATCGACCTGGCCGTCACGGACGCACAGGGCGCGCGTCTGACCAATGGCCAGGCCCGGGTCCTGGCGCCGGACGAGGGCTATCGGCAGTGGTGGGAGACGCAGCAGAGCGGTTGCGTGGATTGACGAACATGGGCAGCAGCAAGTCCGCGGCCGTTGATCCGGCTCGGCGTTCGCTGCCCACCTGCCGCGCCTGGTGCGGTTTGAATGCGCCGGACGCGGGGTCGGCCGTACGCCCGGCGGCAGTTGCGCCGCCTGGCCTCGCGCTTCACAGATTGACCAAGGCCCCGAGTTCGACCACCCGGTTGGGCGGCAGGCCAAAATAGGCCGCCGGATTACTGGCATTACGAAACATGCCGATAAACATCTTTTGTCGCCAGATGGCCATTGGGATGCCCCGCGACGGCACCAGGGTCTCGCGGCCGAGGAAGAAGGTCGTCGTTTCCGGATCGCAGGGGATGCCCCAGCGCTGCCAGGCTGCGATGACATCCGGCACCTTGGGTGTATCCATGAAACCGATCTCCATCCGCGACTGATAGAAGCGGGCGTTGACCTGCTCGATCCGCACCCGCCGCTCCGGTGCGACATAGGGTTGGCTCGATACCGCTACGTTCAGAATGATCACGCGTTCGTGCAGACAGCGATAGTGCTTCAGACTGTGCAGCAGGGAGTGCGGCACCTGGCCCAGGCGGCCCGTCAGGAAGACCGCGGTGCCCGACACGGTCGGGATGCCTTCCGCTTCAATCAGCGGCACGAAGAGCGCAAGCGACATATTATCGCGGGCCTGGTGCTCGACCAGGAGTGCCCGGCCGCGCCGCCAGGTACTCATCGGGATGAAGACCAGTGCGCCGATCACCAGCGGGAGCCAGCCCCCATCGCTGAACTTGGGCAGGTTCGCCCCAAAGAAGGCCAGGTCGATCACCAGGAAGATGCCGAGCACCAGGAAGGTCCGGGCCGGGCCCCAGCGCCACCGCCGCCGCGCCACGACGAAGGCCAGGACGGTGGTGATGCTCATGGTGCCGGTCACCGCGATACCGTAGGCGGCGGCCAATGATTGTGAACTGCCGAAGCTCAGCACCAGCACCACCACGGCGACGAAGAGCGCCCAGTTGATGACAGGGACATAGATCTGGCCACGCGTCTCATGGGAGGTGTGCAGAATGGACATACGCGGCAGATAGCCGAGTTGGATCGCCTGGCGGGTGAGCGAAAAGGTCCCGGAGATCACCGCCTGCGAGGCGATGACGGTGGCCACCGTGGCCAGCACCACCAGCGGCAACAGCGCCCAGCCCGGCGCCAGCCGGAAAAAGGGGTTGTCGACCGCCTCCGGATGGGCCAGCAGCAGTGCCCCTTGGCCAAAATAGTTCAGCACCAGGGCCGGGAACACCACGACCGTCCAGGCCAGCCGCACCGGGGCCCGGCCGAAATGACCCATGTCCGCATACAGCGCCTCGATCCCGGTGATCGCCAGCACCGCGGACCCGAGTGAGAAGAACGCGAGCAGGGGGTGGCCCGCGAAAAACTTGACGGCATAGAGGGGTGACATGGCGGCGAGCACGCCGGGTTCCCCGGCAATGGCGGCAATACCCAAGGCGCCGATGCTCAGAAACCAGACCGCCATAATGGGTCCGAACCAGTTCCCCATCTGTCCAGTGCCGCGTCGCTGGACGGCGAAGAGTCCGAGGAGGATCACCAGCGTCAAGGGTATCACCCAATCGTCCAAACCCGGGGTGACCATCTCCAGTCCCTCGACCGCCGACAGGACCGAGATGGCCGGGGTGATGATCCCCTCGCCACAGAACAGTGCGGCGCCGAGCAGGCCCAGCACGATCAGGCGTTGACCCACGGGCTGATTCGCCAGGCGTCGCTGCACCAGCGCAATCAGGGCCATGATGCCGCCCTCACCGCGGTTGTCGGCGCGCAGGATCAGCGTCACGTATTTCAGCGAAACCACGATCACCAAGGACCAAAACACCAGCGACAGCACGCCCAGGACGTTTTCGGAATCCACCGGGACGGGATGGCGATCGTTGGCGAATACGGCATGCATGGCATACAGGGGGCTGGTCCCGATGTCGCCGTAGACGACGCCCAGGGCCGCCAGAGACAAGGCGGGCAAGCGCCCACGCGGCGCTGCTTGGCCATTCAGTGAGAGGCTCATTGACAAGGACAGATTCCATAAGCGAGCAAGGCTTTGCCTCGCGAGGTTGGCGGGTCGGGCCGCGGATCTGTGCGGGCCGCCACGCTCAGGCGCCCCGCCCCCGCTCGGATGGTCCCGTGCGGCGTCTGCCCCATGCGGCGACCGGGCGGTTGTTTTTTCGACGCGTTTTCCACCAGGAGCGCGGTCAGCCAAGGCTGCAAGGTGGCGGGCGACGGGCCCTGGATCGGCGCCATGGGACGCCCGTCTGCTGAGGTTAGCCAAATTCCAGGCGCAACTCCACTGGAAATCCTCACCGTCTGACGTTAGCCTGGGGCGGCCTTAATCATAACTGCGGCCAGCTGCCCTTGCGGCAACCCGTCGCGGCCTGGGGGCCGCTCCTACACCGTAGGAGCGGCCCCCAGGCCGCGACGGATGTCACCCGCAGAGGCGGCCGGAATGATGATCGAGGCCCCCGGGGCCACCCATCACAGCGAGATTGCGCCATGTCCGACCACACCAACTGCGTCTTCTGCGGCATCGTGCGGGGCGACATCCCGGCGATCAGGGTGCATGAGGACGCAGCGACCTTAGCCTTCATGGATATCCGGCCGGCCAGTCCCGGTCATACCCTGGTGATCCCAAAGATTCATGCGCCGGATTTATTGGCCATCTCCGAGGCCGACCTGTGCGCCGTAACGATCGTCGCGCAGCGCATTGCCCGGGCAGTGCACCAGGCGCTGGCCCCCGATGGCATCCGCATCATGCAGACCAACGGCGCCGCCGCCGGCCAGACCGTGTTCCACTATCATGTCCACATCATCCCGATGCAGGACGGGCAGCGGGTCGGTACCCATGGTCACGAGCACGCGCAGCCGGAACAGATCAAGGCGCTGGCGGCAAGAATTGCCGCTGCCCTGAAATCGTGACCGGCAGCTTTTCCACCAAGGCACACCGCAATCAACAGCGCAAAGGGGTCCCAGGCAGACTCCCCTGCCTGCGCGTGGAAGTCGGCAGCGCCTAACTCCAACGGCATTGGGGTAGCTCCGTGCGCCAGCGGACAGAGCACAGGCGACATCGAAGGGCGGTGCGCCTGATCCACAGCGGGGCGACCCTGGCCAGCGGCGGCTTCGCCGGCATCGGCTTCCCGGAGGGCCTGGCCATCGCTCTGGAGGAGCGCTTCAAGGAGACCGGCGAGCCGCGCGACCTGACCCTGATGTATGCCGCCGCCCAGGGCGACGGCGGCGAGCGCGGGCTCAACCACCTGGCGCACGAGGGCCTCTTGCGGCGCATCGTCGGCGGGCACTGGGGTCTGGCCCCCAAACTCGGCAAGATGGCGGTGGCGGGCCAGGTCGAGGCCTACAACCTGCCGCAGGGGGTCATCTCGCACTGGTTCCGGGAGGTGGCCGCCAAACGGTTCGGGGTCTTCTCGCGGATCGGGCTCGGCACCTTCGTCGACCCCCGCAACGGCGGCGGCAAGCTCAACGCCCGCACCACGGAAGACCTCGTGGAGCTGATGACCATCCACGGGGAGGAGTGTCTCTTCTACCCGGCCCGACCGGTCGACGTCGCCCTGCTGCGCGGCACCACGGCGGACGCGGACGGCAACATCACCATGGAGAAGGAGGCCCTGTTCCTGGAGTCGCTCGCCATCGCCGGCGCCGTCCACAACTCGGGGGGGCTGGTGATCGTCCAGGTGGAGCGACTCGCCCAACGCGGCACCCTGCCGGCCAAGGCGGTGAAGATTCCCGGCGTGCTCGTGAACTGCGTGGTGGTCGCCGAGGACCCGGAGCACAACTGGCAGACCCTCTCCACCCCCTATGACCCCGCCTTCGCCGGGGAGGTGCGGGTGCCGATGCAGTCCATCGCCCCCATGCCGCTCGGCGTGCGCAAGGTCATCGCCCGGCGCGCCGCCTTTGAGCTGCGGCCCAACAGCGTCGTCAACTTAGGCATCGGCATGCCGGAGGGGGTGGCCAACGTGGCCAACGAGGAGCAGGTCCTGGAACTGCTGACCCTCACCACCGAGCCCGGGACCATCGGCGGTCTGCCCGCCGGGGGGGCCAACTTCGGCGCCGCCACCAATCCCCAGGCGATCCTCGACCAGCCGTCGCAGTTCGACTTCTATGACGGCGGCGGGCTTGATCTCGCCTGTCTGGGTATGGCCCAGACCGACCGCGAGGGCAACGTCAACGTCAGCCGGTTCGGCCCCAAGCTGGCCGGGGCCGGGGGCTTCATCAACATCAGCCAGTGCGCCAAGACGCTGATCTTCGTCGGCACCTTCACCGCCGGCAAGTCCCGCATCGAGATCGCCGACGGGCAACTGCGGATCATCGAGGACGGCCCGGCGGTCAAGTTCGTCGACCAGGTCGAGCACCGCACCTACAGCGGCGCCTATGCCGCCGCCAAGGGCCAGCCGGTGCTCTACGTCACCGAGCGCTGCGTCTTGCGCCTGCGCCCGCAGGGCCTGGAGTTGATCGAGATCGCCCCCGGGGTCGATCTGGAACGCGACATCCTGGCCCGCATGGACTTTCGGCCCATCATGGAGCGCCCGCCCCGCCTCATGGACGAGCGTCTCTTCCGGCCCGAGCCGATGGGCCTGCGCAACGACCTGCTCGGTGTCACCATCGATGAGCGCCTGAGCTACAACCCGCGCGAGAACCTGTTCTTCTTCAACTGTGAGCGCCTGGCCATCCACAGCAGCGCCGACATCGAGTCCGCCCGTACCGCCATCACCGCCCGCCTCGCCCCCCTGGGCCATAAGGTGGACGTCATCGTCAACTATGACCACTTCAGCATCCGCCCCGACCTCGAAGGGGAGTACATCGCCATGGTCGCGGACCTGTGCGAGCGCTATTACGCCAGGGTCACGCGCTATACCACCAGCACCTTCATGTTGCTGAAGCTCGGCCGCGCACTGTCCCAGCGCAATGTCGCGCCGCACATCTATGAAAGCCAGGCGGAGGCGCGGGCGCATCTGCAGGGCGGTGGGGGCTGAGGCGGCAGGAGGGCGCGCTGTGCGCATCTGGTCCAGGCCGCCGAGCCGGACGAAACATGAGGGACCTGCCTTCAGCGCGGGCACCAGCGGCCTTGGGCGGTTCTTGGGTCCGGGTCCGAGCAGAGAGGTGACGCCAGTCGGTGCGCTTGGTCGGAAAGGCGCAGTGGATCAGCGCGACATCCACCTCGGCGTCCTCCCAGACGACGAGGCGACGGCCCCGTCGGGCAGGAAAGCCTCAGTCTTGGAACTGGCGAGTCGTGTCCATTCGTTTGTGCAGGACACGAACAACCAAGATGCGGTCACCGACGGTGCGGTAGAAGAAACGTGGCTCTGGTGGCCGAAGCGCCGGTAGCCCGGGCGAATCTCATCCGCCGTGCTACCCATGCCCGGATTCTCGCCCAAGAGGCCGAGGCAGCGATTGAGCGACTCGAAATACCGTTCGGTCTGGATGGGGCCAAAATCGACGATCGAGCGGTCGAGGATCTCCTCGAGGTCCTGCGCCGCTGCCTGCGAAAGCTCATACATCGAGTCCGTGCCGCACCTTCACAGTGTTCCAGATCTCGACGAGCGTCCGCTGGCAGGGACCACTGGCCTCGCCCGCGACCAGGGCCGCGATCAGGGTCTCTCGGCAATCCTGATATTCCTGATCGCGACGAATCAGGTCCAGGACATAATCGCCGGCATTGCGGTATTGGCCGTTCGTGATTTGCGCCTCGACCCACAGCCGTAAGGGGTCGGGCAGGGACAGGTTCATGGTTGCCATCGGTGGTACCTCCTGCTGCAAAGATGACATAGCTTGCCGATTTTTCCAACCGTTGAGATCGGAAGGAACGGCCGGCGGGCACCGGTCCATCACCAAGGGCAGCCCGGCGGCCAAGTTCGTCGCGTGGGTCGAGCACCGCACCTACAGCGGCGCCTTGGTCGCCGCCAAGGGCCAGCCGGTGCTCTACGTCACCGAGCGCTGCGTCTTGCGGCTGCGCCCGCAGGGCCTGGAGTTGATCGAGATCGCCCCCGGGGTCGATCTGGAACGCGACATCCTGGCCCGCATGGACTTTCGGCCCCTCATGGAGCGCCCGCCCCGCATCATGGACGAGCGTCTCTTCCGGCCCGAGGCGATGGGCATCCGCAACGAACTCCTCGGTGTCGCCATTGAGGAGCGGCTGATCTACAACGCGCAGGAGGACCTGTTCTTCGTCAACTGCGAGCGCCTGGCCATCCACACCAGCGCCGACATCGAGTCCGCCCGCGCCGCCATCACCGCCCGCCTCGCCCCCCTGGGCCATAAGGTGCACGCCATCGTCAACCACATAAACAGGCTTGATGGCCCTGGCTTGTTGTCCATCATTTTGCAATGCCAAAGGTGGCATGCTCGCCGAATTGATCGGCCTGAATCACCAACTCGGGTCGTGGCTTGCCGAAGTCGCTCAGCATGGCGATGGTCACAAAGTCCCCCCGCATCATGCCGTCCAACCGCCCACATCCGCCAAGGCTTCATCCATGAGTCGCTGCATATCCGTGTCGGCCAGGTCCGCCTGAGCGGCAATCAGAGACTGGCAGCGGCACTCTTCCGCAAAGCCTGGGCGGCGCGTATCAGGCACCCAGACTTGCACCGGGCGAAGTCCTTCCATACGCAAGGCATCGCGATGCTTTTGAACACGGGCGTTCAAGGAAAAAGCTGCCATCGCAAATCTCCTGTTCTCTCGTCACGCCAAACGGTATAGTCAACAAGAAAGTTACATCCCACGCCTTTTAGCGACTTCCATGCCACCGCTTCGCCGCCCTAACGCCCTCGTCCTTTACCCCTGCGCTGTGCTGCTCGACATCCTGCAAGACCCACTCCCGAGGGACGATGGGAGTGCCGACCATTCCACCGCGTTCTGGCCGGCGCGCGTCCGCAGGGCCTCAAAATAAGCCCGGTCAGCGTGCGCCGCGGGGACGGAGTCGACGCCGTCCCGGAGCAAGCTGCGCAGTCGCAGTCGCGTGATGACCTGGCCCCTGCCGCCGCGACGAGCCTCTGCCCGGGCGGGGTGACGACCACCTGGTCAAGCTCGCGCAAGCGCATCTTCAGCTATTTCCCCTTTCCTCCAGGAGTCTGGCGGGGAGTGCCATCAGAACTGTACTTCGTGTTACGTCCCCTATTTCGCGCTATTTCGAAACCCGGATCGCATTGAGGGGCGGTAGCACCTCCCCACACCAGCCCTCAATATCTACCATGGTTGGCGTGTACCATGATTTCTGGCGACGCGCCTCCGGATGAACCACCGGTGTGGAGTCAAGCCGAAGCAACCAGATGTGAAGGTTCTCCCTTCGGGCTCGCCGGAGGGCTTCCAAAAGCTCAATGAAGCAGTGCGGACTCAGGGCAAAATGTTGACTCCAGAAGATCGCACAAACCTGCGATTCGCGCATCCTCTGGTGGATGACGGCACTCACGTCGCGACCGGGCGCCTGAGGTTTATCCCCGAAGACTGCGGCAATGCCTCTTCGCTCGAGATGCTCGGCGACGCACTCAGCTGCCGCTGAGTCTTTGGCAGCCCGGCTAAGGAAAACGCTTCGGAGGTCGGACGGTTGTCCGGCCCTCGACAGGGCGACCGCGCGAATTAGATCCGGCAAGTCCTCGATCCCGTTGCGCCGCAGGAGACTCTCCGCGATCCCCAAAACCTCAAAGTGCTCCCTGTTGCGCTCGTAGGCAGCACCAGCGGCGCCGCGCCAGTGCGCAAACGGTAAGACGTGGACGCCTCGAGCTTCGGCGAGCTGCAGAAGGACACTTGTGCTCCGGCCTTCCGCTCCACCCAGGGCAACGACGGCGTCGGAATATTCGAGTGCCTGCAGCTGGCAGTAGAGCCATGTCTCCGGGCTGAACTCGCCGTTGCCGACAACGGGATACCAGTTGCGTTCGACCGCAATCCTGTCGTTGTCAAGCGCGTTCGGAAATCTGTCATCGTTCCTCTTTGTCTCCTCCCCCTCGGGCATGAACAGGTGCACGGCCCCCGCCCGGTCATCGCCAGCATATCCCATGGCAACATGATAGTCGGCAGACTCGTCCCATGGGTTGCAGATGAGTAGCGTTACCCGACACTCGGCGAGATGACGGCCGAGGGTGTGGCATGCGCCGATTACCGCCTGTTTGATCGCCTCAGTGGCGTTTTCCGGTGCAGCACCGATGAAGAGCACAGATTCGACGGGAAGCGAGTTTTCGCTCGAGGTCGGGGGGGGTATGCGCGCGACTATGTAGCCTGCGCTGCCCCAGAGGTCGATATCTGGAATTGCATTGAGCGAACTGTGCTTCTCCTTAATCTCAATCCTTGTCCAATGGGCTGCGCTCGCGAAGTCGACCACCTTGCGTCCGGGCGGGACGCAAGCGCCAGTGCGAATGGCCGTCGTCAGGTAGTGCGTCAAGAGCCCGCCCTTTCCACGCAGTTCCCATGCTTGGCCGGCGCGCGCAGCGCAGACAATTAGACTTCCTTCGTTCTTTCTGTTCCGGGTCTGAATGCTCGGGTTGCTGAGGATGACGCCCGCGTGGCAACAGTCGAGGACCATCACCCATTCGGCGATCTGTCGTTCCGCAAACATCGAAACGACTTCAATCGGTGATATCGCAGACTGAGGCGACTCCGGAAGGCTGTCGGAGCACAGGAGACGCAGTTCCGATTCTGCTACCTGAACACCGTGACCGATGAAATAGAACACCGCAAATGAATCGGGACCGAGACGGTTGAGAAACGCTTCGAATTCCTCCCTGATCGCCCGCGCTTCCACGTCGCAAAACCGTCTGGAGTTCTTGCTGCTTATGAGACCGGTGCCCGATCGGGAGCGGATGCAGACCTGCCAAACTGACTGGATGTCAGGTTCAACGGAGGGCAGCGCGGGCAAACCATCCCATTTGGTCTTGGATGTGCCAAACAGGAACAATCCCGATTTCCGGCCGGCAGTCATGACCTCGCGCCATACATCTGCTGCACCGTGGCGATGTCCCCGGCAGAGAGTCGGGTATTCATGGCGACGGACTTGCCGTTCCGAAGCCACCGGCCGGGAAGTGCGTATATCATGATCGATTCGGGGTCAAATGGCGTCGTCATGACATCCGGAGTAGCCAGGCGCTGAAGCACGTTTCGTCGTATCTCGGACTCAGTCCAAAAGTAGGGCGGCCCCGCCAAGTCCTTGATGACTTGGTGCTCAATGAGTTCGATTGCTGCACAAGGGTGCTGATGTTCGTGGTTCAGTCCGAGCGCATGACCGAACTCGTGGAGCACGGTCGGCGCTTCGACTGTGGCCAAGTTCATGGACACATTGGAGTAGCCGAGCTGGTTGCTTGCGCTGTCGGTGCCGAGATATGACCAGTCGCCTAGGGACGGATCAAATCCAACGCGAATCTCCGCATCGAAGTCGGCACTTTCTCGAAGTTCTATGGATGCGCACACTCCCCACGCGTTCGCCCATTCGATAACCCTCGCGTGGTTTGCAGGTTTGCCGCCTACGAATCTAACGCGCAAGACGAGGCTACCTTGAGCAACCCGGGGCCACATGAGACCGGGATGCGCTACGCCGCGCCCCAACCTGCCGGCCGGAATCGAATTCAAGGTTGGGACGCTGAAACGGCGTGGGGGAAAGCTCACAGCAAATCTCCAATCAAACGCTCGCCGCAGTGTACACGAAGGCGCGGTGACGTGGTGGGCTGTCGCCTATCATCGCTGCGGATCAATTTCGTCCGCCACGGGGGGCCCCGTACTTCGGAGATTCCACGAGGCTTCTTCGGGGCGGGCTCGGGCTGTACCCGACCGCAACAAGGGTAAGGCTCAATGGGACGCCAGAGAGCCGCAATGACTTCCCAGCCGTTCAACGCAACCTCGATATTGTTGGCGAGGACTACCACGACGCTGGTCAGAATACCGGGGGCAGATCCTGAGGTATCCCCACGAAATATTTCGCTAGATCAGTTGTATGCATAATCGATGGCGGCCTTATATATCTGGCAGAACCCGAAAACCCGCGGGTCTTAGCTGACCCGCTGATTGTTCGATCGCGTTCGTAAGGATACCTCAGGGATAGGCCACAGTTTCCTGCTTTTCTTGCGGCAACGCAAGAATCCGCCGTCGGACCCGCGAATTCCGGGATCGGGGCCGCGGGTGCCGATCCGAGCCACGTCAAGGTCGCGAGTCGCGGCACGTTCGCGTCCTTCGATCGGCCCGCCTCGATCTCCTCGCGCACCGCGTTAAGAATTAATACATCGTCAAACAGCATCGGCAGCAGGCCCTCCTGGCCGATTGCGAGCAACGCGATCATCGGCGATGCGTTGATGACGACTCGCTCAGGCATTGCCCGTTTCGTCCTCGTCCAGGTCTTCCTGGAACGGCGAAACGCCGAGTCGCGACAGGCCGTGCATGAATTCCAACCGCGACAGCCCCGCGATCTCGGCGCCGCGCTCCTGAGAGACCAGACCGAGTTCGTACCACTTCGCGGCCGCCGCCATCCGCAACTCGGATTCCATCTCGCGCGGGTCCTTGCGCAACGCCGCAAAGGCGCCGTCCGGCAGGTCGAAGGCGATCATCGTCATGACAACACCTCGGGCTGGTCAGTGGGAGTTCCGGGTGGGATTCGTCTCGCACGGCAATTGTTCAAGCAGGGCGTTGCCGACCGGAATCTCTCGGCCAAGCTCTCGGTATGCCACGACCATCTCATGCAGGGCGTCGCGGAGCATGGCCCGGCATTCTTCGAGATTGGCGGCTTCGGTGACGATCTCCGGCCAGTCGATCAACTGACCCATGTATCCGCCGTCAAAGCAGGTGTATTTTGCAGTGTAAGTTTGCAGCATTGCGGTTGGCTCTGGTCGGAACTAGGCAGCGGAACGCTGCTGACGGTTGCGGAATCGTTGGTCTTCGCAGCCGGCCGCTGCGCGCTCGCAGATCAATCGCCGCGGGCTAGCGGTGATGAAGGCCTGGCTGACGCGTGCCGAAGTCGCTCGGCAAGGCAATGCCCTGGACGAATGCTGTGGATAGACCACAGTTTCCTGCTTTTCTGTCGGCCACACAAGAAACCGTGGTCGCGGGCCTGGTCGAGAAGCCGGAGCGACAGGTCCGGCACGCGGGCGAGCAGCAGCCGTTCGCGCTCGACCTTCTCGCGCAGCCGCCGCATCTGGCGTTGCAGGGCCTTGAGGAAAAAGGTCAGCCACGGCGTCCAAGCGGGGGCCGCGGTGCGGATGGTCCCCTGGGTCCGACGCAACGCGAGGTAGTAACCCTCCTTGCTCTGCTCGATGACGCTCTCAAGCGAACTGTAGGGCACATAGGCATAGCCGGCACGCAGCAGGAGCAAGGTGGTCAGGACCCGGCTCAGGCGGCCATTGCCGTCCTGGAAGGGATGGATCTCCAGGTATCCGGGAGGGAAGCGGATGGCGCTCATTCGCCGCGCATCAGTGCGCCGAGTGCTCGCTGCGCCGCGGTGAGGACGATTGGTTCTTGCAGCGCTTGCCGGAACGCCTGCTGTTCGGCCGGGGTCAACGCAATGATCTGCTGCTCCGCGGCCTGAATCTCACGACGCGCCTGGGCGACCACGACCGAGCGTACATAGTCGCTGACGCTGACGTGGCGCAGTTGGGCCGCCCGCGCGACGAAGCTCTTGCTGTCGGGGTCGAGACGGACCATGAGGCTGGTGGACGCGTTGGCCATGTAAGATGTCGCCGTGCTGAGGGTGGGAGCGCGAAATGTATAGCGCTGTGCATACGATGCAATGACTGGTCTGCCGGGCTGTGGGCAGCGAGAGGCTTCCTGGCGTCCTGCGCCCCCGGGTCCTTGCCGGCCCCGCGCGGCTAAGGGCGCGCCGCCTCCAGCACCAGGTCCGCCACGCCCGGGTAGTCGCCGTCGAAGTGGTGGTCGCCGGACACCTTGTGGACCCTGATGCCGAGCCCGGTCAGGTCGGGGCACAGGCTCTCCTCCTCGTCCTCGCCGTAGACGCAGAGGCCGCGGGTCCAGGCCAGGGCCTGCAACTGCGGCAGGACCGGCAGGGCCTCGGCGCCGCGCCCGGTGTTGAGCCAGTCGGTGAGGTGGAACTCGAACATGGCGGTGCGGCCCAGACCCAGGAAGGCGGCCAGCGCCACTCGCGGGCGGAGATCCGCGGGCAGGCCGTTGGTCATGAAGGGCAGCGCATCGGCGCCGAAGGAGTAGCCGATCAGGATCACCCGTTCCTTGTGCCAGGCGTCCAGATAGTGGCGAATGACCTGGCCCAGGTCTTCGGCCGCCGCGGCCGGGGTGCGGGCCTTCCAGAAATAGCTCAGTGAGTCCCAGCCGACGGTGCTGATCCCCTTGGTGGCCAGTTGCGCGGTCACGCCGCGGTCCAGTGCGGCCCAGCCGCCGTCGCCGGAGAGCATGACGGCGAAGGTCTTGGGGTCCTCCTTGGCGGCGCGGACCTCGATCAGGGGCAGGCCGGCGATCTCCGCGTCGGCCGCGACCGGGGCGATCTGGTCGGGGATGCCCGGGTCCAGCCATTGCAAGAGCGAGGCGAGCGGGCTCAATGCCCCGCCGGCGGCCCCGGCAGGCGGTGGGGCCGGATTGGCGCCGGGGGGCGCACCGCCGGCCGCCCGGGCATTGGCGATCGGATTGGTGAACCCGGCAGCCGCGGGACAGGCGGCATCGGCCGCGCCGTCGAACAGGAACCAGGCGGCGGGCACCCCGGCCGCGGGCAGGAGCTTGTCCCCCTGGACCAGGGCGTCGGTGAGCCCCTCGCGCCGACAGGCCGGCAGCGTCAGCGGCCAGCGCGGGCAGAAGCCCCGGGTGAGCGCGGCGTGAAAGCGGTGCGCGGGCGATTGCAGGAGGGCGACATAGACCAGGGCGGCGCCTTCAGACTCCCCCAGCAGGGTGGGCAGCGCGTCCTTGGGCAGGGTCTCGCGTTCACCCACCCAGTGGGCCAGGCCGTTCAGGTCCGCCCCCAGGTCCCGGCACTGGGCCGGTGGTCCCGCCGTCGGTGCCTGGTCGGACCAGGCGAGCCCAGCGACCAGGTGCCCCTGCGCGGCGACCTCCAGCGCGGTGGCCGCCGCCTGCGGACCCCAGCCCCCCGCCTCGGGGAGATACAGCACCAGCCCCTTGGGCGCGCCCTGGGGGCGCACCAGGTGGACGCTGCCGTAGGGGCTGGCGACGGTTTCCTCCACGACCTCGGCGAGCCCCGCGGGGGCAAACAGTAAGGCAAGCAGCAGGCCCAGGAGGTTGCGGGCGGCGAACAGGCGGCTGACGGAGAACATAGGGGTTGTGCCCTCTTACGGGTCTTGTCGTGATGGGAACTGCGGGAGTCTGCATCGCCCGCGCTTACTACAGGAGTCGAGCCGCGGCCCTGTGGGAGCGGCTTCAGCCGCGCTGCGAGGCCGCGGTAGCCGGCGACGTTGCGGCAGCCTGCGAGGCCTCGTCGCGGCTGAAGCCGCTCCCACAGGCACTCTCATTTTCCGGGGCGGCTGATATCCCGACCATGGCCTGTCGCTGGAAACTTTCCCCCTTTCAAAGCCCGCATCGCAGCACGGCCATGTCGCGGGTTCGCCCCGCCCGCCACCAACGCGCCGATCGCCTGTGGGTAGGCCGAGCGATGCGGGCTAGGACTTGATTAAGATCTGCCGATACCCCCCGGCCACCAGCGCGGCGATATCCACCAGCAAGGTCGGCAGCGGCCGATACAGCGGATAGGCAATATAGCGGCTCTGCCAGACCGGATGGAACTTCTCCTTGAAACTGCGCAGGCCCTTGTAGTTGTAGAGACGGGTGCCGGAGTCATAGGCCAGCCGGGCAATGCGCTCGTCCGGGCGGGCATAGCGGCTCTTGCCCACGCCGCTTAAGGGGGCCATCCCCAGGTTGAACCAAGTGTAGCCCTCCTGCCGCGCGCCTTCGATCATGCGCGTGAAGAGGAAGTCCATGGTCCCCGCGGGCGCGTCGGGCAGGTGCCGCATCAGGTCCACGCCCAGTTCCAACCGGTCGCGATAGGACGGGGTCAGGCTCGCGAAGGCAATGATGCGGCTGCCCTGGCGGACCACATAGAGGGGTGCCCGGGCCAGGTAGCCCTGGTCGAAGGCGCCGAGTGAGAAGCCCTTTTCGCCCCCGCCCCGCTCCTGCAGCCAGGCATCGGAGACGGCCTTGAGCGCCGCCCAGGTGACATCGTCCCAGGGTGGTTCCAGGCGCTCCGCGCTCAGACCGTCGCGGATGGCGCGGTTGACCCCGGTCCTGAGGGTCTGGTTGCGGCGGCCGGTGAGGGTGAAGTCTGCCGCCGCGACCAGCCCCATCTCCCCGGCCTTGAACAGGGCAAAGCCGGCGTCGTGGTAGAGGTGCAGGTGCTCGTGGGCGACCTCGTAGAACACCGGGTCCAGGTCATGGCGATCGGCCAGGTCACGAAACTCCAGGACCGCCGGCCCATAGGCCGCCGCGTCCCCGAGCGGGTCCCCCAGGGCGACCAGACGGCCGCGGACGCGCTGGTATTGGATCAGACAGCGACCCTGCGCCGCGTACAGCAGGTGCTTGTCCCCCATGAACAGCAGATGGGCGAAGGTGCCGCCGCCGTGCTCACCCAGCCAGACCCGCGCCTGGGCCAGGGCGGCGTCATCGGTCACGGGGAATACGGGCCGCGGCATCCGGAAGAGACCCCAGGCGAGCCAGCCCGCCAGGGCCACGATCGCGAGCGGCAGGGAGCGCAGGTAACGCGCCGCCTGCAGGTGCGGTTGCGACTGGAACCAGAGCTCGCGCCAGGTGAAGTCTTCCCCATCCACCCAGGGACCGAGCAGGACAAAGGCCGTGACGCTGACCAGCAGGGCCAGGAGCCAAAGCAGATTGCGCCGACTCAGGAAGGGGTAGGAGAGGCGATAAAAGGCGTCCCGGCGCAGCCACAAGAGCCCCGCCACCGCGAGCAGGAACAGGCCCTGACCCGGGGCCGCGCCCTTGAGCAGACTCAGGAGGGCCCCGACCACCAGCAGCGGCATGGTCACCAGATAGACGCTGCGCACCTGCTGGTCGATCCCCCGGGACAGGGCGATCAGCAGCACCCCCACCCCCACCGAGAGGAAGTGGGACAGTTCCAGGGCCGGCAGGGGCAGTACCAGGAGTAGCCGCTCGACCCGATCCTCCAGGGACGGCAGCGCGGCGGAGGCCAGCAGCATCAGCCCGGTGGCTAAGATCAGCAGGCCCAGCAGGCGCACCCCCAGGGAGGCGATGAAATTCAGGATCAGGCGCAGCAGACCGAGCAGCGGATTGTTCTGCCACAGGCGGGCGAGCCGGCTGACGGCCGGTGCCGCGGGGCGGGCCAAGAGCCCGGTGCCGAGGGTGAGCCCGATCAGCCAGGGCACCAGATAATAGACCAGGCGGAACACCAGGAGCCCGGCCGCCGCGGTCGCCGGGGACACCCGCAGGCGGGTGAGCATCACCAGCAGTGCGGCATCGAAGACCCCGATTCCCCCCGGGACCAGGCTCAGCACCCCCAGGGTCGCCGCGAAGGTGAAGGCGGCCAGGAAGGCGCCCGGGTTCAGGTGGGCGCCGCAGGCGAGCAGGCAACACCAGGCGACCAGCATCGCCAGGAGCCAGTCCAGCACCGAGATCGCCACCAGCGTGAGCCCCCCGCCCAGACCGAGGCGGGCGGTCCCGCTCAGCACCCGGTGCAGGACCGCCCGGTTCGCCGCCAGCGTCAGGAACACCGGCAGATAGGCGGCATAGGCGAGCAGGACGCTCAGTACCGCCCAGCGCGGCAGGACCCCCGGTACCAGGTTGGTGCGGCCCAGGGCCAGCGCCGCCAGTACCAGCACCGAGAGCCCGACCGGCACCGCCAACATGATCACCCCGGAGTAGAGCGAGGCGACCCGGGTCGCCACCCCGTCGCGGGTGAGCAGCAGGATGCGGATGCCCGAGCCCGCGAGCCCCGAAAGCCCGATCAGGTTGTTGGTGGTATTGGCGACCCAACTGTAGCGGACCAGGCGGTCCCAGGTCAGGTTGACCTTGAGCCAGCGGGCCATCCACCAGTCGTAGAGGACCATCTCGAAGACCGCCGCCAGGGCCAGGGCCTGGAGCCCCAGGAGCGCGACCCAGGGGATGCGGCGCAAGGCGGCTCGCAGCGTGTGAAAGTCGAACCCCTTGACCTCATACCAGGCGACCAGCGCGGTCACGACCACCAGCAGCGGCGGCACCCCGCGGCGCAGCCAGGCGAGCAGCACGGCGGCGCGGCGGTTGGGATTGGCCGACGCCGCGGCGCCCGCGGCGGCGGGGTCCAGGGTCTTGAGTGGACGGGTCATGGTGACCTCGGGCGGGCCGCCCGTGCGTCGACGATGAAGGTGACTGCGGTAATGCTCCCATGCCCGGGCGGAGCGCGCAATGTGGGCGGCGGCGCAGGCCCGGTTGCGTTGTCAAGGGGGCCGAACCATCATCCCGACGAGGTGAACTCCGGACAACGTTGTGCCCGCCTGACCGACCGGAGGTCGAGGCTTCAGCCGGACCGGGCGCGGCGGCCCCCCAGGGCCATGAAGGCTCGTCCGTCACCCTGCGGCGCCGCGGCGAACTCAGATGCCGCCTTTCCGGCGCGGCTGGAGCCGCTCCCACAACGTCGCTGCGCGACTTTAACGGCTTCACGGCTCGACCACCGGACTCCAGGATGCACACACCCTCCCCCTCCCGCGCCGCCATCACCGGGGTCATCCTGGCCGGCGGCCAGTCCAGCCGCCTGGGTGGCCACGACAAGGGGCTGCGGCCCTTCGCCGGTCGGCCGCTGGTCGAATGGGTCATCGCCGCCCTGGCCCCGCAGGTCGACACCCTGCTGATCAGCGCCAACCGCAACCTGGAGCGCTATGCCGACTATGGCCTGCCGGTGGTCGCCGATCTGGACCCGGGCTTCCAGGGACCCCTGGCCGGCATTCGCAGCGCCATGCGGGCGGCCGCCACCGCGTGGATCATTACCCTGCCCTGTGACGGCCCCTACCCCGCCCCCGACCTGGTCGCGCGGCTGCTGCTCGCCCTGCGCACCCAGGCCGGAGACCTCGCGGTCGCCACGGACGGCCAGCGCCTGCAACCGGT
This sequence comes from Candidatus Thiodictyon syntrophicum, assembly GCF_002813775.1. NCBI lineage: Bacteria > Pseudomonadati > Pseudomonadota > Gammaproteobacteria > Chromatiales > Chromatiaceae > Thiodictyon > Candidatus Thiodictyon syntrophicum. The sequence continues at coordinate 169,269 of NZ_CP020372.1, forward strand.
CCATGCCCTGCTGCCGGTGGCGCTGGCCACTGATCTGGAGACCTTCCTGGCCGCCGGTGAGCGCAAGCCCACCCGGTGGTATGACCGCCACCGGGTCGCCCTGGCGGATTTCAGCGATCGGCCGGACTGCTTCGCCAACATCAACACCCCGGACGACGCCTTGGCGCTGGAGCGGCGCCCGCCCTGACAGCCTGCCAACAGCGAGGCCGCTGGTCCGCTGTGCGGACCGAACGCCGCCGCCGGCCGCCACGACCATCGAGTCACGCGAACGGCCCCCTCAGTCGTACTTGATGTACTTGAAACGCGGATCATCCGGCGTGCCCTCCAGGGCACTGGCCGGTCCGGGCCGCCAGCCGACGGTCTCCTCGATCTTGCGGGCCAGTTCGAAGTCCTTGTCGGTCACCCCCTTGGCCGAGTGGGTCACCAGCTTCACGATCACGAAGGCATAGGATACGGCCAGATCCGGGTGGTGCCAGGCCGCCTCCGCCAGGTGTCCCACCGTATTGACCACCATCAGGGTGCCCTTCCAGCCGCTGGTGCGGTATTTGCGCCTGAGCCAGCCATCCTCGTAATACCAATGGGGCAGTTCGGCCGCGATCCGCGCGCGGATCTCCTCCTCGCTGTAGACCTTTTCATCAGACATGGTTGCAGTCTCCTTCAGGTCGGAAGGGGCATTCGCCCCGTCCGCAATGTGTGCGCCGGACCGGCCGGTCCGCGGTATGGATCGGCGACGGCAAAAAAGGTGTCAACCGCGCGTCGTCAATGTAGAAACATACAAAGCCTCCACCTGCGCCCTGGCCCAGGGAGTTCGTCGCAGAAACGTCAAACTCGATTTCACGGATGGCTCATGCTTGAAACAATTGATGTTGATCCGGTCGGCGAGACCATCCCAGCCGTAATGATCGACCAGCTTCAGGACCACGGTTTCCAGACTGACCCCGTGTAATGGATTCTTCGGTTGCTCACCGGTCATTGCTCAAGACCCCGGGCGCGTGGAGGAACGCGACGTCCGCGCCCTGTTGGAACAGAACCTCACGGGAGACCCCATCATGCAAACCTTCGTCGACCGCTACATCGAGCAAGGCAGGAACTCGTGGTCGGTCCGCGCAGTATCCGCTAAAAGCGAACCTTCAGCGTCACGCCCGCAAAGGGGGCCGTGGCATAATCCGCGGCCGCCAGTTTGTCGCCTTGGGCATTCTCCAGTCGGAGATTGCCCGCCGTCTTGGCCCCGGCGATCAGGCTCAGGCTGCCGAAGCGCCCGAGGGTGCGCACGACGCCCAGATAGACCGGGATGGAGCTGTCCTGGCCCACGCCGTTGGGGGCCGGGCCCTGGTCGTTCAGGCGAAAGCGCTCGTTCTCATAACGCGCGCCGAGACTGAGGGTCCAGGCGTCCGCGGGCCGCCATTCCAGGACCAGACCGGGTCCGCGGCTGGCCGCGAGACCGCCACCGGTGTTCAGGCTCAGGGTGTCGGTCAGGCGCCAGTCCAACGCGAGGATCGGGAACAGGCTGGCGTCACCCTCGATCTCGGAGAAGGCGCCGAACCCGGGGCCGATGGTCAAGCGGTCGCTGACCCGGTAACTGGCGGCGGCCAGCACCCCGCCGAAGGCCCCGTCATCCAGGGCTGCCCCGTCCTCTGCGGCCCAGCGGATGCTCGGCAAGGCGAACAGGGTCCACCGCTCCCCCAGGCGGGCGTTCAGGCTGACCCCCGCCCGGGCGCTGCGGATGGTCGACCAGGGCGCGGCGGCGGCGAGTTCCTGCGCACCGGCGGTGAAGTCGTACGCGAACTCAGTGTAACCCAGGCTCAGCCCGAGCCGCAGACTGGGGGTCAGGGGCCGGGAGACGCCGATGCGCAGCGCCGTTTCATCCATCGCGACCGTGCCGCCGCCATCGCGATCCGCACTGAATTGGTGGGCGCCCAGCGCCTCGACCGACAGACCCCAGGCGTTGGCCGGCGGTCCGCCCGCCCCGACCCAGGACGGGATGAAGAGTAACGTGACCCCAAACCAGACAGCAGTCAGTGGATGCATCGGAATGCCTCGTGTGGATTTCATATCATCATGCAAAGGGTGACAGAGGCGCGGATCGTTTCGGCACGGTGTCACGTCGGCGACGCATTGGCAAGTCTGAGCGACCGGTCTGGCGCGGGGCCTGCAGCCGCTGCCCTCGCCCCGGGACCGGGTGCCGGTGAAGGCGCGCATGACGAAGGGGCGCCAGGTCGACCCGGAGCATCCGGCCCGGTTGCAGACGCCACGGGCGGTCGAAGTCTCAACCGCAGCGGGCCAAAGTCGGCCGTTCGCGTCCTGGTCGCACCGCGAGCGGCCGGCGCTTGCGCCGCCAAGGCGCCGCGATTAATCTCTGATGCCATGGACGACACATCGCCACCCCCCACGACACCTAATTTTCGCGAGAGCTTCGGCCGCCGGGAGATCGCCGTGGACTTCCTGCGCCACCACCTGCCGGCCGAACTGCTGGCCGAGATCGACCTCGAAACCCTGGAAATCTCCAAGCAACACCCGTAGGCCCGCCGGCTCCCGCCAATCTATCCGTTGGTGATCTATCAAGGCAACGGACGCTGGCGCGCACCCCGCAACTTCCATGACCTGATCGCCCCGTTGCCGACGGTGCTGGCGCCCTTTGTGCCGCGGTTCACCTACGCGCTGCACGACATCTGCGCCCGCACCAACGCCGAGATCAAGGGCGCCGTGCTGACCCGTCTGGTCCAGTTGGCGATGCGTTGAATCTTCAGCAAAGAGCCCCTCGCGCGGCTGGGCGACCTGTTGACCCTGATCGAGCAGGCCGAGGACTGGACCACCGCGTTGGAGATCCTGGAATCCCTATTGCGCTACTATGTCCAAGGCACCGGGCGCGTGGAAGAACGTGACGTCCGCGCCCTGTTGGAACAGAACCCCACGGGAGACCCAATCATGCAAACCTTCATCGACCGCTACATCGAGCAAGGCCGACAGGCGGGCAAACAGGAGGGCAGGCGGGAGGGTGAGGCCGCTATGTTGCTGCGGCAGATCGACCGGAAATTCGGTCCCCCGAGCGAGACGGTGCGGACACGCGTCGGCAGCGCGGACCCCGAGACCCTGCTGCGCTGGTCCGACCGCATCCTCACCGCGGAGAGTCTGGACGCGGTGCTGCATTGAGCGGCGCCGGAGACGCGGTACGTCCGCTATCCTGCCGCGGCTGGATTCTGATGTCTGCCGATGCGGTGACAGAGGCGCGGATCGTTTCGGTACGGTGTCACTTCGGCGACGCATTGGTGGATAGGAATTGCCGGGGCAGACCGCGGTTGCTTGTGTTGCCGCAAGAAAAGCAGGAAATCGTGGTCTATCCCTGAGGTATCCAGTTGTAACAGTCTGAGCAAATTAGAAAGAGGGAAATCAAGTGAATTCGCCTAAACAATTACGTCTCGAAATCAATGCTCTGCGCGCGAGCGTGGAAGCCCTCCGTGAGACCTTGCTTGCCAAGGTCCGCGACACACGCGAACCGACATGGGGCATCGGGCGCGACTGCGCGAAGACGGCCGAAGCACTGCACGCGATCCTGAAAAGTCAGGTGGTTCCGGATTGCTACAAAGTGGCGGTAGTCGGTCGGTTTAAGGCCGGCAAATCAGCTTTCGTCAATGAACTACTCAGTGCGCGACTAGCTGGCGAAAACACGGACCCTGAGACGGCAGCCGTGACGACGTTTCGTCACGGGCCAACGGTCAAGGCTGCAATTCGTTTCGTCGGGGCAGAAGCTTGGAACGGGCTGCGCCAACTGTACCGGGAAGACCCCAAGCATATCGATGCCCATCGTATAAAAATGTGGGAGAGTTTCGATGGCAAAGCACGCAAGAATTCCGAAGGAGAAATCTTAGAAACATTCGACTTGCCAATGCTCGAAAAGACCTACATTAAACCCGGCGGTCACACTATCGAAATAGTTCTAGATAAGCCAGGGGATCGAAAATCAGAGAACACCTTCCGCAACCGATTAAAAGAGTTTACCTCCGGAACGCGTCCGCATCACTGTCTGGTGACGAGCATTGAGATAACCTCTCCGTCGCTTCTCCTCGACGAAGGTGTTCTACTTGTAGATACCCCGGGCTTGGACGACACCCAACGTTTCAGAGTCACGCTGACCGAGAAGGCTGTTGAGGACGTCGATGCAGTCCTGTTTCTGACTCAGTCTGGTGCCTCTTATGGACAATCGGAGAAAGATTTCATACTGACGTTACTGCGCCGGGGTACCGTCAAGCAACTCATTTTCGTTATAACCCAGGTCGACAAGACCTACGACCAGCACCTGGCAGCCGCAGAAGACAACGACGAGGATACTGAGCCCCTCTCGCATCGAATTCGGCGTGAAGAGCGGCGCATTCGTACAGAAATCGATGCGACGCTCAACGAACTAGGAAGTGATGACTCCCCGGCGATGCGTCGTTATCGCGAACAACTTGGCGTTGTCGGCCTCGTTTTCACCTCGGCACGAAAGCATCGCGACTGGCAGGACGGCAAAGATGTCGTCCACCGTATACATCATGATGATCCAGGCGGCATTGAACGTGTGAAGTCGCAATTGCTTCAACTGCTTTCGACTGAGTCGCGGCTGGCATTGGTTGCGCACAACATTGCCTTCGGAGCGAAATCAGCACTGGACGATTTGCTTGGCGTTATCGCAAACCGTCTCACGGCGCTACGTGACATCAAGGACAGCGAGGTAGCCGAGCAAAGGCTTGCGGCCTTTCGCCGCGACTTTGAGTCGGAACGGGAAGTATTTCAGTCATCAACAGAGTCGGACGTCGCATTCTTACGCGACAACCTCGCGGACGCAGATCGGCGGAATGCTCTCATCATCGAGACGATAGGGCTTCTCGCAGAGCGAGAACTGGCCGATTTTGAAACGAACGATGTAGGCAAGCATTGGAGAACGCGCCGATCGGGCACTTGGGGATATATGCACGATCTCCAGGGGCGCGTAGCAAATCGGATTTTCCCGCGGGTCCAGCAAATGCTTTCGGACATGACAGAGCACTTCGCCTTCTTCGTGGACCACTTCGAGAAACACCTCTTAACGCTCTCGGAATCGAGTAGGGAACTGGCCGAAAGACTCGAGCTGGGTGCGACTCTGCCGTTCGATCTGCCGAAAACCTTAGCAGGTTCGCTTGAGAAGTCCCTTGCCGCCGCCAACGATCTAATCGCTGCCGAGGAGCAACGGATCGTCTCCTTCTTAGACGACTTCGTCTCCGATGAGGTGTCCGACAAGATTTCCACGGCCCGAGTGAAAGTGTCCGATATTTTCGGCAGGGGAACAACTATCAATCAGTCCCAGGAGGTTCGGCTTTTCTATGCTGAGGTCAAACGCCTCCTCCAGGACGCTTTGACGACCCATCTCAACCAACGCAGCGGAGACTTCGGACAGTTTCTCGCCGCCGAAGCCGACGGCGTCCCGCGCAAAGCCATAGCCGAAGTGCAAGCCACGCTTGCTAGCGCTGAGCAAGATATCAAGGCTGCCGCCATGGCTCGGATTGGTGGGGAGCGGGAGGCTTTCGCACGCGACTGCGACACGTTGTCCTTAGCGATACAAGGCGTTAAAGCCTCCTGCTCTCCATTCCTTGATTCCGCGGAAGATTGCGTATCGGCCGAGCAGGTGCCGTCGCCCCTTATGGGCGTTAGTGTGGCGCCTTCTCTGCCGGTCTGGACAAGCGATGCATCTGGGCGCGAGTGGATCGATGAGATACAACGGGGCGCCACGACGATTGTCGAGCGGTTTATCCTGCGGGAAGGCGATACAGGCTGGCCCTTCAATCGTCTTTTCCCGCCGGCCTTGCTCGCTGGATGTACGCGCATCGCTCTTATTGATCCTTACCTCGCACTACCCCATCAGGTGCGCAACCTCAAGGAGTTCCTGTTGACCGTCTCTGAGGTGGCTAAGCCCAAAGAGATTGTCGTCTTCACGTCCGAAACTTGGGCAGAGGGTAATGGTGCGAACGTCGCTATTGCCGAGGAGATCGGCAAGGATTTATTCAGGAGCTTCGGGATGAACCTATCAATCGAGATCGATCACACCGTCCATGACCGCTATGTTGTCTGTGATCACGGCGTTCTCTTCAAACTGGGCCGGGGGCTGGACATCTATAAGCCCGCTATCGGGCTGGCCTCACATCGGCCAGGCAGCCGTCGAGTTCGCCGAACTGAGTTCGATATTTTTGCCGCGGATACGTGGCTAAAGCAGCATAGGCAGTAGAGGAATTTCGGGAGCAGCCTGTGTGATGTCCGAAAGAAAAGGTGAAAAAATCTGTACGGTAAGGAGCCTAACGGAGTTCTTCGGCGGGTCAGGCTGGCCTTGATCATAACTCCGGCCACAGGCCCTGGCGGCAACCCGTCACCCTTGAGGTGGCCAGATAATGATCAAGAGTTCCGGGGACAGTATACTTAATCTCCGGTTTACGGGCTTGCGTTCGGTCTATCCTTCGTCCGTGAGTTCCCTGGAATGGGCTGTCCGCGGAACCCCCCGTAACTCTGCTGCTGCGCCCGCTCGCCGCTCGCCGCTCGCCGCGATCGGGGCGGGCCAGGCGGTCAGCGGGGGGAAAAGGGGTCGCTGGCTCAGGGTCCCAACAACCGAGCAAGGTCTTTCATCAGCAAGAACAGATGGTAAGGATCGGCCGGACTGGGGCGGAAGTTGAAATGCTCGTAAAACGCGCGCGCCGCTTCGTCCTTGGCATGAACGAACAGTGCCCGGATACCCGCGATGTCAGCGGCTTGCGCGGTGCGGCGTAAGGCATCTTTCAGCAGGGACCCGCCCCATCCGTGGCCCTGCTCGCTGCGGGTTACCGCCAGACGTGCCAGTATCATGAGCGGCACGGGATAGCGGCCCAGCCCTTCCGTCACGCGGCGCGGCGCGTCCTGATGGTTGGCCTGCCCGACCGTGAGGCTGTAATAGGCGATCACGTCGTTGCCTTTACTCAGTACATAGGTCTGGGTAAGGTTTGCGCGTTGGTTGGTTAAGGCGAAGCGCCGGAGGAAATGATCGAGTTCGGGGTTGCCGCAATCAAAGCCGTCCGTGTTGTGGGCCGAATGAAGCTTGGCGATTCCCTTGACGGTCATGGGTCAGGTGCTTTCACTCAGTGCTTTCTCCACGGCGCTGGGCTCCGCGAACAGGCGCTCCAGTCGTGGCATAGGCTGCGGGGGCGCGTCGAGGGCCGCGAGGAAAGCCGCCCATTGCGCGTCATCCAGCAGGAACAAACGCCGCTCGGCCATGAGTTCGGCGGCCTTCTCCAGGCCGCTGTCCAGCAGGAATTCAGATACCGTCTTGCGTGACGCGTTGGCCGCGTCCAGCAAGGCGCGTTTCGCGCTCGGTGTGGCGCGAATGTCGATGCGTTCGCTGCGGGGTTCAGGATTCCGGGACATGGGGTTATCTCCTACGGTGTTCGCCGCCAACATGGCATAGAGGGTCCTGACAATCAAACCGCGGGCCGCTCCGGCGATTGCCCCTGCGCGATCACCGCCCGCCCCGGCCGACCCGCCAGCAGGTCATCCAGGGCGGGCGCGTCGGCATCCCCCAGCAGATAGACCGGCAGCCTCCCGGAGTCGGTGAAGCTCTCCAGCAGCGGGTCGACGATCGCGTTGCGGATCAGCGTGTCCAGGGCGACCGGGCCGGGGCGCAGGGGCGCGACCTTGACCAGGACCAGGGCCTGTGCCTGGAGCTGTTCGCCGAGCCAGCCGGCCAGTGAGTCGGAGGTCAGGTCCCAGGTCCGCGGCAGGTCCGGTTCGGCCATGGCCAGCGAGTACGGCAGCCAGACCGGGGTCAGGCCGCAGTAGGCCGAGGCGCGGATCTCCGACAGGCTCGCGGCCGGCGCCAGTCCGGGCTGCAGGGCGCAGAGCGCGCGGCCGTACTGCTCCATGGCGAGCAGGGCCAGCTCGTGGGCGGTGGCGTTGTCGAAGCCCATGGCGCGCTGGACGCGGCGCACCTGATCCGCGAAGGGGCCGCCGCCCGGCACCACGACGACGTCATGGCGGCCGGCCAGGGCGGCGAGCCAGGCCCGCAGGTGTTTTGAGGCGGTCAGGCTGCCGCCGAGTTTAACGATCCACACGGTTGACTCGCAGTCGCTCCAAGAGGTCCAAGAGGGGGGCGGCCTTGTCGAAGGTCTCCCGGTATTCGGACTGCGCATCGGAGTCCGCAACGATCCCGCCCCCGGCCCAGAGGCGGGTGAGGCCGCCGGAGTGGACCAGGGTGCGGATGGCGATATTGGTATCCATGGCCCCGTCGAAGCCAAGATAACCGATGGCCCCGCAGTAGATCCCGCGCCGGTTGGGTTCCAACTCCTCGATGATCTCCATCGCCCGTCGTTTGGGCGCGCCGGTGATGGAGCCGCCGGGGAAGCAGGCGCGCAGCAGGTCCAGGGCAGTATGGCCCGGCGCCAGGCGCCCACACACGGTACTGACCAGGTGATGGACGCGGGCGAAGGACTCCACCGCGAAGAGCGTCGGGACCTCAATGCTGCCGATGGCGCAGACGCGGCCTAAGTCATTGCGCAACAGGTCCACGATCATGAGGTTCTCCGCCCGGTCCTTGGGGCTCGCGCGCAGTTCCGCGGCGAGGCGCAGGTCCTCGCCCGGGTCCGCCCCGCGGGGCCGCGTGCCCTTGATGGGTTTGGTCTCCACCAGGGCGTTGCGCACCCGCAGGAAGCGCTCCGGCGAGGAGCAGAGCACCTGACAATCGGGGGTCCCCAGGTAGGCGCCAAAGGGGGCGGGGTTCATCACCCGCAGTTCCCGGTAGGCCAGCCAGGGGTCGCCCTGGGTCGGCGCCGCAAAGCGCTGGGCCAGGTTGACCTGGTAACAATCGCCTTCGCGCAGGTAGCGCTGGATGCGGGCGAAGGCGTCGAGATACTGGGCCCGGCTCAGGTTCGCGCGCACCCGGTCCAGGACGCGAAAGGGCACCCGCGGCGCTCCCGTCCCGCGGTCGGCGGGCGCCCCCGCGAACCGGCGCCGATAGCCCTGAAGGTCAGCAAAGTCCGTGCCCACCAGCCGGCTACGCCGGGCCTCATGGTCGACCACCAGTGCCCAGTCATAGATGCCGAGGGCCAGCTCCGGCGTGCCCTCGGCGTCCGCCGCCAGATTCGGCAGGGGCACCAGTCGCCGCGCCAGGTCATAGGCAAACCAGCCGATGGCCCCTCCGCTGAAGGGCAAATCCGGCACCCCGGGGCGGGCGGGTCCGAGCGCCTCCTGGACCAACTCGAAGGGGTCGGCCCCGGAGACCTGGACGACCGACCCGGTACGGATCTCGGTCGTCGACCCGCGGGTGACCAGGACCCGGCGGGGGTCCGCGCTCAGGATGTCGTAGCGCCCCTGGGTACAGCCGGGCCGCCCGCTGTCCAGGAACATGGGCCAAGCCCGCCCGAGCAGGGCCGCGCACAGCGGGGCACTGTCCGGCTGGTAGGGCAGCTCCAGGACCTGGGGCGGATCAGGCGCAATCATCGTCGTAGACAAGTACCCTCGTACCAGGAAAAAGCAGTTTAGCCGCAAATGAACGCAAATTAACGCAAATAACCAGAGATTTGGCCGGTGCTGCATGTTCACCGTCCGGGTGATGCCCGCGACGACGCTAACCGGCCGATTTATTTGCGCTTATTCGCGTTCATTTGCGGCAAAATACTCTTTCTTCGGGTACCTTGGTACCTGAGTACGAGGAGCGTCGTCCGCTGGGGTGGGGCTAACTCTTCCCATACTTGCTTACTCACGTACTTTCCTCCAGAGCCAGTCGCGCCACCGCCGCCGCGGGCGCGCAGTCCGCCACCTCGGGACCGTCCGGGGTGCCGGGGGCTTGCCCCTCGAACAGGGCGCCGAATCCCAGGTAGGCGCGCCCCAACCGGGCGGCCAGGCGGCGGGCCAGGAAGCGTCCGACCCCGGCCCCTAAGATGGGGGCGTCCGCCGCCAGTTCGCCGCGCGAGAGCAGGCAGTCGCAGGCCTCGGCCAGGGTCCGCAACTGCGCCTCCGCCAGGTGCGCGGCCAGCCGCTCCCAGGCGGCCGGGGCCGCGGCGGCGGCGTCGAGCCCCAGCATCCGGGCCAGCCGCCCGGCGCTGGCGGCGCTGGTCTTGGGCCGGCCGTCGGCGCTCGGCATCAGGTCCGCGTGGGCGGGCAGTTCCCCGGTCAGGCGGTAGATATCCGCGGTGGTCGCGAAGTGCTCGGCCATCAGCGCCACCCAGTGCCCGCCGAAGGGGACGCGCCCGGCCAGGGCCATCACCGGCGTGCGCACCACGCCGCTGTAGACCAGTTCGCCCGCCGCCAGGCGCTCATGATCATGGTAGCCGCGGGCGCTGACCTGTCCCCCGTGGAAGGGTACCAGGTCGCTGGTGGTGCTGCCGATGTCGACCAGGACCCCTTCCGGAAAGTGCCTGGCCGCCAGCGACGCGCTGGCCATCCAGTTGGCCGAGGCGACCTGATCCGGCGCCGCCGCGGCGGCGGCCGGCGCCAGGAGGCCGGCGCGGCCCGCGTAGATCCTGACCTCCTCCGCGGGAAAGCGCCGCTGCATCCGCTCGATCAGTGCCCGGACGCCCGTCGCGCGATCCTCGAACAGGTCGGTGAGTTCCCCGGTCATGGTCACCGCGTGGCGGGTCGCGCGCGCCCCGAGCGACCCCAACACCCGCTCGATGGCCGTATCCAGGTGGTCCAGCCCCTGCCACAGGGGACAGGCGACCTGCAGGACCGCCTCGCTTTGGCCGCGGGCGTCGAGTGCGACGACCTTGAGGTGGGCGCCGCCCAGGTCCCACCCCAACCAGCGCTCATGCGGCACCGGCATACTCCAGACAGACATCGACCGCCAGGCCCCCGACGGCGCCCTGCCGGAGGGCGCCGCCGACGAGCAGGTCCAACACCAGGCCCGCCGGGTTGCGTTGCAAGGATTCTCGCAGACCTACATAGGAGGTCGTGAGGCGCGGGTTGACCTCCAACACCAGCGGGCCCTCGGCGGCGGCGATCAGGTCCACGCCCGCATAGCCCCAGAGGTCCGGCAGGGCTGCGGTCACGTCCCCGGCCAGGCGGCGCCACCGGGGGTCCCCCGCGCCCAGTCCGTTGACCACGCAGCCCAACAGGATCAGCCCCTCGTCCATGACGGCGATGCGCTGACGATTGACGCTGAGCAGGTTGACCTCCCCGTCCTTGGCCAGCAGGCTCAGGCTCGCCGCCGTGCCCTGGACAAAGGGCTGGGCCACGAAGGTGTCCGCCTGCGCCAATTGCTCCCAGTAGCGGGACAGGCTGTCGCGGTCGCGGCACAGTCGGATCCCCAGGCACCCGACCCCGTCGTCCGGTTTCAATACCCAGGGTCCGGGCAGCGGCGGCAACCGGTCCGCGGCGCCGAAGGTCGGCACCACCGGCACCCCCTGGGCTTCCAGGAGCCGGATCGTCCGGAGCTTGCTGGCGGCCGTGCGCACCGCCGCCGGGCGGCTGTTGAGCAGTGGTCGGTCGGCCGCGAGGATGGCCTCGCTGATCCCTTCCAGGATACCCTGGTGCTCGGGGGCGATGGGCCACACCGCATCCGCCCCCGCCAGGGCCTGGGCCCAGACCCGGGGGAAGTCCGCCGCGTCGTGCACCGGGCGGCAGTCCGCGGGCAGGTGGGGCGGCGCCAGGCGGGCGTCCCGGGTGATGATGCACTCTACCCCGTCCAGGGCCGCGAGATCGGCGACCAGGGCGCGCAGCATCAGGTCCCCCTCCCGCACCAGGGGCGGAGGCAGTCCGGCCCCCAGCAGGCCGCCACCGGTCACATACTCAAAGACGAAAACGCGCATGGCGAACCTGAGATGAAACTGATTCCTGTCATCGATCTGAAGGGCGGCCTGGTGGTCGCCGCACGGCTCGGGGACCGCCGCCGCTATGCGCCGATCACGAGCCCCCTGTGTCCCACGGCCGCGCCCGCGGCCGTCGCCGCGGCCCTGTTGGGGCTCCACCCCTTCGCGGTCCTTTATCTCGCCGACCTCGACGCCATCGGCGGCGCGGCCGGTCACCTGGAGGTCGTCGAGCGGCTGCACCGGCAACACCCAGGGGTCAGTCTGTGGGTCGACCGCGGCCTGACCGATCTGGCGCGGCTCGCCCACGTGGCCCGACCCGTGATCGGCAGCGAATCCATTGCCGATCTCGATCAGTGGGCGGACCTGAAGGCCCGCCTGGATGACCCGGTGCTGTCCCTGGACTACCGGGCCGACCAGTTCCTGGGGCCGGCGGGGCTCGACCGGCGGCCCGAGCTGTGGCCGATGGATCTCATCCTCATGACCCTGGCCCGGGTCGGCAGCGGCCAGGGGCCGGACCTGGACCGCCTGGGCGCCCTGCGCCAGTTGGCCCCCGGCCACCGGGTCTATGCGGCGGGCGGCGTGCGCGACGGGGCGGACCTGCGGCGACTGCGTGCGCTGGGGGTGGCCGGGGCGCTCGTCTCCACCGCGCTGCATCAGGGGGGCATCCCGCCGGGCGACCTGGCTGAACTGGACGACGGCTAGCCCAGTCCGGATTGCTCATGCAAGGTCCCTGCCGGGATCAACGAATTCACGCAGGGTCCGCTGTGCGGACCGCGGCGCGTCGCCGCCATCTGGTCCGCACAGCGGACCCGACAGATCATTGACCACGCGGGACCGGGCGCCGCCGGCGCCCGGTCCCGCGGACCCTCAGTTGTGGGCGGCGAAGGGGTGGAAGGCGGCGGCCTTCAGCTGCTGCACCTCGGCGGCCTTGGGCTCACCGGTGATAGCGCGCTTGATGGCCTGCTTGGTCGCCTCGTAGTTGTATTCCTGGATCTTGATGTCGTCCTCGGCCTGCCAATGGATGAAGACGCCGACACAGATGAAGATGTCCTCCACCTCGGCCGCCGGGATGGTGCCGTCCTCCACGCAGTCGGCCACCGCCATGGCGACACCGCGCTGGGCGGCACCGAACATCTTCTTGACCTGGTTCGCGCCCTTGATGGTGACCTTGTTGAACATCAGGGTATTGGGTCTGCACGGCAGGTTGGGCGCGATCACCGCGAGCAGGCTGGTGAAGCCCTCCTTGTTGTTGACCAGGCCGTTGCAAAAGGCGGTTTCGGCGGCGGAGCCGCGCGGGCCCATGATCAGGTCGATATGGGCGACCTCGTGGTGGTCGCCGACCGCGGACTCTCCGACCAGGGTCTTGTTGATGACTGGCATTGTACTGTCTCCTTCGCTTTGGTTTTTCAGATGGCTGGCATCGGGTCCGGGGTGTCCGGTCCGGTGCGGGGGATGCGGCGGGTATCCGCCGCGGCTGATGAATAAAGGTCCGCGGGGGCGAGCCGCGCGATCAGCAGACAGGCGACCGTCAGGTCCGCGCAGCTGCCGGGGTTGAGCCCGGTCTCCTTCAATTCGCGATCGAGTCGCAGCAGGGCCTCCCGAAAGGGCTCCGGGCGCGCCGCCCGGACCAGGTCGGCGGCGATAGGCGCGGCGCGCCAGGTCACCGCCCGCGCCCGCGCGGGCCCCAGTTTACGGGCGATGTGCGTGTCGGGAAACCGCCCGAGAAAATCCAGGTAGAGCCCGGCGGCGGCCCAGGCGGGATCCTGCCAGCGTGCCTGCAACTGTCTGAACAGCGGGACCGCGCGCTCGAACAGGTCCTGGAAGCCCGCCGCATATTGGGCCGCGATCAGGTCCCGGTCGGCCGCCAGCGCCATGACCGCGAGCGGCGTGGCGGTGGCCGGCGCGGCCACGTCGTGCTGCGCCGACTCACCCAGGCCGCCGGGGGCGGCGAGCCGGATCGCCCGGTTGAGGCCGTCCATGTCGCGACGATCGGCAGCGCACAGTACGGTTAGGAGCCGCGCGCGCAGCGTCGCCGGGGCGGCCGGGTCCAGCGCCGCCTGGATCAAAGGGGCGCAGAGCAGGATGATCCCCAGATTCGTATTGCAGCCGACGGCCGCACGGGTCGCGGCCACCGCCCGGTAGACCCGCTCTCCGAGTCCCAGGCCGGGCTCGGTCAGGGGGTCGGCGCTGACCGCGGCGCTGGTCAGAAAGTCCGCGACGGTCATCCCGTGCCCGGCGGACGCGCGGTGGACGTTGCCGGGTTTGAGCGCGTCCAGTTCCAGGGCGCAGGCCGCCCGGTAGGCGTCACCGATCCGCCGCCGCGCCGCGTCCCCGCGCTCGCCCCGGGACTGAGCGGTCATCCCACCGCCTCCATGCGCGGGGCGCCCCGCTGAAGGCGCAACAGGTCGGCGACCAGGGCGGCGGCGAGGTCGAACCCGCACACCTGTTGCAGCCCCTTCCAGGCCGGGACCCCATTGACCTCGATGACCCAGGCGCGCCCGGCGGTGTCGCGCAAGATATCGACCCCCGCGTAGGCCATCTCCAGGGTCCGGGCGGCCGCCTCTGCCAGGTCCCGCAGATCCGGGGTCAGGTCCGCCGGGTGGCAGGAGGCGCCCTGGGCGACATTGGTGATCCAACCCGTGGGCGCGCTGCGGCGCATGGCCGCCACCGCCCGGGCGCCGATGACGAAGACCCGGAAGTCCTGCGCCTGCGCCGTATCCCCGGGGATGAAGCGCTGGAGATAATGGATGCCGCTGCCGACCGGGCGCGGCAGGGTGGCGTGGTCCTTGCCGTTCAAGCGGGTCAGGCCCTCCCCCTGGGAGCCGAACAACGGTTTCAGGACCAGCTCATGGCCGGCGGCCAGTTCCCGTGCCAGCACCCGGCCGGCCTCGTCCGGGTCGCGCACGACCCAAGCCGGCGGGGTCGGGACCCCCGCGGTATGGAGCAGGAAGCTCGTCATGCCCTTGTCGACGCTGCGCTCGATCGCGCCGCCGTCGTTGTAGACCAGGACCCCCAGGCGGCGCAGGGCATGGAGTACGTCGAGATAATAGACGACCTCCTCCAGGGTGCCGCCGGGGACGCCGCGCACAAAGGCGGCGTCCGGCAGGGCGTCGAAACCAGGCAGATGCAGGCCCGGCCCCCCGGCCGAGAGGTCGAAATGACAGGTCTGAAGCGACACATAGCGTCCCACCCAGCCGCGTTCGGCCAGGGCCGCGCACAGGCGCGCACCGTGCCAGCCGGGGTCGTCGGAGAAGATGGCGACGACGGGCGCGGCCCGCGTCCGCGCGGGGTGGGGCCGCGCCGTCACGCGGCGCACCCGAATGAGGCCGCCAGCAGCGCGGCATCGATCCGCCCGGCGGAGAAGGTCCGGCCGCTGTCCAGGGCCGTCACCCGGATGCGCGCCGGGCTGAAGAGCAGCGGGTCGATCTGGAAGAAATCATAGTTATAGGCCTTGAAGACCTCCGCGAAGGGCCGCCCATAGTCGCGCGACGCGCCGCTCGGCAGCCGTTCGGCCAGGTCCTGCGCGGCCGCGTCGCTACCGGTGACGAAGAGTTGGACCTGGCCGGCGAAGAGGATGGCGTCATTGGTGCGGCCCATGGCGGTCACGAAGTCCGGTGCCGGGGGCGGCAGGGGGGCGCTGCCGAAGCCGTCGCGGATGGCGTGCAGATCGAAGCCCAGGGTGTGGGCCTTGTGCAGGGCCACTTCCAGGACCCGGGCGACGATCTGCACGGTGCCGGCGAGGCTGCGGGTCGGGGTCAGGATCAGGGTGAGCCCGTCCGGGGCGATGCCGCAGTCGCGGGCGATCTTCTCGACCAGGGGCGCGGGGGGGCGGCGGTCGACCTCCAGCACCAGCACGGCGCGCTCGCAGTGGTCCCGATAACCCAGTTCCGCGAACAGGGGCTCCTTGCCGGTCAGGGCGCGCGCGGGACCCGACCCCAGGGCCTGGAAGGCGCCCTTGCCCTCCCCGTGGCTCAGGCCCCAGCCGGCATACTGGCTCCCCAGGCAGGCGAGCACCGGGTCGGTGGTCGAGACCTCCACTCCGAGCGGCCAATCCCCGAGCGGGCCGCCCACTGCGAGGCCGCCGCGCAGGCTGACCCGCCCGAGCCCGCCCAGGCAGATCTGCGCGATACGCCGGCCAGCCTCCAGGCCCCCGGGTACGTCGATGCCCCCATCCACCACCAGGCAACCGTTGTCCAGGCGCTCGAGCCCCAGGCGCAGCCGCGCCGCGTCCGCTACCAGGGCGTCCACCAGGGGGGCGGCCAGGGCGTTCAGGCTTATCGTTGGTTCGGTCATGGCAGTGCCTTTAACCTTAAAGAAGAGTATTTGGCCGCAAATGAACGCAAATAAGCGCAAATAAATCCGTTGGATAGCATCGTCGCGGGCGTCACCCGGACGGTGAACATGCAGTACAGGCCACGTCTCTGATTATTTGCGTCAATTTGCGTTCATTTGCGGCTAAACTGCATTTTTTTGGGTTTAAGAAAGAAATACGTTGTCACGCGGGGATGCGGCGCGGCGCGCGAATTCGCTCTTTCCAGACTCACGTACTAAGGTACGCACGTACTTCCTCCGCGCGGGCCGCGAGCATCGACTCCACCCGGTCCGAGTCCGGACCCTGGGCCAGCACGGTGCACAGGGGCGCGCCGCGCGCAATTCGGGTGCCGGCCGGCGGGCGGTCCCGCGACCAGTCGGGCCAGCGGCCATCGTTGAGGATGGTCAGGTCGGCAGTCGCATAGACGACCCGTTGGCCGGCGACCTGGGCGGCGCGCCGCGGCGGCTCCCCGGACAGGTCCCCCAGGCAGGCGCGCGCGTGGCGCCGAATCCAACCGCCCTCGCACTGGCCCTCGTAGAGGCTCATGGTCGCGGACGGCCGGGGGTTGATGTCCAGCAGGTAAGGCTGCCCCTGGTGCAGGATAAAGTCCAGGTTGTTGAGGCCGCGCAGCCCGAGCGCGCCGACCAGGGATTGGCACCAGTGCGTGACCGTGGCGCGCGCCGGGTCGCCCAGGGCCGCCTGGCCGATCGCCCCACCATAGAGAAAGGGGCGTTGCGGGTCGGCGTCGGCCACCAGCAGGCGGTTGCAGCCGATGACTTCGAGCCCCCGGCCATCGGCGATGAACAGGATCGACCTCAGGTCGCCCTCCTGAAAACGCTGGAACAGGTGGGGCGCCGCGGGGCGCGGATCGCCCGCCCGCCAGGGGCCGACGCCGAGACCACCGCACCCGCCGCACGCCTTCACCAGCCAGCGGCCTGGGTCGTCCGCCGGGGGCGGGTCCAGACGCGTCTGCGGGTGCGCGATCGTGAGCCCGTCCAACAGCGCGCAGAACCGTTGCGGGTCCCGGAGCAGGCTCAGGACCGCGGGGTCATTGCCCAGGAGGCGCAGCCCCGCGGGCAGGTTGGTCAGCACCTCGGGTGCGGACTCCAATCCGGACCCATAGACCAGGCCCAGGTCCGCTCCGGCGGCGGCGACTTCCTGGAGCGCCGCGCCCAGGCGTTGGGGCTCCAGCCCCCAGCCCGCCCCCAGGTCCACCAACGGCACCCGGGTGCAGGGTCCGAGCGCCTGGGTGTCCAGGTCGCAGAAGCCGTCCAGAACCCGCACCCGGAAGCCGCCGCGCACCGCCGACTCGGCGATGGCCCGCGCGCTGGCGGCCACCAGGAGCAGGTCGGCGGGCTCACTCGACATGCAGGCGAGCCATCGCGAAGGCCGCGTCGAGCCCCAGGTATTGGGGTGAGTCCGCCTCGTGCATCTGCCGCAGGAGACCCTGCTGGACCCGGTACTTGATGTTGCCGACGGCCAGCGCCCCCAGGCCCAGGGCGCCGCCCGCGGCGCCGGGGAGCGGGGCGCCGTTGTCCATCACCCCAATCCCCTCGATGCCCGCCGGCGGGACGGCGTTGACGTCGCAGGCGACCCTCAGCCGTGCAGACCGGCCGACCTGGTGGGCACGCAACACCTGCACGCCGGCCGCCGCGGCGTTGAAGACCAGGTCCGCCGTGTCCATCAGGGTCAGGATTTCCTCGTCGCTGCCGGCATAGGCCGCAGTGATCTCGACCCCGCAGTGCTCGTTGCAATGCCGCGCCGCGTCCTGCGCGCGCGGCAGGTCCAGGAGGCTCACGATCTGCGTCTGCGCCCCGACGCGGGCGCTCAGGATGGCGGCGGCCGAACCCACCGGTCCGGTGCCGCCGAAGACGAGCACCCGCAGTCCCGCGAGCCCGGTCTGGAAGCCGCGCCGCAGCCAGCCCTCGGCCCCGGCGACCATGGCCGCGGCGGTGGTGAAGGCGCCGCTCGGGTCGGCGAAGACCGAGACCTCAAAGGGGGGCACCATGGCGGCGCGGGCCGCGGCCAACATGTCCATGGCCAGATGGATGTCGCGCCCGCCCAGGAAGACGCCGGTGCGTGCCACACCCCGGGGACCGCGGGAGAAGATGGCGTCCTGGACCAGTCCGGTTACCTCCTCCAGGGCCACATGGGAGTAGGCCGTGCAGGCCGTCCAGCCGGCGTCATAGGCCATGTTCACGTCGAAGGGGCTGAGGTTCTTCGCGGCCGTGATCATGTGCAGGAGATAGGGTTTTTCCACTGGGATTGCTCAGGCCGGTGATTCGGTGGACGGGGTTCCAAGATCCCAGAAAGAGTATCTGGCCGCAAATGAACGCAAATAAGCGCAAATAAATCTGCTGGTTATCATCGTCGCGGGCAGCACCCGGACAGCGAACATGCAGCAAAGGTCAAGTCTCTGATTATTTGCGTCTATTTGCGTTCATTTGCGGATAAATTGATCTTTCTGGGATGATACTGACTGCCGCTCGCCGGCTGCTGATCGATCGGCCTCAGCGGGTGACGGACTGCACGGTCGTCTTTATCTGATCCGGTTCGCAGTCCACGCGGGCACCCCGATTGCGCCCCGCGGCGATGCGGTAACCCAGGGGCGAGCCGTCACCGAAGCGTTCCTTGAGCCCCACCTCCAGCGCCCGCGCCTGCTCCAGGTCCGCCGCCAGGATAAAGCCGGTCGGCCCCCAGGACGATTGGCCGTTGCCGACGAACCCCTGCGCCGTCGCCCAATCGAGGGCAGCGGCCACCGCCGGAGAGGCGAAACAGCCGCCTTGGGCGGGGGCGAAGTGGGCGCCGACCGCGCGCTGGATCTCCCCGATCGCCCCCGCCACGTCTTGGAAGCGTTCCTCCAGCAGTCCCGGCACCAACTGCATCAGGAGTAGCCGACACAGGTGCCCGGCCGTGGCCGCGGGGAACTGCGGCAGTTGCGCGAAGGCGTGCGCCTCCCGTTCGCCGTGAAGACCCTGCCCCCGCTGATCCAGCAGCAACAGGACCCGCCAGTCCGCCGGGAAGGGCAGGCGCATGACCACCGGCGGCACCGCCGTCCGGTCGCCGCGGCCGCAATCGCAGATGAAGCCGCCCTCCTCGAAGGCGCCGATCCCGATGCCCGAGCGCTGCCCGCGCCCCAGGGTCGCGGCGATGCCGCGGCAGTCCGCCGCCACGCCCGCGGTGTCCGCTACGCACAGGTGCTCCAGGGCGGTGCCGACCGCCAGTGCCATCTGGGTCCCGGAACCCAGGCCCGCGTGGTCGGGGATGGTCTCGGTCAAGCGGATACGCACCCCGCCGCGCAGGCCGCGGGCGCTCGCATAGGCCCGCGCATAGGCCAGGGCGCGCTCGGCCCCAGGTCCCTCGGCGCTGAATTCCTCGGCCGGCTCGGCCCGCAACCGGGTCGCAAAGGCGTCGATCGTCAGACCCAGGCTGCCGAAACGCCGACCCAGGCCGCCGTTCAGGTCCAGAAATCCCAGATGCAGCCGGGCCGGGGCCTCTACGCGGATCGAGGGGTCGGGGCGGCTGCTCATGGGTGGCGTCATGACTCGCGAAGGTGGGGGTGGCGTACATCAAAGACCATTAGCGAGTCCCGAAGCAACGCCCGTGCCATGGGACCGAAAAATCCCTGGCGGCGCCGCGACCGCAGACCCGGGCGAGCCTTGGATCATAACGCCGGCCACCCGGCTGGACGGAAGGGCGCTGGTCCGCACAGCGGACCCTACGGGGGCGAGGCCGTAGGGTCCGCTGTGCGGACCGCAGACCTCCCAGTTGGCTGATTGGCCGAATTATGATCAAGGCCCCCGCACGGTTCGCCGCTCGACCCACCGGGTCGACACCAGGTGCGCGTGGTCGGCCACGCCGTCACCCCTGTCCCTTTACTGAATCAGTGTGTCACGCCAGAGCCCGTCGGCGACGATGCCGGTTGAGCGGACCTTGCGCGGATGCCGGTCCAGGTCAGCCCGTCGGCGTCGCGCTTGCGCTTGCTCGAGCGTAGAAACTGGCTGGTATCCAAAGGTCTGGCGTGACGGGGCGCCGGACCCGCTCGCCGCGGGGCTCGCCAGGTTGGACGGTTAGCTGGACGGACTCGGACTCGCAACCGGCCGGCTGACAATCTTCGACCGGCGCGCCGACCAGCCGCCGATCGCGCGGCGGACCACCGTCAGCGCGGCCGAGAGGCCGGCGCGGCGGCCGCCGGCGGTCATCCGCGCCTGACCCGGAGCCGGGGCGTCCCGCCCCGGCGGTCTCCTGCCGGGCAATCCTGTCAGCAATCGGAGAATACAATAAGCAATCCGCCCCAGATAAGGAACCAGCAGCAATGACAACCAGACACGATACAAATGGGTGGGCCGCCGCGGCAGCGATGATGACGGTGGCCGCCGCCCCGGCGCCCGCCGCAATCAGCAACGAGGACCTCGCCAAGCTCGCGCAGAACCCGGTGGCGCGCATGATCAGCCTGCCGTTCCAGAACAACACCAGCCGGGAATTGGGCAACAGAAATTGGGGTCTGGGGCCCTCGTTCGTCGTGCTGCATGTGGCTCACGACAGCCTCTGGGTCTACGGAGTTCTGATGAAAAACATCTGGTCCCTGGGCCACGATCGGCAGGGCGGCTATTACAAGAACGGGCTGATCCAGGGCTTCCTCAATTACAATTTCAAGGGCGGCCTCTACCTGACCAGTTCGCCGATCCTGACCGTCGATTGGATGGCCGCGAGCGGGCAGCGGTGGGTTCTTCCCGTCGGCGGTGGTATCGGCAAGATCTTTCATCTCGGCAAGCAGCCGGTCAATGCGCAAGTGTCGGCCTATTATAACGTCGTGACGCCCGACAACGGTGCCGACTGGCAGATCCGGGCGCAGGTGCAGTTACTGTTCCCCGAGTAGGCAGCGGCAACGCCGGACACCCTGAATGCGCCGTGCGGGTTTGAGTATGCCCAAGGCGAGACATTGTGACCGTGTTCGCCGGCGGCCCGATCCGCGCAGGATCCGTGGGCTGGGTAGAGCGCAGCGAAACCCAGCGATCGGCTGAACAACCCTTGTGACCGCGCGCCCTCGTCTGTACGCTGTGCGTCGGTCGGTCCCGGCGGCAGCCCCGGCCCTGGTGCAGGGGCAGTTCCACGCCTGACACGGAAGCGACCGGACCCTGACCGACCCGATCCGTTGACCTCCACCACCTTCCCCTGACCTCATCGGAGCCTCCATGGACATTATCAGCCTCGTGATCTTCCTCGCCATCGGCGCCGTCGCCGGCTGGCTGGCCGGCATCCTGCTAAAGGGCGGCGGCTTCGGCCTGCTCGGCAACATCGTCGTCGGCATCTTAGGCGCCGTCGTTGGCGGATTCGTCTTCGGTCTGCTCGGCCTGTCGGCCTACGGGCTGATCGGTGCCATCGTGACCGCCACCGTCGGCGCGATCGTGCTGCTCCTCATCGTCGGCGTCCTGAAAAAGGCAGCCTGAGGGGCCTTCCGGACCCGGTTGGTCCGTCCGGCGAGGGACCGCCGGGTCGCCACTTCGAGTGCTGCCGTAGCCGTTCAGTCCCTCCTTACCAACGCAAGTTGAGCACCGCGGGCGGCGCTGTACGAAGAGGCCCTCTTCATGCCGCGCAGCGCTGGCGCACTGCCGATAACGAGCACCTTGCCCGAGCGACGGGCGACCATCGCGGGTAGCGCGGCGCGCACCAGCCTGGGAAACGGGTCCACCAGGGCAGTCCGTAGGCCGTAGCCTGTAGGGCGGATGCCCGCAGGGCGATCCGCCATAACACCAACCGACGAAATGGCGGAACCGCTATCGCGTTCTGCCCTACGGGGCTTTCATTTCGTAATCGCCTCGATGGCGTTGCTGACTTCCCTGTCACCCTCAGCGACGAGAAAAACGAGTCTTCTGCAATGCCAAAGTGTGCTCTGGCGGGGGAGATGAAGGAGGCGGCACAATTACCCATCCCTCCCGCCTGTGCTTCTCTTGTCGGGCCTTCAAGTCGGCGTAAATTCGATCCAAGTCATATCGCATGCTGGCGACGTGTTGCTCACGGATACTGCGAACTTCGGTTATGATGCTGTCATTCATCTTCGCCTCCTATAAGTTCTTCGGGTGTACAAATAAAGGGTAGAAACAGGCCTTTGGCCTTGAAATTGCTGGCGATCTGCGCTTGGATTTCCGGGTTGGCGATATGGTGACAATTCCACGTCAACAAATAATCAGAGAAATGAACTGTGGCTATCGCGATATGCAATGCGTCTTCACTCGCCTTTGCGGGAACGATACCGGCAGTCACCAAGTCCTTGGCAAGCTGAATACAGTACGGTGTGATGTCAAACAGCTTGATTCCGCGCAAAGCCTCAAGACGTTTGCTCGCAGCATCAGGATCGCCAGCGGCACATTCTGTAAGGACAAGTTCTGAAACGTAAAAATCAAAGTCATCCCTTCTGTTCCAGAATTGGTAAGTGCTTTGCTGATGACCGGCCTCAATTACATTCTTGCTCGGGCGGGCCGTTAGGTAGCTGACGACCGAAGTCTCAAGATATACTTTCCGTTTCATCTGATATCTCGATTCTTTAAGTTGGGCTTGGCTTCATGGCCGCTCGCATTAACTATACTGTCCCCGGAATCCCATATTTTTCTTGCTTCCGGAAAAATGAAATAGAGCCTGGCCTCTTTACCTGCCGCTAACTCTTTGCGAGATGTTCAG
This sequence comes from Candidatus Thiodictyon syntrophicum, assembly GCF_002813775.1. Taxonomy (NCBI): domain Bacteria; kingdom Pseudomonadati; phylum Pseudomonadota; class Gammaproteobacteria; order Chromatiales; family Chromatiaceae; genus Thiodictyon; species Candidatus Thiodictyon syntrophicum. Next base: position 192,030 of record NZ_CP020372.1, read on the forward strand.
CGAGCGACGCTTTTCCGACAGGAGACTCAATTAGTTTGTCGAGGTTCTGAGTAACTCTGCTATTGATGATACTCTCTTGTCTTACCGACACCAAGTGAATACTGCTGTTCAATGCATTGCATCCAGCCCTCATTTTGTTCATAACGTAGTCTGGTAGTTCATGATCTTGATGTCTCAAGATCCCGCTATTGTGACTAATCCGTGCTGTGCGCCACCCTTTATTGTACGATAAGTAAATAGGGCAAAGCTGAAGAAACTTAAGATATTTTACAAATATGAATGAGTCGACGTCGGTCGTGATTACGTCAAACTCAATGGCGCGAGTCATATAAATGTTAAAATTCTCGGGATTACTTCGGATAGACACGGCGTCCAATGTGTCTAGCAGAAGCAGTAGCTGGCGGTTTCCCCCGGGATGAGAGTTATTACCTAACAGGTAGTTTCTTAATGATTCAATTGAATTCACAGCGTGTTGAAGCATGATCCTAGAAAAATAGTCTAGTCCACAGTCTTCATACACATAAACGAGCACTCGAAAAGCAACAGAAGCAAGATATTTGGACAGCCACTCGTCATATGGGAACGTTTGGCCATTTTCAGTTTGATACGGATAAAATATATTCCGACTAAACTTGGTTTCCCATTTCGCAAAGCGATCTTCGAATTCACTACATAGAAAGGGGAGCTTAATTCCGTCTTGTACAGGTTGATTCGGGTTCTTGGTCGATCTAATGAATCCAGTTGGAGAAGATGCTTTTTGATATCTAAAGATGAACTTCGGAAGAATATGACTCTCTTCCAAAGCCTCTTCTTTCATGCACAAACGACACTTACCCATAATCTAAACCCTTCCGTAAACAGTTGCGCGCCTTTGGTTTAGCTAACGTTCCGCGGCGATGTATTGCTCGTGGCCGGTGCGACAAACGATCATAGGGATATCTTCAATAACCAGAAGGTCATTGCCGCGACCGAAGGCTTTAGCGATCTGCCTTATTTCAGCGGGCTCACCGCAGACAGGGCAGCGTGTTTCATTCATAGTAGATACACCGTTGCGTCTTCCCCGGTGCCCCCGGCGGTCGCAGTTGCTCACGCGATTAGGATGCGTTGAACTCCGTTGCCTAAGGGCTGCGGGCGCGCCGCACTGATCTTGGATCGTGGCACGGCGGTGGGGTGCGCCGGCAACCGCCGGGGGGCGTTGCCAGGTGCAGGCGACGATCGATCAGGCTCAAACCGGGCATTCGCGGGCTACGCAGGGCTGACCAGGGGGCGATTGAGGGTTAAAGTGTAGACGATTTTTCGGGCGTTGAGCGAGTGCGTCCGCGGGCTGCGGCCAGCCCGTCCGTGCGGGCGGTTGGCGCCGGCGGCGTGCCCCGGATCGCCGACAAGCAGGGCGCCGATGAACAACCCGGCATCTTTATCCGCTCTTGCGCGCTCGCCGAACTGGGATCGACTGATCGACAGCCAGCCCGCCCCCACGCGGGCGGTTCGGTTGTAGAATCACGCAGCGCGACCGCGCGAACTGCCGGAAGGTCATCTTAACCGAGGAGGAGTTTCATGCGACTTAAGTCTAACACCCGGGCGGCCCTGGGGTGCCTGGTGCTCTTGAGTGGTCCGATGCTGGCCGCCGCGGCCCCCGAGAAGGGCACGCCGCCGGACCCGGACAAGATCGTGGCGGGCATGTGTGCCTACCTGACATCGCTCGACCGGTTCTCCTTCCGGGCGGAGGTGACGGACGACGAGGTCTACATCGGCGGCAAGAAGCTGCAATTCGGCTTCACCACCGAGACCTTCGTCGAGCGGCCGGACAAGCTCCGCGTGGATGCCGCCGGCGATCTGTTCGACAAGCAGTTCCTGTTCGACGGCAAGACCCTGACCCTGGTCGACGTGGGTGAGAAGGTCTACGCCAGCGTGCCCGCGCCCGGCGATATCGAAGGCGCCCTGGCCAAGGCCGACGGCGAACTGCGCTTCCGGGTGCCGCTCGGTGACCTCGCCAGCGCGCGGCTATGCGAGCACCTGGCGAAGGGCCAGGGGCACGCGCTCTTTGTCGGGCCGAGCAAGGTGGGCGGGGTGGCCACCGAGCACCTGGCGTTCGACCGTGCGGACATCCAGTTCCAACTCTGGGTCGCGACCGGCGACCGGCCGCTACCGATGAAAATCCTGATCAACCAGAAAAACCTGCCGGCCGCGCCGCAGTGGACCGCGGTCCTGAGCGACTGGAAGACCGCCGCCAAACTGAAGCCGGACACCTTTAGCTATAAGCCTGGGCCCGGTGTAAAGCAGATCAAGTTCGCCCCCCCGCCGCCGCCCGCGGCGGCCAAGGCCCCGGACAGCGGCCCCGCCATGACCCCGGCCCCGACAGGAGAAAAGCCATGACGACAAGCCAATTGAAGATGCTCCGCGGGGCCCTGCTGGTCACGACGGCGCTCGGTCTGGCCGGCCTGGGGTCGCTCGCGGCGGCGCGCGGCTTTGGCGGCGGGGGCTTCGGTGGCGGCTTTGGCGGCGGCGGCTTCCACGGCGGTGGCGGCGGCTTTCGCGACGGCGGGTTCAGCGGCGGCAGTTTCCGCGACGGCGGCGATGCCTTCGGCGGCGATCGCGCCGATATCGACCGTAGCTTCAGTGCCGACAGCAACGTCAACGTCGACCGCAATGTCAACGTCGACCGCGACGTCAGCGTCGACCGTTACGGCGATGCCGGGGTGGCGCGCGGGCCGGACGGCTCATTCGCCGCGCGCGGTCCCGGCGGCGATTACGTGGCTCGGGCGCCGGACGGCGCCGTCGTCGCGGGCGGGCCAAATCGCGGTTACGGCTATGGGGCACCGGGCTGGGGGGGCTATTACGGTGGCGGCGCAGTCGCCGCGGGCGCGGTCGCCGGTCTGGCGGTCGGTGCCGCGGTGGCCTCCCTGCCGCTGGCCGCCGAGCGGGTCGCCATCGCCAATCAGGAATACTATGTCGATGGCGGCGTCTATTATCAGCCCTGTTACCAGGGGGCCGTGTTGAATTACTGCGTCGTGCCCAACCCCTACTGATCCCCTGCTCTTGGCGGCGGCCGATCACCGGCCGCCGACGGGCAGGGAGACCCGTGAGATAGCCGGGACCCTGTGGGAGCGGCTTTCACGGTAACCCGACTGACGCGATTCTTCTCTGCGTCTCTGCGCCTCTGCGTGAGATTCTTAAGAGATCTCACGCAGAGGCGCAGAGACGCAGAGGCGGTGACCCGCGACGCTCGGGTAACCCGCGAGACCCCGTCGCGGCTAAAGCCGCTCCCACGGGCGACTGCCATCTTCCGGGGCCTCATGACCAATCACACGCTGATCCTCATCCTGCTGGAGATTGCCGTGATCATCGGGCTGGCGCGGCTCATTGGTCTCGCGTTCGTGCGCATCAGACAACCCCCGGTCATCGGTGAAATCGTCGCTGGGATCATGTTGGGCCCCTCGCTGCTCGGACTGGTTTCGCCCACGGCCTTTGCGACCCTGTTTCCGCCTGCCACGGCGCCGTTTCTCTATCTGCTGGCGCAGCTCGGGCTCATCATCTTTATGTTTCTGGTGGGGCTGGAACTGAGCCCCAACTATCTGCGGGGAAAGATCAGGATCGCGGTCATCACCTCCAATGTGAGTATCCTGCTGCCCTTCATGCTCGGCGCCGTCCTGGCCTATACGGTGCTGTTTTCCATCAACGACGCGCCCGGCACCTCATTCACCGCCTTCACCCTTATGTCGCCGTCCTGCTGTCGGCCATCGTCACGGAAGGGATCGGCATCGATGTCATCTTCGGCGGCTTCCTGCTGGGGGTTCTGATGCCGAAGAACACCGGCCTCACCGAGGCGCTGAAGGCCAGGACCGAGACCTTCGTCGCCACCTTCCTGTTGCCGATCTTCTTTGCCTACAGCGGGCTCAATACCCATTTCGAGGTCTTGAACAGCCCCTGGCTATGGGGCGTCTGCGGGCTCGTGATCGCCGCAGCGGTCATCGGCAAATACTCCGGGGTCTATCTCGCCGCCCGCGGCTGCGGCGTCGACCCACCGCAGGCCCGGGCCCTGGGCTTGCTGATGAATACCCGGGGCCTGACCGAGCTTATCGTGCTCAATATCGGGCTCAAGTTACACGTCATCAGCCCCGTCATCTTCTCCATGTTCGTCCTGATGGCACTGGTTACCACTATCATGACCTCGCCGTTGCTGCAGCGGGTCTATCCACTGCGCACGGATGAGCGTTGATGCGCTGGGCGAATACTATTCGCACCGTTGTCGTTGTCGTTGTCGTAATCGATGTTATCGTAGCGCCCCGGATTCTCTCGCACCCCAAATCGCATCGCTTCTTCGATTACGATCACGACAACGACAACGACGATGGTGCTCGTGTTTAACTTGTTCTTGACTCGTTACTGACCTTCCACAATCACCCCTTCACACACACCACCTGCTTGAGCGTATGCACCACCTCGACCAGGTCCGCCTGGTTCGCCATGACCTGGTCGATGTCCTTGTAGGCGCCTGGGATCTCGTCGATCACGCCCTTGTCCTTGCGGCAGATGACGCCCTGGGTCTGGGCCGCCAGGTCGGCAACGGTGAACTGGTGCTCGGCCGCGGTGCGGCTCATGCGCCGTCCCGCGCCGTGGGCGCAGGAGCAGAAGCTGTCGGGGTTGCCTTTGCCGCGCACGATATAGCTGCGCGCGCCCATGCTGCCGGGGATGATTCCCAGATCGTCCGCCCGCGCCCGGATGGCCCCCTTGCGCGTCACCCAGACGTTCTCGTTGAAGTGGTGCTCCCGCTCCACATAGTTGTGGTGACAGTTGATCACCGCCTGGGTCGCCTGGAAGGCCGGCAGGTGCCGGGCGAGTGCCGCGAGGACCAGCGTCATCATCTGGTCGCGGTTCTCCCGCGCATAGGACTGGGCCCACGAGACCGCCGCCACATAGTCGTCGAAGTGCTCACTGCCCTCCGGAAAATAGGCGAGATCGCGGTCCGGCAATTGGATGAACCAGCGCTCCATGTCGCGCCGCGCCAATTCGATGAAGTAATGACCGATGGCGTTGCCGATACCGCGGCTGCCCGAGTGCAGCATGACCCAGACCTGCCCCGACTCATCCAGACAGACCTCGATGAAGTGGTTGCCCCCGCCGAGCGTGCCCATCTGGTTCACCCAGTTGGAGAAGCGCCCGAAGGCCTTGAGCAGTTGCGGATGCTTCTGCGTCATCGCGGTCAGGGCGGCATCGAAGGGCCGGGCCGACTCGGTCAGGGCGCGGTCATCCTTATGCTGGTTGCGCCCGACCGGCACGTCGCGGCTGATCTGGTCGAAGACCTTCTTCAGCGAGTGCTCGTCGATCTGTTCAGCGGTGAGCGAGGTCCGCACCGCCGCCATGCCGCAGCCGATATCCACCCCCACCGCGGCCGGGATGATCGCCTTGTGGGTGGCGATGACCGAGCCGATGGTGGCACCGATACCACCGTGCACGTCGGGCATGGCGGCAACATGACGGTGGATGAAGGGCATCTTGGAGAGATTCACCAACTGCGAGCGCGCATAGGCGTCCAGCTCGTCGGTCCAGACCTTGACGGGCTTCTCGCCCTCGGTAATCACTTGCTTGATGGGCATGGTTGCCTCCCGTGGCCCTCGTTTGGTGTGCTTGGGTCTGCAAAAAACGTCGGTCTGCGCGGGGCGCGGGAGCCGCAGCGTCCGATGACCATGGCTCGACGCTACAGCAGTCCAGTCGGCGTCGCGCGCCTGGACGCCGGACCCGGCGACTGGCGACTCGCGACCCAGGATATCGTAGTGGGTTCGTCTCCTGGGGTTCCAACGGGGATAGTTGCACAGTCTCGCCGGGGCCTTGATCATAGTTCCGGTGGCGACCCTGACCGGTTCCGAAATTTCTTGACAGGATTAACAAGATTTACAAGATTGAAAGCAAATAACATCTTGTAAATACTGTTAATCCTGTCTAAATGTCTTGGCTTCGCGCTCGTCGTGCGGCTCGGGACCGCCCCCGCAAGACCTCATTCCTGCCGATGCTGGCAGGAACGACGATCGACGCCCTCGCGCCCGAAACCATCTCGCGACCCTGGAGCCCTTCCCCATGCCCGAGCTCGCCGCCGCACTCGCCAAATGCCTGGCCCGGGTCCAACGCCCCGGCGCCTTCTATGCCACCGGCACCTTCGACATACACCCGCCCCGGCTCGAGATCGAAGGGGTCGGCCCCATCGCCCTCCCGCTCCAGTCGGCGCAGGCCGAGCAACTCAAGTCCGTCGCCGAGCAGGCACCCTATGGACGCGGCACCGAGACGCTGGTGGACACCCAGGTCCGGCGCACCTGGCAGATCGACGCCGAGCGGATGCGGATCACCGGCCGGCGCTGGGCCGAGGACCTGGCGTCCGTGGTGGCCCGGATCAGCGCGACCTTCGGCATCGCTGGCCGGGTGGAGGCCGAACTCTACAAGCTGCTGGTCTACGAACAAGGCAGTTTCTTCCTCGCGCACCGCGATACCGAGAAGTCGCCCGGGATGTTCGCAACGCTCGTCGTCGTCCTGCCCGGTGACTTCGAGGGCGGCGAGCTGATGGTGCGTCACCGCGGTCAGGAGGTCCGGCTCGACCTGCATCGCGACGAACCGTCCGAGGCCGCCTTTGCCGCCTTCTACGCGGACTGTCTGCATGAGGTCCTGCCCATCCATTCCGGCCACCGGCTGACCCTGATCTACAATCTGATTCGTCCGCAGGGTGAACCCCTCCCGCAACTACCCGATTACGATGCCGAGCAGGCCCAGGCAACCGACCTGCTGAGCGCTTGGGGCCGGGCGCTCGACGCGTCGCAGGACCTGGCCGCCGCGGTACCGCTCAAGCTGGTCTATCCGCTGGAGCACGCCTATACGCCGGCCGAATTGGGATTCGATACCCTCAAGGGCGCGGATGCGGCGGTCGCCGCCGTGGTCAGCGCCGCCGCCCGCGCGGCCGACTGCGACCTCTTCCTGGCCCTGGCGAGTGTGGAGGAATCCGGCTGGGCCGAATCCACCGGCGATTGGCACGACCCCGACTATGAGATCGGCGAGGTCACCGACAGCAACGAGTCGCTGCATGACTGGCGCCACCCGGACGGCAGCCGCCCGGCCATGGGCTCCCTGCCCTTCTTCGGCGACGAGGTCGCGCCGCCGGGCGCCTTCGAGGTGCGCGACGATTCGGAGCCCGAGTTTTCCGAGGCGACCGGCAACGCCGGCGCCTCCTTCGAGCGCCTCTATCAATGCGCCGCGCTGGTCCTCTGGCCCCGGACCAACCGGGCGGCCGTCCTGGCGGCCGGGGGGCTGGCGGTCAGCCTGCCCTTCCTGGACGAGTTGGTGCGGCAATGGCAAGCGGCCGGCCAGCCCCCCGAGGACCCGTTGCGCGCCGAGGCGCGCACACTCGCCGCCCGGATCAGCACCGCCTGGCCAACGGACGACTGGGCGCGCAAACACGCGAGCGAGGCCGGCCAGACCCGGATGCTGCTCGATGCCCTGGCGCGGCTGGACGACCCCGAGTGCGCCGCGGTCTTCGTGGCCGGACAATCCGCCGCCGGGGCCTATGGCCCGCAAGACAACGAATCGCTCGCGGCCATGCTCGCCCGGCTGCCGACGGCGCGCGCCGCCGACCTACTGGCGGCCATCGTCGCCGGCAATGCAGGGCGTCAACCGGCCGCCTGCGCGGACCTGCTCGCCCGCGTGAGCGCGGACCCCGCGGGCGACCCCGAGCCCTGGCGCGCCGCGGCACTCGCGCTGCTCGCCGCACTCACCACCGAGGCGCAGCCGCCAGCCAGCCCGGACCCCCGTTTCATCGATCCCCGCCAACGCCGCGCGCCCCCGACGCCGGACCTGGTCGTCCAGACCCTGACCGCGCTCGCGCGCATCGACCCATCGCTGGCCGACCGGGCGCTCGACCATTTTATGGCCAATTCGGTGCGCTACGGCATGGACAACATCCTGCTTCCCGCCGCCCTCATTCTGAAGGGCGCGACCGCTGCGGGTCCGCGACCCACCGCCATCGACGCACTGCTAAAGGCAGCACTCACCCACCTGGACCAACGCATCGCCGAACCGCTGGAACCCCCGGCGGACCTGAGCCGCCCGGCCAAGCTCAGCTGCTCCTGCAGCTATTGCCAGAGACTCTCGCGTTTTCTCGCCTCCCCCATGGAATCGGTCTGGAAGCTCAAGGCCGCGGAGGCCGAGCGCAACCATGTGACCGAGGTGGTGAGACGCAGCAACAGCGATCTCGATCTGGCGACCGACAAGAAGGGGCGACCCTATACCCTGGTCTGCACCAAGAACCAGGCGAGCTATGAGCGGCGGGTGCGGCAGCGGGCGCAGGATTTGGAGCAGCGGGGGCGGTTGGGGGGTTGACCAGGGCTGCCAGTCGGTCCGCATGGGCCTGGCTGTCCGGCGGTCTTGATTGTCGTTTTAGTTGTAGCGAACAGGAGGTCGAGGCTTTAGCCGGTCGACGGCGCGTCAGCGCGCCCCGGGTCCGGCTAAAGCCTCGACCTCCGGTGTGGGCCGAGGGGCAGCGGCCGGAACGATGATCAAGCCCCGAGAGCCTCACGCACGACTTCGGGGTGCCTGCGCGCGATGCGAATCAGCGCCTGTGCGGCACCAGCTGCATGGCTCCGCCCAGCGAGTATACTGACGAGCAACCCGACACCGAGACGCGGAGGCCACCGTGGCATCAGCACAGATCGAGATCCCTGAAGATGTTCTGGATTCGGCGCGCCTGACCCCGGCTGAAGCCAAACGGGAGCTGGCAGTCGCCCTCTATGCGCAACGGCGGCTGTCGGCGGGCAAGGCCCGAGCCTGGGCCGGGTTATCCCTGTGGGAATTCCGACAATTGTCTGCGTCCCGGGGCATACCGGTCGATTTTGATGAGGCCGAACTGGCGGAGGACCTCAAGGCCATCGATCAATGGGAGCGTTCGCACGGCATTGAGCCGTGATCTCGACGCCGGCGAGGCCGCAAGCATCGCGCTCGCACTGGAGCTTTCGGCCGAACTGATCCTGATCGATGAACTGGACGGTCGCCATCAGGCCAGGCGACAAGGGCTTACAACTATGGGCGTCGCGGGCGTTCTGCTGCTTGCGAAACGGCAGCGGCTTATCGAGGTGGTTAAACCCTTGCTCGACGATCTACGCCTTCGAGCGCGCTTCTGGCTCAGTCACTCTGTTTACGAACAGGTTCTCGCAAAGGCCGGAGAATCCCTGTAAGCAGTGCGGCAACGGGGTAATGGGGGTCAGTATCCTTCAACAATGGGCTGGCTCGTGAAGGCTACTGACCCGCTGACCCCTTTACCCTCGCCGTTCCGGCCAGCGGCCACCTCTTGGAGTCCAAGGCTTCAGCCTTGGCCCTGTGCATCCAAGGCTGACGCCTTGGACTTCCGCCCCGGGGTGGCCGGAACGCTGATCAAGACCCCGCACAGCGAGCGCGAAACCAGGATGTTTAGACAGGATTAACAAGATTTACAAGATGCTATTCGTTTTCCATCTTCTAAATCTTGTTAATCCTGTCAAGAAATTTCGGGACCGGCTCAGCGTCGCGGCCGGAACCATGATCAAGGCCCGTGACACCGGTTCAGAGACTGGGCAAGTATTCGCTGCCGGCCCGATCCGCGTGCGATTTGTAGGCTGGGTAGAGCGCAGCGAAACCCAGCAATCAACGCCTTAGGCGCGCGCAAACGATGGGTTTCGCTGCGCTCTACCCATCCTACGGGAATACTTGCCCAGTCTCTTCAGCGATGTCACGCATGTGTGCGTCGCTGTGCGCCTTGAATGTCGGCAGTCGGAGCGATTAGCAAGGCAGGATCGGGGAGAATCAGGTCGTACAGGGTATATGCGCGGTTCGGTCTGGAGAGAACGGACAAGCGCATTAAGTATACTTTTCCCCATCGTTTCCTTCGTCCGCGGAGTTCCCTGATTTTATTGAGCCTGGCACTTTCCTAATTGGTGGCTGCTTGCCTTGCGCCTGTGTTCGCAAGGCTACGCAGCCAGAGTAGGTAGCCGACGACTACGCCCAAAGGAACCTTGAGGTATGAGAGACCGACGCGCCACCAGGAAATGTCTTGACCCGGACTTCCTCCAATTACGAGCGCAAGCCAAAGTATGGTTAGTGTCAGCACGACCCAACGAATGTGTCGACCTGATAGGCCGTATACAACACGCCCAAGTACGACCCCACTGCCAAACCAGATGAGCTGAACAAACAACCACTCTCCTGAAAGCGGTGAGTATGGGCCTGGCGGTGGGGGGGCGTAGGGGACCCCGTAGACAGCAGCCCAGACAAAGGGACGGATTGCCCAATACATGAGACTGAGCAGGAAAGCAGCGAAGGCAAATGCTGCTAGCCCGAATCCGAGACCGGCCCAATAGCCATTTGGCAGACGATTGAGGACGCGCGCGAAAAGTGGAGTCATGGCATTTGTGACGCCTAAGGTTAAGTGAAGCGGCGCGCTGTTGCTTGGGGATTAAGTATACTGTCCCCGGAATTCCCAAAGCCGAGGAGTCCGAAACGTTCCGAACCGGGCGAATGCCCAATGCGGCCCGCCTGGATGCCTTGCACGTAGCCTCCGCGGCAGTCGGCGGAGTGGAATACCGGCTGGTGCAGAACTGTCGACATATTGCTAACGCCCATGTCCTGCCGCGCGTTTATGACTTGCTGGAAGAACTCGGATTTCCGCGGTTATTAATCTGCACGCCCGCCGAATTCCTGGGAGACCCGAACAATGGCGATTAACCCGATACTCGAAGAAATCTATGCGGCACGCGACAAGCTTCTTGCGGACTGCAAGGGCGACATCCATGCCTATGTTCAAGGTGCTCGTGAACGAGCGCTAGCTTCGGGACACCCTATTGCCGGCCCGAAGCAACGTCCAAGGAGATTGCCCAGAGAAGGAGCGAAGGGTCAGGAGTCGGCTTAGTGTCGACGTTCCCAGTCACTGAAAACTACTCGAGCCTGGCCCCTATCGCCGGAAACTCCGGCGGAGATCCTACCGCGGTCCAATTGCGGATGCAATATGGATATCGACTCGCCGATTGTAGCGGCGGCCATCGTCAGTCTCATTGCTTGCGATGGGTAGCGCCATGCCGTAGCCGGCCGATGAAAGGCGATCACGCGAGACGCTCTTACTCCACAAATATGCCTCGACGGCGGCGGCGCGGCGATCAGATAGATCCTGAGACTGCGTAGGATTCTCTTTGCTATCCGTGTGGCCCCTAATGGCGAGTCTAACCGCGCCATACTCGTTTACCATGCTGGCAATCTTATCCATGACGTTGTAAAAGTCAGGCTTGATCTTTGCTGAGTTCACGTCAAAAGCAGTCCTTAAACCTGTTACAACTACCCATTCGTCGCCTTTTATGTTGTCGACTCGGATGGTTCCGGCCGCAATGTTATCGGCGAGCAGCTGATTCAAGTCAAGCTTCTGCCCAGTCGTGTAGCTGCTGATTGCGTCATCTATAGGGGCAGGTCGGGTGCTAGGTGAGACTATATTCGTACTGGTTTGGGTTCCATTTTCTTTGCCACTAAATACTTCCGGCAAACTTGTCTTTCCCGTCAAAAAAACGAAAATGCTCGATATTGATGCCACAAGCCCAGCAATGACAACAATGGGATGGTTCCCTAGTCCGCTGTTTCTCTCGTCGGCCATATATGTCCACCACGATGTCTACCGTAACCGCATCTCAAGCCTAACTAGATACCGGCGGACGAACTACCTCATAACCCGCCGGGTCGCCGCTAGTGGATCAAAAAACCGGCCGGCTGTCAAGACCCTGAGCGCGCAAGCAGGCTGCACCGTTAGTGGCTTATCCTGCAATCTTGCCGCTTAAACCACGCCGCGGGACAAAGAGGGTTTCGCATCAACCGGGGCTTCCTGGGTAGTTCAGCAAAATTACCTCTCTTAATCAATGCGCTGGCGCGACCACGCGCAACGCTGTCCGGGCACGATGCGCCAACTTTGCCGCCTAAGCCGCGATTCGGCGGACGAACCGCCGCATACACCGGCGTTGCTCGGGTTCTCGGGAAAAATATCCTTGGTTATTCAATTTGATGCGCGGATTCTCTCGCTGCACCGTTAGTGCGTTAAGCGCAAGCGTCGTGGGTCACCGTCTCTGCGTCTCTGCGCCTCTGCGTGAGACATCTTAAAGAATCTCACGCAGAGGCGCAGAGACGCAGAGAAGAATCGCGTCAGTCGGGTTACCGTGAAGGCCGCTCCCGCCGGGGGCTTTAATGTTTCGGGGTTATCCGTCTCCCCGGAACATGAAAATGCGTTCTGGGAGCGGCCTCCGGCGGCGGCCTTGATCGTCGTTCCGGCCGCAACCGGCGATCGGTGTAGGGTGCGCCGCGCGCACCTTGCGGAGGGACGCAACGGCATTGCGGTGGTGCGGGTGCGCGCGGCGCACCCTACGGGCTCTCCGGCCGCACCGACGATCGAGGCCCCGGCGGCGATGCGGTGCCGCGACGAACTCCGAAGCCGCGCGCGCGGCCCGTCGCGGCTGACGCCGCTCCCACAGCGTCGCTGCGCGACCTTCACGGCAGGCTTCGACCTCCTGTCTCCTTGCGGCCGGAACGACGATCAGGGCGAAGAGGAGAGGAGGATTGGCGCCTACCCCAGCGCCTGCGCCAACACCTCGACACAGGCCTCCGTTGACAGGCGCCCCGCCTCCAGGTGGACCTCAGGCGCCTCCGGCGCCTCATAGGGGCTGTCGATGCCGGTGAAGTTCTTGAGCGCCCCGGCGCGCGCCTTGGCGTAGAGACCCTTCACATCGCGCCGCTCGCATTCCTCAATGGGGGTGTCGACATAGACCTCGACGAACTCACCCGGGGCGAACAGGTCGCGCGCCATGCGGCGCTCGCCGATGAAGGGCGAGATGAAGCTGACCAGGACGATCAGCCCCGCGTCGGCCATCAGCCGCGCCACCTCGGCGACGCGGCGGATGTTCTCTACCCGGTCCGCCTCGGTGAAGCCCAGGTCGCGATTGAGCCCGTGGCGGACGTTGTCGCCGTCGAGCAGGTAGGTGTGTTTGCCCTCGGCGTGCAGGCGCCGCTCCAGCAGGTTGGCAATGGTCGACTTGCCCGAGCCTGAGAGCCCAGTGAACCAGACGCAGCGCGGCGTCTGGTGCTTTTGCGCGGCCCGCGTCTCCTTGTTCAGCTCCAGTGCCTGCCAATGGATGTTGCTCGAGCGCCGCAGCGCGAAGTCGATCATGCCGGCGCCGACGGTCTCGAGGCTGAGCTTGTCGATCAGGATGAAACCGCCCAGTACCCGATTCACCCCATAGGGCTCGAAGACCAGCGGGGCACTGGTGGACAGATTGACGGTCGCGATCTCATTGAGCCCCAACTGCTTTGCCGCCAGGTGGGCGCCGGTATTCACGTCCTCGCGATACTTGATGGCCGTGATGGTCGCCGTGACCTCCTTGCAGGCGAGCTTCAGCAGGTATTGGCGGCCGGGCGACATGGGGTGCTCGACCATCCACAGCAGCTTGGCCTCGAACTGGTCGGCGACCTCCGGGGGATTGGCGCTCGCCACCAGCACATCGCCGCGGCTGACATCGACCTCCGCCGCCAGGGTCACGGTCACCGCGTCACCGACCTCGGCCGCGTCCACCTCATCGCCCCCCGCCAGTATCGCCTTCACCTGCACCGACACGCCTGAAGGCAGGACCCGGACCCGGTCACCCGGGCGCAGGGTCCCCTCGGCAATCCGCCCGCACAGGCCCCGGAAATCGAGGTTCGGCCGGTTCACCCACTGGACCGGCATCCGGAAGGCGCCGCGCCCACTGGGGTCACGCACCTCTACCGTATCGAGATAGTCCATCAGGCTGGGACCGCTGTACCAAGGCATCCGAGCGCTGGCGTGCAGGACGTTGTCCCCGTCCAGACCGGACAGCGGGATCGCCTGGATGTCGACGAACCCGAAGCCGGCGGAAAAGGCGCGGTACTCCGCGACGATCGCGTCGTAAACCGCCTGGTCGCAGCCCACCAGGTCCATCTTATTGACCGCCAGCACCACATGGCGGATGCCCATCATCGCCACGATGCGACTGTGACGGCGGGTCTGCGTCAGCACCCCCTTGCGCGCATCGATCAGGATGACCGCGAGATCGGCGGTGGAGGCACCGGTGGCCATATTGCGGGTGTACTGCTCATGGCCGGGCGTATCGGCGACGATATAGCGACGCCGGTCGGTGGCAAAGAAGCGGTAGGCGACATCGATGGTGATGCCCTGCTCGCGCTCGGCCTGCAGCCCGTCGACCAACAGGGCCAGGTCGATCTTCTCGCCTTGGGTGCCGTATTGACGCGAGTCGGTCTCCAGGGCCTGCAACTGGTCGTCGAAGATGCACTTGCTCTCGAACAATAAGCGCCCGATCAGGGTGCTCTTGCCGTCATCGACACTGCCGCAGGTGATGAAGCGCACCGTCTCCTTGTTGCGCTGGCGGTCCAGATAGGACGCGATGTCGCGTGCGTGTAGGATGCTCATCAGAAATACCCCTCATGCTTCTTTTTTTCCATCGACCCGGGTGTATCGGAATCGATCAGCCGGCCCTCACGCTCCGAGCCGCGGGCATTGAAGGTCTCGGCGATCACCGCCTCGATCGTATCGGCGTCGCTCTCGATCGCCGCCGTCAGCGGCCAGCACCCGAGCGTGCGAAAGCGCACGCGCTTGAGCTGCGCCTGCTCGCCCGGGGCAAAGGGAAAGCGCTCGTCATCGACCATGATCCACTGTCCGCCGCGGTTGACGACCGGGCGCTCCGCCGCCAGATAGAGCGGCACGATCGGGATCCGCTCGGCGTGGATGTATTGCCAGATATCGAGTTCGGTCCAGTTGCTGATGGGAAAGACGCGGATCGTCTCGCCCGGCTTGATGCGGGTGTTGTAGAGATTCCACAGCTCCGGGCGCTGCGCCTTGGGGTCCCAGCGGTGGCCCGCCGCGCGAAAGGAGAAGACGCGCTCCTTGGCCCGGCTCTTTTCCTCGTCCCGCCGCGCCCCGCCGAAGATCACGTCGCTGCCCTGCGCATCCAGCGCCTGCTTGAGCCCTTGGGTCTTCATCACGTCGGTGTGATAGTTGCTGCCGTGGGTAAAGGGATTCACCCCCGCCGCCAGGCCCTCCGGGTTGATGTGGGTGATGAGCTTCATGCCGCTCTCCGCCACCATGCGGGTGCGGTGCAGGTACATCTCCCTGAACTTCCACCCCGTATCCACATGCAGCAGCGGAAAGGGCGGGGGCGCGGGGTGAAAGGCCTTGCGCGCCAGGTGCAGCATCACCGACGAGTCCTTGCCGATGGAATAGAGCATCACCGGGTTGCGGGCAGTCGCCACGGCCTCGCGGATGATCTCGATGGATTCGGCTTCGAGGGTATTCATCGGTCGGCCCCGCCTGGCCGCGGGAGGCGGCGGATGGTCGTACGATTGGTGTCGGGTCGGTACGGCATAGTTTCAATGTCCGCTCTGGGGATGCGCGAGGTGGATCGACCTGGGGGCGGGACCCGTTCTGACTTGAAGATCCCAAAAAACGAAATTCTCTCACGCAGACACGCAGGCGCAAAGACAGAAATACTGATAAGCAAACATCGACGCCAGCCGCGACGCGCCCCGCCGTGACCAGGCCCCCGCTCGGGGCCTGCCGTCCCGGCTGCCGCCGGGCCTTGATCGTCGTTGCGGCCGGCGACCAGCTTCTGGAGTCCAAGGCTTCAGCCTTGGCCCTGTCCATCCAAGGCTGAAGCCTTGGACTCCGGCCCGGAGCGGCCGGAACGATGATCGCGGCCCGCCGCCGCGCCGACGGCTTGACCGGCGGCAGCGGCAGGCGGTTGATTCGATCACCGCGAGCGGGGAAACTTCGCCCCGGCCGTCGGCGATCGGCGGCGTCAGTTCGTAGGCTGGACAAGCGCAGTCCACCAAGCCGCCACTGCCGGTGGATGCGCCGCGCCGGGCCTTCGTGCCAGGCCCCCGAGAGCAATGCCGTTACGCTGAGCTTTGCGCCGGCTTCTCGTTCCCCCGCGGAAGCAGGGGAATGCAGTGCGGGCGCTCCGCGTCCTCCTGGTTGCCGGACGCGGAGCGCCCGCTCCGGCTCCCACGCTGGAGCGCAGGAGCTAGCAGCGCTTAACTTAACGGCAGTGGGCCCGCGGGCCGGTCCGCACGCCTTATCCACCGCACCCTCGCACCACAGCGCTGAGGTCGTGAGAGAATTCCCCTCGTCGCAAGTCCCGAGATGGTGCAAATGTTCGCGGGACCCGCTTCACGCCCGATCCGAATTAAACATCAAAGCTACCGATGAATCACATCCATTCCGTACTCATCAAGCTGTGGTCTCACATCTGTATTCGCCCGCGGCTCGCAATCTCGGTGCTGATCGGGGCACTTTTCTATCTGATGCTGCTGCTGACGCCGATCGATCCGACACTGCGCGCCCTGATCACCTGGGATATCGGGGCGGGACTTTATCTCGTGCTGGCCTGGCACCTGTTCGCCCGTACCTCGATTGAACAGATGAAGCGCAGAGCGAGATTGCAGGACGACGGCGCTATGCTGGTGCTGTTCCTGACGGTGGCCGCGGCAATGGCCAGCGTGGCCGCGATCGTGATGGTACTCTGGGGCCTGGAGAAGATCCCGGTGGGCGAGCGCCAATTTCGCCTCGCCCTGGTGGTAGTCACCTTCCTGGCCTCCTGGCTACTGGTCCATACCTCCTTTGCCCTGCACTATGCCCACGCCTATTACGGACCGCGAGGCGAGAGTGCCGAGCCGGCGCTTGGGTTTCCTGGCCGGGAACCCCCCGCCTACATGGACTTCATGTATTTCGCCATCGTCATCGGGATGACCTCCCAGACGGCGGATGTCGCACTGGCGACGACCCGGATGCGGCGACTGGTCATGGTCCAGGGCCTGATCGCCTTCGCCTTCAATACCACGCTCCTGGCCCTGACGGTCAACATCGCCGCCGGCCTGCTCAACGACCCGGCACTCTTCACTGCCCTGCCCGCGGCGCGATGAGTCGGCACCATCTGGCGGTCGGGCTTGCGGCGAACGGTGCCCTCAGTGGGCTTGGCCGGGGGGTGGTGTCGACACCTGGGGCAGGTCGTAGCCTGGATGGAGCGTAGCGGAATCCAGGTGCTCGCTACAAGCTGCTGATATCTATTATATCCGCGAGGTTGTCCCCGGATTCCGCTGCGCTCCATCCGGGCTACGGGGAAGCCGCAGCGACCACTTCCCCGATCTCCTCTCTATCCCCCGCACGCCCTTGCAGGTCGTAGCCTGGATGGAGCGCAGCGGAATCCAGGTGCTCGCTACAAGCTGCTGATATCTATTATATCCGCGAGGTTGTCCCCGGATTCCGCTGCGCTCCATCCGGGCTACGGGGAAGCCGCAGCGACCACTTCCCCGATCTCCTCTCTATCCCCCGCACGCCCTTGCAGGCGCGCGACCAGGGCAGCCTGGGTGCGGGGCGGTCCCCCCGGCCCATCGGCGACCCCCAGGGCCACGGCCAGGGCCAGCAGCGTGGGCGTCTTCAGGTGCGCGGCTTGCAGGCGCTCGGGATCGGCCAGGGTCGCCAGAGCCTCGCCCTGGCAGAGCACCAGGCCTTGTCCCAGGATCGCAACCTCGTCGGCCCAACTGTAGGCCAGGTCGACATCGTGGGTGGAGAAGACCAGGGTCGTGCCCGCCAGGCGCAGTTGCTCCAGGGCGGCCAGCAGGTGGGCGACACCGCGGGGGTCGAGCCCGGCGGTGGGTTCGTCCAGGATCAGGACCTCGGGCTGCATGGCCAGGACCCCGGCGATGGCGACCCGCTTCTTCTGCCCGAAGCTCAGCGCATGGGTCGGGCGCTGTGCCAAGGCGGTGATGCGCAGCGTCGCAAGCGCCGCCTCGACCCGCGCCCGCACCATCGCCTCCGCCAACCCCTGATTGAGCGGACCGAAGGAGACGTCCTGGTAGACGGTGGCCGAAAAGAGCTGGTCGTCCGGCTCCTGCAACACCAGCCCGACCCGGTTGCGCCAGGCACCGAGCGCCCGCCGGCCATAGTCGGCGGCCTGGCCGTCCAGCAGCACCTGGCCGCGGGCGGGCTTGAGCGTGCCGTTCAGGTGCAGCAGCAGGGTGGTCTTGCCGCAGCCGTTGGCACCCAGGAGCGCGAGCTTGCGGCCCCGCGGCACCGTCAGATCCAGCCCGCGCAGCGCCGCGATTGCCCCGGGGTAATCGTATTCGAGCCCCCGGGCGGCCAGGATGGGCGGGCTCATGCCAGGGCGCGCTCCAGCAGGAGCGACCCCAGTGCGACCGCCAGCAGCAGGCCCCCGATCCCCGCCAGGCGGCGCGGCGACAGGCGGCGCTGCGGCGTCAGGACCCGCAACTCGCCGACATAGCCGCGCGCGGCGAGCCCGACCTCGAGCCGCCGCGCCCGCTCCAGGGCGCGCTGGAACAGGGTCGCGACCAGGAGCCCCAGCGACCTGAGACTGCGGCGCCTGGTGCTGTAGCCCTGCCGCGCGGCCTGGGCCTGCTGACCCGCCAGGGCGCGCTCCATGAAGATGAAGATCAGCCGATAGATCAGGAGCGCGATCTCGACCACGGCCGCCGGCACCCCTACGCGGCGCAGCCAGGGGACCAGTTCCGCGACCGGGGTGGTCAGCGCCAGACAGGCCAGGCAGGACAGTGCCCCCAGTGAGCGCAGCGTCACCGTCAGGGCCGCCGCCGCCCCCGCGGGTGAGTAGGCGAGGCGGACCCCGTCACTCAGATCGAGCGAGAGCGCGAGAAAGGGCGCACTGGTGAGCAGAAACCCCGCGGGCAGGGCCATGACCCCCAGGAAGGCGCGGGCCGGGACCCGGGCCCCGACCACCGTCGCCCCGGCCATGAGGGCGCACAGCAGGGGCCCGGCGGTCAGGGGCGGCAGGGCCAGGGCCAGGAGCAGGCCCCCGCCGGCGAGCAGCAGCCGCTCCCCGGGGTGATGCCGGTACCAGCGGTTGGTCCAGGCGTAGCGGTCAATGGCGTACATCGGCGTCCGGGGCGTCCAACAGTTCGGCGATATAGCGGGCCGGCAACTGGTAACGGGCGGCGAGCTGCTCCACGCCCTCGGTACTGGCGCGGATCGCGGCAAGCCAGGCGTCCAGCCCGCTGGAGAGCGAGGTCCCGGCGCGCTCCCCCGCGACCGTGGTGCCGCCGGCCAGGTCATACTTGTTGGTATAGCCGCGGGGGGTGATCAGGAGCCCGTGGCGCACCTGGGTCTGACTGTTGCCGATCAGGACCGTCGTCAACATCCCGATCTCGCACCCGGCGAGCGCCGCCAGCGTGGTGAGTTCGACCCGCTGGCGCGCCCGGAAGGCGGCGTGGACCAGGGCGACCGGGGTCTCCGGGCGGCGATGGCACAGGAACAGGCGTTGCGCCTCCTGGAGCTGGCGGGTGCGCCGCCCGCTCTTGGGGTTGTAGAGTGCGCAGACGAAGTCCGCCGCCGCCGCCGCGTTGAGCCGCCGGGCAATCACCGGCCAGGGCGTCAGCAGGTCGGACAGCGAGATGGCGCAGAAGTCGTGGCTGAGCGGGGCGCCCACCAGGGCCGCGCAACTCGTCAGCGCCGTGGCCCCGGGGACGACCTCCACCGCAAAGCCGGTTTCCGGCGTCCAGCCCGACTGGAACAGGACCTCGAAGGTCAGCCCCGCCATCCCATAGACCCCGCTGTCCCCGGACGAGATCAGGGCCACGGTGCGGCCCGCCTGGGCCAGTTCCACCGCCAGGCGGGCGCGCTCCACCTCCTCGGTCATACCGCTCTTGACCACCTGCTGGTCACCGACCAGATCGGCCACCAGGCGCAGGTAGGTGGCGTGGCCGATCAGGGTATCGGCCGCGGTGATCGCCTCCCGGGCGCGCCCGGTCATGTGCTCGCCCCCCCCGGGGCCGAGCCCGACCAGGAAGAGTTTGCCGGGGGGCTTAGGTTCAGTCATCGTCGATCCTCGCAATGGACACCGTGGCGTGCTTGCCCGCGGCATCTTGCAGTTTATGTTTTTCCAGGAGCAGGGGGCCGCCCGCGCGTCCCGCTGCCAATAAGGCCGCCGCCGCGCTGACCGAGGGCGTGCCCGTATGCCGAAGCACCGTCGGCGATGGATTGGGCACCGGTACCGCCGCCAGTTGGGCGGCGCTATAGAAGCGCAGAGGCCAGCCGTGGACCGCGGCGAGCTGCACCAGCCCCGCCTCATCCGCCTTGAGGTCGATGCTCGCGGCAACGACCACCTGACCAAGCTCGGCAGCCAGCCCGGCCAGGGCCTCGACGACCGCCCGCTCGAGGGTTGCAAGCGGGGTGCCGCGGTCGCAGCCCAGGCCCAGGGCGAGGCGCGGACGCGCGGGGATGGGGGTGGCAGCCATGCATTCTCCTTCAGACGGAAGTACGCTAATACAGAGGACGCGACATCGACTGGGGGCCCGTACTCACGTACTAACGTACTAACGTACTTTCTTGAGCCAGGTAGACGATCACCGGACCACCGAACCCCGCGGTCAGGCTCGCGGGGGGGGTACCGCTGCCGATCCAGAGCAGGGCGCGATAGCCGCCTGAGTCCAACGCCTTACCGGGGTCCAGGCAGTGCAGGTTGGGCGGCAGCGGCCCGTCGCGGCCATTGGCATGACCGCGCCACCAGTCCGGGCTGCCGGACTCCTGTACCAGGGCGACCGGCTCCCCGTTGACCACCGCGGCACTCGCCCGCAGCAGGTCCGCGGAACTTGCCTGAAGGGTCCAGCCCAGTTCGCGCCCGAGCAGGTCCACGGCCAGGGTCTGCTGCACGTCCGAGGCGGTCGTCAGCACCGCGGTCGCCCCCAAGACCCGCGCGACGTGCCCCGCCAGGGCATTGGCCCCGCCCAGGTGGCCGGAGAGGACCGGGATGACGAAGCGCCCCGCCTCGTCGAGCGCCAGCACCGCCGGGTCCCGGTATTTATCGCGCAGGTGCGGGGCGATCAGCCGCACCAAGGCGCCCAGGGAGAAGGTGGCGATGATGGCCTCCCAGTCCGCGAACAGGCCCGGCATCAGGTCCCGCGTGGGCCCATCGTGACCGGTGTGGGCACCCGGGGCGGCGACCGCGGCCACCGAACCCAGGGCGGAGGGAACGAACAGGTGCGCCCCCGGCAGGGCCGCGACCAGCCTCCCCGCCAGGGCGACACCCGGGCGGGTGATGGCCAGCACGGCAATCCGCTTCGGATTCATTCGCTATTAATCCTCCTCGATCACCGGCATGGGTAAGGGCTGCCGGGTCCCGGAGCACCCCCGCGCCAAGTCCCCGCGCACCCGCCCGGGGTTGCGAACCAAGAGCAGCGACAGATAATTGACCCGCTCCCCGCGCAGGATGCCGACCCCGGTCACCACCCGCTCGTCCGGGGTGCCGACCTTCTCCACGAAGCAGGCGTGCGCCGTCAGCCCGCGCCGCTCCAGCAGGTCCAGCAGGGGATCGAGCAGGGGCTTGACCTTGAGCAGGACCAGGGTGTCGAAGGCGTCGATCAACCCCTCGATGACCTCGATGCCATAGGCCGCGGGGATCACCGCGAAGGTCCCGTCCTCCTCCACCAGGGGCACGGCGAGCCGGGCGGCGGCGGCGTTGAAGGAGGGCACCCCGGGGATGACCTCCACCGCGCCCCCCAGGCCGCGCACCACCCGCGCCAGGTGGCCGAAGGTGGAATAGGTGGAGGCGTCGCCCTCGACCAGGAACAGCAGGTCCCGCCCCTCGGCGAGCAGCTCGCCACAGCGCACCCCGGCGCGGGTCCAGGCCAGGGCCAGGATCTCGGGGTTGCTGGTCATGGGAAAATGCAGTGACTCCGCATCCGCCGGCACCGCCAACCCCGCCCGGCTCACGATGTCCAGGGCATAGGAGGCCGCGTCCTTGCCCTTGACCGGATAGACCCAGCGCCCCCCCGACTGCAGGACCTCCCAGGCGCGGCGGGTGATGAGGCCCGGGTCGCCGGGGCCGAGCGAGACGCCGATCAGGCAACCGGGCGGGCGGGATGAAGAATCAGACATGGGGCGCTTCCGCTGACAGGATGAAGAGGGTTAGTCCGCAAATGAACGCAAATGAACGCAAATAAGAAACAGGCAGAGAAGCTGTGCCATCAACATGCCCAGTTCTCGTCCTCATGACAGCACTCCAGGCCCGCTCTGTATCAACGCTTGAGGTGCGCGAAAACGATGGGTTTCGCTGCGCTCTACCCATCCTACGCAGTGTCTCCGGCGGTGTCACGCCTGTGTCAGTCGCTCGGCGCCCCGTGCACCGGCGGCCGATCACGATATCAAGGTCTTTTTTTGCGTTCATTTGCGTTTATTTGCGGACAATAAATCTTCATCATTCGGAAGGCGAGCGGCGGTCAGTATCCAGACCGGGTTCAATGCGGCCAGCCGGTGCAGGCCGCGGATCGGCCGGCTGCGCGCCAGCGCGAGCTGGATCAGGTCCCAGGCCAGATCGGCCCGGTCCAGGGCCGCGGTGGCGGTCGCCAGATTCTCCAGCGTAACCAAATTCAGCACCAGGTGCCCGCCCGGGCGCAGCCGACCGGCGACAAGTTCGATCAGCGCCTCCAGGCCCCCGCCCGAGCCGCCGATGAAGACCGCATCCGGGTCCGGCCAGGCGTCCAGACCGGCCGGCGCCTCGCCTTCATAGAGGCTGTAATTGCCGGCGCGCAGGCGCCGCGCGTTGGCCCGCGCGTCCGCCGCCTGGGCGGCGGCGCGCTCGATCGCCCAGACGTGACCCGCATAACTGATCCGGCTGGCCTCCAGACCGACGGCCCCGGAGCCGGCCCCGATATCCCAGACCAGGCTGTCCGGCCGCAGGGCGAGCTTGGCGAGGCTGACTGCCCGCACCTCCAGCTTGGTAATGAGCCCGGCACCCTCCCCTACCCGAGGCCGCTGCTGTGCGAAGTCGCCATCCGCCAGGCCAAAGACCGGGTCGGACCCTACCATGTGGGAGCGGCGTCCCGCCGCGACACCCGCGCCGCCGCGACCAGGCTTGCCGGCCGCACCTCGCTCCAGCCCCCGCTCCAGGATGACGATATTGGGCCCTGCAAACTCCAGCCCGGCCGCCTCCTCCAGGCTGAGATCCGGGAACAGCGCCTCGTCCGGACAGTCGAGACGGGCGGCGACCGACAGGCTGATCTCCTCCCCGTAGCCCACCGTCAGCAGCGCCCGGGCGATCCGGTCCGGCCCGTTCTCGGGGCTCGTGAAGACCCCCACCAGCGGGTACTGGGCCACAGCCTGGACCACCTGGTACAGGGCATGGGCCGGGGTCGCCCCCGGCTCCCACTCGCCCGACCCGGCGCTGTGGCAGGAGGCGATATGGGCGCCCTGCCAGGGCACCTTGAGGCGCGCGCAGGCCAGTTGCAGGGTGGACGGGGCCGGCAGGACCTCAATGGCCGCCGCCCCCAAGGCCGCCATCAGCCGCCCGCCGATACCATGGCAGAGCGGGTCACCCGTGGCGAGCACGGCAACCCTCAGCCCCTCCGCCCAGGCTTGACGCACCCAGCCCGGGACCTGGGCCAGGGCGCCGTCCATCGGCAGTTGCCTGGCACCCGGGGCCAGCCGAGATGCGACCAGGTCCAGGGTCCGGGCGGCGCCGATCACGCACCCCGCCGCGGTCAGCCGCGCCCGTGCGGCGTCGGCCAAGCCCGGCCAACCGTCGTCCAGGATCCCGATCAGGGTGCAGGTCTCAGTCATCGACGTCGTCTCCAACGCTGACCAGCGGTTGACCCGCGAAGTCGCAGGCCAGCAGCGTCAGTCGATAAGGCCCCGGGTAGCAGCGGCGCAGACTCTCCATCGCCCGCAGGGCCACGACCCGATGCAGCGGCACCGCAAGCCCCAGGGCCTCCAGACGCTCCGCGGCGAAGCGGGCGGTCGCCGCCACGCGGATCTGCGCCACCAGATCCGGCGGGGCCCCGACCTCGGCGGCCACCGCGGCGATCAGGTCCCGGTCCAGCGGGGCGCGCCAGGCATGGGTCACCGCCAAGCCCTGGGCCATCTTGGTGAGCTTCCCCACCATGGCCCCGACGATGAGGTGCCGCATCCGCAGCTTGATCGCACTGGTAAAGGCCGCCTTCACAAAATCGCCCATCTGCACGAAACAGACCTCCGCCAATCCTGGGAGCGCCGCCATCGCCCCCTTCTCGGTGCGCCCGCCGGTGGTGAAGACGACGGTGGTCTGCCCCTGGAAGGCCGCCACCCGCACCGCCTGGACCAGGGCGGCACGAAAGGCCGCGGTGGAATAGGGCCGCACGATCCCGGTGGTCCCCAGGATCGAGATCCCGCCCAGGATACCGAGCCGGGCGTTCAGGGTCTTGCGGGCCATCGCCTCCCCGCCCGGGACCGCGATGGTCACCTCAAGCCCGTCCCCCGCCGCCAGCAGCGCCGCGCCCGCGGCCCGGACATTCTCCGCGATATTGCG
Organism: Candidatus Thiodictyon syntrophicum; assembly: GCF_002813775.1. Classification (NCBI taxonomy): domain Bacteria; kingdom Pseudomonadati; phylum Pseudomonadota; class Gammaproteobacteria; order Chromatiales; family Chromatiaceae; genus Thiodictyon; species Candidatus Thiodictyon syntrophicum. Next base: position 216,395 of record NZ_CP020372.1, read on the forward strand.
CCGCGGCACCGGATTGATCGCCGCGCTGCCTACCTCCAGCCCCAGCCCCGGTCGGGTCACGACCCCGACCCCGGCACCGCCCCGCAACAGCACCGCGCCCGCCTCCCCGGGGAGGCGGCGCACCAGCGCCGTCAGGTGGGCACCCTGGGTCGCATCCGGGTCGTCGCCCGCATCCTTGATGGAGACCGCTTGGGCCAGGTCGCCCGCCGCCTGTCCCTGGCAGATGGCAAAGACGACCCGTTGGCCGTTGGGCAGCAGACAGTCCACGGACTCCGGCACCCGGCCCTGGACCAGCCCCAGCGTCGCCGCGGTCGCCGCCGCCGCCGCGTTGGCCCCGGTGGTGAAGCCGGTCCGATCGCCGCGACCGCGGCGGGCGTCGCCTTTGGGTGCCCGCGGCCGCGTCTTATGGCCGTCGGTCATCCTGCCATCCGGAAATCGCGCCGCAGCGGATCGCTATCTAGCGCATCCACCGCAATATTGCTCTCAGCGAAGGATCGGGCGGTCATAACACTCATCGGCTTTCACAATCTGGCCGTGTGGGAACGAGGTAACTCATCTCCCAAGTAGAATCATGCATTGCAGGGTCAGCTGCGATTCAGCGATGAATCGCGATTCACGTCTGCGCCAAGGCGTACATTGCGCGCAGGTCCTCGACCGGCCTCGGCGGGTCAGCATCGAGATGTACCAGTGCATGGCAGTTTGGGCACAGTACAGCTAACTCTTCGACTTTGGTGAGACTCGGTTCCGTGCGCGAAGATATGGCATTCTTGTGGTGTACCTCAAGCACTCGCACGCCACGACCTGCCAATAGACGGGAGAAGTCCACGGTGCAACCCTCGCAAACCCCCTTCGCTCTGGCGAGCGCCGCGGTTCTTAGGCTCGCATTGCGTCCATGTTGGAGGGAACGAACTTCGCGAACGCGACCCTCAACCGCTTCAACTACCTGCGTGACTGACATCGGAGCAGCCTGCTGCGCGATTGGAATGGCCTTCAAATCGGCCTCTGACACGAAACCGTCGGATTTGCAGTGGACGCAAAGACGAACCTCGACGCCATTGTTGCGTGCCCAGTCTGCGAGTGAGCCAGCTCCGGCGCCAAGTACCTTTCGCTTCCGGGTAAGCGAGTAAGGTCCGGTATCTGGTTCAGCCGACCAATTTGTTGATCCGAAGTGTTGACACTGTGAACCGTGGAGCTTCGCCTTGGTCTGCGTATCCAGGTTCAGGAGCGTCCCATTCGGGTTCGCGGCACGCCAAGCCTGAAACGCGTCGTGAAACGATTGGCCAGAAATATCTTGAAATTCTTGCAGCATGAGCTTCGCCGGAATGCATTGTGGCGCCTGAACGGCCTTGATCGTAATATTGGCCACCCTGCCATCCGCGAGATCGCTGGTCCGCACAGCGGACCCTACGGGCTCCTGCGGATAGCGGATCAAGCGACCGGTTCGTCAGGCCCTGCCGCCAATGCCAGTAGGGCATGGATGGCCGCAACCACCAGTGTAGCCCCCCCCTTGCGCCCCTGCACCAACACCCAGGGGACCTCCGTGACCTCGGCCAGCATCGCCTTGGACTCCGCCGCCGAGACGAAGCCCACCGGCATTCCGATGATCAGGGCCGGGCGCACCCCCTCCTCCGCGATCAGGCGCAGGACCTCCAGCAGGGCGGTCGGTGCGTTGCCGATGCCGATGATAGCGCCGTCCAGGAGCCCCATGGCCTGGGCCTTGCGCATCGCCTGCACGGCGCGGGTGGTGCCTTGAGCCTGGGCCTGCGCGATCACGTCCGGGTCGGCGATGAATTGATAGGGACGCAGCCCAAAGCGGGCGAGCCGGGCGGGCGAGAGACCGGCCAGGATCATCCCCACGTCGGCCACCAGGAGCCGACCGCCCCGGCGCAGCGCCGCCAGCCCGGCCGCGACCGCCCGCGGATGGAAGGCGGTCAGGCCGTTGAGGTCGAAGTCCGCGCTGGCGTGGATCATACGCCGCACGACCGCCCACTGGCCCGGGTCGTAGGGGTGGGGACCGGCCTCCGCGTCGATGATGGCGAAGGATTCGTCCTCGATGGCCCGGCCGGCGCGGGTGACTTGGGCGGTGACAGACGGGGCTGCGGGGCTGTTCATGGGTGTCCTGGCGCCTCGAGATGCGCGGTCATGGGGTCGACTGGTAGGGCCGGGGCGATCCGGGTGTGGTCGTGGCCGTGCAGGTGCAGGCCCTCGGCCGCCGTGCGGTATTTGCAGCCGTCGCACTCCAGCAGCAGGCCGGCGGGCTGGTCCAGTCCCTGGGCGCGGGCGTCGAGCAGGTCGAAGATGGCCGGGTCCTGGCCGAAGTAGTCCGCCAGGGCGAAGGCGACCCCGGGATAATGGGTGCGCAGCCGTCCGACCTGGGCACTGATCCGCTCGGTCAGTCGGCCGGCGAAGAGATAGACCGGCAGGATGGCGATCTGGGTCATGCCCAGGCGCGCCTGGCGCTGGACCGCGGTCTCCAGCCGCGGCCAGGCAATGCCGGTGAAGGCCAGATCCACCAGGTCGTGGTGGTTGGCCTCGAACAACCAGCGCGCCAGACGCGCCAGTTCCCCGTTGGCCCCGGCGTCCGAGGACCCGCGCCCCAGGAGTATGACCCCGGTGGTGCGGGGGTCGGGCCGGGCCAGCCCATCCATCAGGCCGTCGAGCCGCCCCTGGAGCAGGCCCAGGACCTCCGGCCCCATCCCGAGATGCCGTGCGACGGCAAAGTCCACCCCGGGGTGACGCGCCCGGGCCGCCGCGACCGCGGCCGGGATCTCCATCTTCACATGACCGGCGGCGTTGAGGATGAAGGGAATGACCAGCACCCGGCGCGACTCGCGGGCAGCCAGGTCCAGGCCGGCGTCCAGCAGCACCGCGTCCCACTCGATGAAGCAGGTCGCGATGCGCCAATCCGGATGGCGCGCCCGCCACAACTCGGCGAACCGCAGGGTCTCGGCATTGCCCCCCTGGAAGCGGGAGCCGTGGCCGACCAGCAACAGGGTTGTATCGTCCATCTTATTTGCGTTCATTTGCGTTCATTTGCGGACAATCGTCTGCCGGCGCCGGGCCGGCGGCCCGCCGGAAGCGGTGCCCGAAGCCCGGGTCATAGAGCTTGGACGCGGTGAGTTCGGGCCAGTGGCGGGCGCCCAGGGTGGGGCTGGCGATGATCATGGCCTGGGAGGCGATGCCCAAGTCGCGGCAACGCCGGTCGATGTCGTCCAGGCGTCCGCGCACGATCTGCTCGGCACCCGGCCAACTCGCCTTCTGCACCACCAGGATGGGCGCGTCCGGGGGCCAGCCGGCGGCGCCCAGGGCCTCTTGGACCTCCGGCAGCAGGGTGGCCGACAGATAGATGCACAGGGTGCAGCGGTGGGCGGCGAGGGACGCGAGCGACTCGCCTTCCGGCACCGGGGTGCGCCCGGCCGTGCGGGTGAGGATCACCGTCTGGGTGACCTCCGGCAGGGTCAAACTCTCCCCGGCCGCCGCCGCGGCGGCCATGGCGGAGGTGACGCCCGGCACCACCTGCCAGGGGATGCCGGCCGCGTCCAGGGGGCGGGTCATCTCGGTCAGGGCACCGTAGAGCCCCGGGTCGCCGGTCTGCAGGCGCACCACGGTCTCGCACTCACCGGCCGCGGCGGCGAGCCACGCGACGATCTGCTCCAGGGTCATGGCTTTCGAGTCCTGCAGCCGACAGCCGGGCGGGGCGAAGCGGGTCGCCGCCGCGTCCACCAGCGAGCCGGCATAGAGGATGGCCCCCGCCTGCTCCACCAGTCGGCGCCCCTTGACCGTGATCAGGTCCGGGTCCCCGGGCCCGGCGCCGACGAACCATACGCTGCCCATGGCGCGAGCCCCGCTCAGGCGCGGGCCGACAGGTAGACCCGTCGGCGGCGCGGCACTGGGGCGGCGGCGAACGCCCGCGCGAGGCGGCTGGGGCCGGGGGCGCTCGACATGATGATGAACCTCGTGACGGTAGTTGGAATCCGAGGTGATAAGCGGGGACGGGCGATGCGTGCGCCCGGCCCGCCGGGACGGCAGGCCGGCGACGCTGGTCGCGGCAGACAGGGGTTGGAGCGCAAGGCGGTCTGCCGGCGGGCCGCAATGGCCCAATCGGCAACCTGATCAGCTCGGGCCCGCACCCCGGGGCTCACACCAGTTCACGCCCTGGGCCGGTCTTCTGGCTCACCCTCATCCGGGGTTGCGCCGCCTTCCCGCGCGTGAGGCGCGCAGTGGCGTGTGGCGATCCCGTCAGGCTTACAGCAGCGGGGGCTGCGCCGGAGTACACGGCCGCGCAAGCGCGCCCGCGGTCACCGGACTTCCCGTTTCACCCCGCGGCACGGTCGCACCGCGGGGCACCCAAAGTGAGACGGTAGGATAAGCCAGGCATGGCGGCGGGGGCAAGCGAGCGACTCAACTTAGAAATCAATGGTGCTGGATGACGCCGCGACGCGGACACACCGCGGCCCGATTCCCCCTAGATCCCCGTGCATCGACCCTCCCCACGGGTTACCGTGAAAGTCCGGCGGGAACCCTGTGGGAGCGGCTTCAGCCGCGACGAGCCGCGCAGGGAACGCGGCATCGGAGTTCGCCGCGGCGCCGCATCGCGCCCGGAGGCCGCTCCCACAAGCAACTGCCATGTTCCGGGGTGTCGACCCCCCTTCATGGCCGTTAGCCAAACTGTGCCCGGAATTGCCCGGATCAGGATTCGGCTTCCAGATCCCGGATGCAGGGCACAGATGCGCAAGCGGCCGGTGGCGCATCGGCGCCGCCCGCGCAAGCTGTCAGTGCCGGCGTCAGAGCAAACAACGAAACGTGAAACTTCATGCGTATGCTACCGGACGAGTGGGGGCCCGACTGCTGACGCTTGGGACTCTTAGCGCGAGCAGCGTGCCATCCCAAAGTTGGTGGCGAGCAGAGAGTGCTTCGCGCGCCGCCGCGCGTGCGCTCAGCAGCGCATCCGACTGCTCACCCGCAATTGCGCTGAGCAATCTGGCGGCCGCTGGACCATGCGCCTCGGCATCCAGTTGAATGTGTCTGCGCAGATAGTAGACGAACCTCGGCGCTGATTCGGCCGACAAGCCCCAGTGATCCAGCAGCCCTTGAAACATCTCAGGAATGATGCTCTCGCGACCGTAGAAGAAGCTCGCCATGGTCTGCAACGTGGAACCGTTGATGGCAGTGTTCAGAGTGCTGCGTACAAAATCGCGCGCGACCGCAGGTATAGCAGGTGACTCCAACGCCTGGCTCCAATGCACGCCGCGTTGCTGTGCAGCAATGAACTGGCTGAACGGCGCGGTGTCGGCGCCAACTTCGGCCATCGCGCCCAGATAGAGGTCCAGATGGCTGGCTGCCTCGCCGTCGGGGCCGACATCGCTTTCCTCCGCGAGGATAATCTCGTTGATGAGCCTCGCGGCCTCCGCGTTCGTGGGCGGCAGCCACGGCAACGACAGCGCGGTCAGATCGCGTTGCAGGCGTTTCGCCAGCGACATGAAATCCCAGACTGCGAATACATGCACTTGCATGAATTGCCGCAGATCAGCCGGTTCGCGAATGGCCGCGAACAGCGGGTGACGTTGCAGTCCGGCGCGCAGGGCATGCAACTCGCTGTCGAGGACGGGATCCTGCAAGTTTATCATTTCAGGCTTCTTGTTTCTGACGTCGATGACGGATAGGCAATTCAATCACGCGAGACCGGATGGGCCCACTGATCATAGCCGCGCTAACGACACCGGGCAAGGGGGTTTGCGGCCGATCAGTCCAGGACCAGACTGACCACCCCATCCGCCAGCTTGGGCTCGAACCAGGTGCATTTGGGCGGCATGACGGCACCCGCCTCGGCCAGGGCCAGCAGGTCGGCAAGTGCAGTCGGGTAGAGCGAGAACCCCAGGCGCCAAGCCCCGCCGTCCACCTGCTGCATGAGCCCGGGGAGACCCCGGATGCCGCCGACGAAACCGATCCGGGGGTCCTGGCGGGGGTCCGCAATGCCGAGCAGCGGGGCGAGCACCTGGTCCTGGAGCAGCCGCACGTCCAGGCGTGCTGCCGGGTCCAGCCGCAGTTCGGCCGACCGGGTGCGATCGGGATTCAGGGTCAGCCGGTACCAGGCGCGGTCCAGGTAGAGACCGAACTCGCCGCGCCGGCCGGGCATGACGGGCGCGGCACTCGGCACCAGCGCGCCACACTCCCCGAGCCGGTGCAGGAAGGTCGCGGCGTCGCGGCCGTGGAGGTCGCGCACCAACCGGTTGACGGCCAGCACCCGCGGCTGATCGGCCGGGAAGCTGACCGCCAGGAAGCGGTTGTACGCCTCGGCCCCGGTGTGGTCTTGGTTGGCCGCCTGGCGGGTCGCGCCGATGCGCGCCGCGGCGGCGGTGCGGTGGTGACCGTTGGCGATAGAGAGCCGCCGCTGGGCCTCGAAACCGGCCGTGAGTCGTTCGATTGCCGCGCGGCCAGAGCCGCTCCAGCAGCAGGATCGCGCCGTCGGCCGCTCCCAGCGGGTCCTGCCGGCTGACCGCCTTGATCTCCACCACCGCCTCCTTCAGGCGTTGGGCGGCCCGACTGGAACCGCGCCATCTGAACCCGCGGGCGCGAAGCCGCGGGCGAAAGGCCCAAGGGTAACTGGGCCGCTTCATGTGGTCAGGGTGCCGATGACGACGACCGTCGGCAGACGCTCGTCCGGTTCGCGGCGGTTCTGCGCGACCGCGCGCGGCCGGTCGATGATAGTCTGGCAAGCGGTTGGAAATCGTGTTCATGCTCAACAAGGATGGTAGGTGGGCTTCCCGGGTTTTTCTGTTCCGTCGCGCCTGAGACCCCTGAAGCGATCCCTTCCAGTGTCAGGAATTTTTACATTCCGAGTCGTTTCGTAAGAAATGATTTATACGCAAACTTCTGAAATTACTTCATAATATGATTTTGGTTCGGATATTGCCTAAGAATTTTCGGATTCCAGTTGTTGGGATCTTGAAAGATAGAGAGGGGAGCGAAGCCTAGCTGTTTAAGGTCGTGGATCAATGGGGGAGAAGGCATGCAAGACGGGAAATACGTACGCACTCTGGCGGCGGTGACGATGTTCGCATCGGTAGGTGCTTATGCAAGTTCTGTACCGATAGATCTCAATGATTTTCTGGCCGACCCAACGGTCGTCGTCTCGGGGGACGGATCCTCTGCGGCCTTCTCGGAAGATCCGGTTTTCGCAGTCGTTCTGCTGTCGAATGACCCCGGTCTGGGCGACCCGGTTGTGATCGTGCCGGGACCGGGCGTTTCGCTGGCGTTCGACTACGTTTTCAACGTGGGAGCCGGTGAGTCTGATGAATTTGGGGCCCTCCTGATCGACGCTGCGACAGGATCGAGCGCGGGGTTGGGTTATGAGTTTTTCGCGCAGGTCTCGGGTAGCGGGCTGGTGGAGATCAATATTTCCGCGCTCGTCGGCTCGACGCTGGGGCTGCGTTTTCAACTCACCAAGCTGTCTGGCGACAGCGCATTGGCTTCAACCGCGAACGTCTCGGACGTCAGGCTGGTGACCCAGGAGGCGCCGGTCCCCGCCCCCGTCTTCCTGCTGGCAGCCGGTTTGCTCGGGTTAATCCAGATCAAGCGCACCAACCGCGGTCCTTGACAAAACCGATTTTCTCACTATTCTTGCCCGTGTTAAGGGTGCTGGATGTCCTTAGATGATCGCGGACAGTGGCCAAAGCCTGTGGTAGGCAAGTTTTCTGTAGCGGTTTCGGGGCCTGTCGATTGCTGGCTATTTTGTTCGCGTCCGGCGAGCAGAACCGGGGGGTAAATATGGGAAGGGGTGTCTGGGCCGCATGCCTGCTAATCCTCGCCTTTTTGGCGACGCCCACCTTTTCCCTGCACGCCGCAGATATCGGTCTCGCCGATCTCCAGATGATCCAGCCAAGCGACATGCGCGCCGCGTTTTTGCGTGCACGAACGGATCGCCGCACGGGGGATACCACGATGGCGGCGCAGCTGACCAACCTCACCGCATCGACAATCACCGGCCCCCTCTACTTGGTGATCACGCGGATAGACTCTCCCGCGGTCGTCATGAAAGGCGCGGACGGGGTCACCAGGGAAGGCAGTCCTTACTATCTGATACCCGGCCCCTGCGGCCCCGGTCAAACGGTCTCCAAGGATGTGGTCTTCGCCCCCACCAGCGGTACCCGTCTGCTCCGCTTTAACGTCTACCCCGACCTGTACCGGCTGGCCCCTGCCAACCAAAGGCCCGTGGCCCAGGCTGGGCCAGATCAGCAGGCGCGGGTCGGCACCCCCACTGCACTGGACGGCACGGATAGCTACGACCCCGACGGCGACCCCATCACCTTGACCTGGAGTCTCCTGGAAACGCCGAGTGGCAGCACGGCTGTCCTTGACGACAACACCCTTCCCAATCCCCGTTTCACGCCCGACCTACCCGGCGCGTATCGGTTTTCGCTGACGGTTGCGGATGGTTTCCTGTTCAGCCAGCCCGACGAAACCGTTGTGACGGCGGCCGCAACGATGGCGCCTCCGAACGCCAACGCGGGGCGCGACCAATGGGTCAGCCTTGGTGAGACGGTCCAGTTGGACGGAGCGGGCAGCCGCGAGCCGAACGACCTGCCGCTGACGTTCGCCTGGACCTTCTCGGCAATCCCCTCCGGCAGTCTGCTGACCACCAGCGATATTGTCTCCGCGACCAATGCACAGGCCCACTTCGTCCCGGATGTCACGGGGCTCTACGGCCTCGCCCTGACGGTCGGCAACGGCCTACTTAACGCCGGCGACGGCATGCTGGTCGATGTCCGACAGGCCAATGTGCCGCCGACCGCGGTCGCGGGTCCCGATACCGCCGTCAAGCTTGGCGACGCCGCGACTCTCGATGGCAGTGCCAGCCGTGACCCGGACCACGCGCCGGCCGCGCTCACCCATCGCTGGAGGCTGGTCGCGCGGCCATCCGCAAGTGCCATCGGCTCGCAGGACATCGTGGACGCCGATCGTGCAGTCGCGCGCGTCACCCCGGACGTCGAGGGCATCTATGTCGCGCGCATCGAGGTCGACGATGGTCAGTCTCAGGATGGGGACAATACCGCGGTTATTGCGGACGACACGCCACCGACGGTTACGATCTCCTATCCGGGCGAGGGAGCCGTCCTGGCGTCCAGACGGCCAACGATCACGGTCGCCTTCAGTGATGACGGTGCCGGAGTCGATAAAGACAGTTTCCAACTCTTGGTGAACGGGGCCGATGTCACCAGCGCCGCGAGCGTCAACGAGGGCAGCGCCGGCTACACCCCCGTGGTCGACCTGCCCGGCGGTGCGAACGAGGTGACTGCCCGCGTCGCCGATCGCACGGGTAACCTGGGCCAGGCGAGCCATCGCTTCAGCATTACCGTATTCCGCGCCATCGCCGATTGCGGTCCGACGCTGGGGACGGCACCGCACACGGTGACCTACCGCAGCCGCGGTCAGTTCACCGGCGGCAGTATCGTGCGCTATCGCTGGGACCGCGACGGCAATGGGACCTACGACACCAGCGACTCGGTGCCCGCTGACTACACCTGGATCTTCAACAGCCCCGGCACCTATAACGCCGTGCTCGAGGTCCAGAACAACCTCGGTGCCGTGGCCACGGAGAGGTGCGCCGTGACGGTACAACGGCAAGGACCCACGGCGAGCGCGTCCGCGACACCCTCCAACGGACCCGTACCCCTTGCGGTTACCCTCACCTGCGCGGGGCAGAGCCAGAATGGTTCCATTACGCGCTGGGAGTGGGACTACGAGGGCGATGGCGTCTACGACTATACGTCGACCACCAGCGGAACTGTCTCGCATACCTATGCGACGGTCGGCGATTTCTCGGCCCGTTGCCGCGTCACCGATACGGCTGGCCTGATCGGGGTTTCGGGCGTCATCAATACGACCGTGCGCCCCCGTCCGCAGGGCTCTCCTACCGTGACGGCGACCGCCAGCCGCATCAGCGGTATTGCCCCGGTCGCCGTAACCCTCGGCGGCACCGTGGTGGGCGGCGGTCCCATCCGACTGTACGAATGGGACTTCGAGGGCGACGGCATCGTCGATTACTCCTCACCGACCACCGCGACGGTCAGCCGCACCTACCAAGCCGGCGGGGTCTTCGGCCCGACCCTGCGCGTGACGGACGATGTGGGTCAGACCAGTGCCGACAGCATTGCCATCGAGGTCGATGTCACCGCCGGCCTCAGTATTCCCACTGACACCTTCCTTCCCGACAGCGGCGGGACGGCAACGGTGCGCACCACGCTGTCGGGCACGGTTCCGGTGCGGATCGTCATTCGCGACGGCGCCGGCACGACCGTGCGTAGCCTGATCAACGGGTCGCGCGTCGCCGGCACCTACAACGACAGTTGGGACGGCCGCAACGACTCCGGCACGCTGTTACCGGACGGCAACTACTACGCGGTACTGCAATACGACATCGGTGCCACGACCAAGCAGGTCGATCTCACCGCGACCACCGGCGGGACGCGCTACAACCCAACCCGCAACAACGTCGGCGGCACCTTCTCGCCGTTCGCCAACGATCCCCTGGATATCGTCTTTACCGTGCCGAGCAGTCAGGGTGCCTCCGAGATACTCGCCTTTGTCGGCCTGTACAATACCGATACCCGGCTCGTGACCTTACTCGATCGCAAGCCCTTCGGGGTGGGGACTCACACCATCTATTGGGACGGCCTGCTGCCCAACGGGTCACGGGCGGTCGCGCCCCCCGGGGACAGCTTCCTGTTCGGCATCTGGGGCTATCGGCTGCCGGACAATGCGATCTATCTCGCCTCGGCCCCGATCATCTCCAGTTTCTCGGTCCAGCCCACCCGATACAGCCCGGCCCGCGACGGCAGTCGGCCGCTCCAGGTCCGCTTCGATCTGAGCAAGGCCGCCGACCTGGACCTGTCCGTGACCAATCTCGCGACCGGCGGCGTGGTGTTCAACGGACGCTTCCGGGGCTTCACGGCCGGCGCCGGCAAGGTCTTGAGCTGGGATGGGCGCAACAGCAGCGGACTCCTCCCGGACAAGGGTGAGTACCGTCTCGCGCTCACCGCCATCGACGGCTCCGGCAGTACCTCCTTGACCCGTTACCTGCTGATCCGGGTGTTCTACTGATGAAGACCAAGACGTTCGTCTGCGGTGCGTGCGGCGCACTGCCGCTCGCCATCCTGATCGCCAATCTCAGCGGGATCGGGAGCGCCGCGGCCGGGGAGTTGACCCTGACCCGCTATATCGATCTGAGCATCGCCCGCCTGGAGCTTTCCAAACAGGCATGGACCACCACCAAACAGCCGCCCAGCCGCGAAGCCATGGCGGCGCTGTTCGCCGGATTCGGCAGCGACGAGACCGACTATCTGGCCTACACCAGTGCCCACCGCGAGGCGATCGACGGCTACCTGTCCGCGCACCCGCAGGCGCGGCAACGCATCGACGCGCTGAGCGCCGCTATCGCCGGCGCCATTGCGGAATAGAGACCAGGGAGATCCCGATCATGAGGACCCGCGGCATTTTTCTGCACCTGATGGCGGCGCTCGTGCTGGGCCTGTTGGCCGCCGCGCCCGCGGTTGCCTTCCACTTCCCCTGGGACCAGGGGCACGACACCTTTCAACCCAATCCCCCCGACGACAGCCAGAAGCCTGACTGCCCCGACGAGGACAACCGCTGCGAAACCGGCCACCCGGTGGATATCGGGGCCGGGGACAAGGTGCAGCGTTCGATCGATTTCACCGTCCCCGGCTTCGGGCCGACGCTGGCGCTGATCCGTGCCTATCACTCCCAAGACCTCGCCGACGGTCCCTTCGGCCAGGGCTGGCACACCAACCTGACCACGCGGCTGATCCTGGTCACGGACGGCACGACCGAAACCGCGATCGTGGTGCAGGGCGACGGCAAGCGCAAACGCTTTGAACACCAGGGCGACGGGGTCTGGGCGACGGCTCCCGGTACCTATCAGACCCTGAGCGTGGCCGCGGACGGCAACGCCCAACTGCGCGACAAGGACGGCACGATCCACGCCTTCGATCGCACCGGCCGGCTCACCCGCATCCAGGACCGCAACGGCAACGCGCTGACGCTGGCCTATGACGCGGCCGGTTTGATCGCCGCGGCCACCGCGGCCGACGCTCGGGCGCTGACCTTTACCAAGGGTGCCGACGGGCGCATCGCCAGTGTCGCCGATCCCCTGGGGCGTGTCTTTCGCTACACCTACGATGCCGGCGGGTACCTGACCCGCGCCACCGACCCCGCGGGCGGGGAGACCCGCTACACCTATACCGGCGGGAACCTCAGCACCGTCGTCGATGCCCGCGGCAACACCGCCATCAGTCTCACCTACGACACCCAGGACCGCGTGACCCGCGAGGTTCTCGCCGATGGCGCCGCCGACCAGTTCACCTACCTGAGCGCCACCCAGACCCGCGTCACCAACCCGCGCAATTTCCAGACGCTCTATACCTTCAATGCCACCGGCCAGCCCACCGAGATCCGCGACCCGCTCGCCCGTACCGCCCGCTCGACCTGGGACGCCAATTACAACCGCCTGAGCCGCACCGACGGTAACGGCCATACCACCACCTACACCTACGACGCCCAAGGCAACCTGCTCACCGAGACCGATGCGCTCAATCAGGTCACCACCTACAGCTACGAATCGACCTATGGCCAGGTGACCAGCCAGACGGACGCCGCGGGCCACGTCACCCGCTTCGAGTACGACAGCCGCGGCAACCTGACCAGGATCGTCGATGCCCAGGGCAGACAGGCCGTCCTGACCTACGACGCACGCGGCCGGCTCAAGTCCGCCACCGACCCGCGCGGCAATGCCACCGCCTATGGCTACGATACCGGCGGCAACCTCGCGAGCGTCACCGACGCGCTCGGCAACGCCGCCACCATGACCTATGACGCGGTGGGCAATCTGACCGGCATCACCGACGCCGAGGGCCGCGCCACCCGCTTCGAGTACGACACCCTCAACCGCCGCACCAAGATCGTCGATGCCTTGGGCGGCGAGACCGCCTTCGCCTATGACCCCAACGGCAACATCACCGCCGTCACCGATGCGCGGGGCGCGGTCACGACCTATGCCTATGACAGCCGCAACCGGCTGATCACCACCACCAATGCGCTGGCCCAGGTAGAGCGGCGGACCTATGATCTCAATAGCAACCCGGCCACGCGCGTCGATATGGCGGGCAACACCACGACCTACGCCTACGACGGCGCCGATCAACTCACCACCGAGACCCTGCCCGGCTCGGCGGTATACCGCTACGAGTACGACAACGCCGGCAACCAGACCGCGGTCACCGACCCCAGCGGCGTGCGGCTCGTGCGCACCTATGATGCGATCGATCGCCTGAGCGCCCGGACCGACGCCGCCAATGCGCGGGAGACCTACGGCTATGACCGGCTCGGCAATCGCACCCGCACCGAGCGCAAGGACAGTGCCAACCAAGTCTTTTACACCGAGACCCTCGCCTACGACGCCCTGTCCCAGGCGATCCAGGTGGTCGCCGGCATGGGCCAAAGCACCGACCTCGATTACGACGCCAACGGCAACCTGACCACCATCGCCGACCCGCTCGGCCGCACCTCGACCCGCGCCCATGACGCGTTGGACCGCATTGCCGAACTCACCGATGCCGCTGCCGGCGTCACCCGCTACGCCTACGACCGGGTCGGCAACCTCACCGGTGTCACCGATCCCAAGGGCCTGGTCACCGCCTACAGCTACGACGCCCTGGACCGTCAGACCCGGCTCGACAGCCCCGATACCGGCGTCACCAACGCCGAGTATGACCCCGCCGGCAACCTCGTCGCCCAAACCGACAGCCGCGGCGTCGCCGTCACCCACGCCTATGACGCCGCGGATCGCCGCACCGCCACCGACTTCCCATCCCCCGGCGAGGATCGGACCTACCTCTACGACCAGGGCACCAACGGACCCGGCCGCCTGACCGGCTACGACGACCCGAGCGGACAGACCCGCTTCACCTACGACGCCCGCGGCAATGTACTCACCGAAAGCCGTGCCGTCCAAGGCCGGACCTACGCGCTGGGCTACACCTACAACGGCGCCGATCGCCTGACCACCCTGACCTATCCGAGCGGTCTCGCCGTCACCTACACCTACGACGCGCAGGGCCGGGTGCGCAGCATCAGTGCCGACGGTCAGCCGGTGTTGAGCAACATCGCCTACCTGCCCTTCGGCCCCGCCAGCACCTGGACCGACGGCTCGGGGCTCGCCCATACCGAGACCTTCGATACCGACTACCGCCCGACCGCCATCACCGTCGGCACCGTCCAGGACCTCGCCTACGGTTACGACGCGGCGGACAACATCACCGACTGGACCGACGCCCTCGACGCCGCCCGGACCCAGCGCTTCGACTACGACGCCTTGGACCGCCTGACCGATGCCGATGGACCCTACGGCGCCGTCGCCTTCAGCTACGACCTGGTGGGCAACCGGTTGTCGAAGACCGTCGGGGCCGCCCAGACCCTCTACAGCTACGCGACTGACAGTCACCGCCTCCAACTGACCACCGGCGCCGATTCCGTCGACTATCGCTACGACGCGGCCGGCAACCTGATCCAAGACAGCCGCTTCACCTACGTCTACAATCAGGCCAACCGCTTGGCTGAGGTCAAGCAAGGCGGGGCGACCCTCGCCACTTACACTTACAACGCCGAGGGACAACGGGTTGCCAAGACGGTCGGCGGGCAGACCAGCCACTTCGTCTACGGCCCCGATGGTCAACTGTTCGGGGTCTACAGCGGCACCACCGGCGCTGCCGTCGAGGAGATCGTCTACCTCGGTAGCGTGCCGGTCGCCACGGTCCGCGGCGGCAGTCGCTACTATATCCACACGGACCATCTGGGCACGCCGCGGCTGGTCACTGACCAAACCCGCGCCGTGGTCTGGCGCTGGACCAGCGACCCATTCGGCGCGGCGGCGCCGCACCAGGACCCGGACGGTAACGGTATCGCGTTCGTCTTCAATTTGCGGTTCCCCGGCCAGTTCTACGACTCCGAGACCGGACGGCACTACAACTACTTCCGCGACTACGACCCGGCCATCGGGCGCTATGTGCAGTCCGATCCGATCGGGCTGGACGGCGGGGTCAGTACCTACCTCTATGCGTATGGAAGCCCATTACGCTACAGGGATATGTATGGCTTGGGTGAGACAGGCGCTATCGTAGGTGGAGTCATTGGTGGAGTGGCCGGCACGGTTGTCGGTGGCGTGATCGGTGGCGGTGGAGGCGCTGTCGGCGGAACGCTCGTCGCTCCAGGTGTTGGGACGGTTGGCGGGGGTGCAGTCGGGGCCATGGAAGGTGCGGGGATTGGCGGTATCATCGGAACTGTAGGAGGAGCCGTCGCCGGAAGCGCAATCGAAGATATCGTTAATGCTGTAGCGAACGCGATGGCAAATGCCCGATCTGGTAGATGGTCTTGCTCCGCAAGCTGCAATGTCCAGCAGATTAATCCCTGTGCAAAATGTCCACCAAGAGTTACCGGTAGTGCCCGCGGACGTAACCAGCCAGAAGCCTGTGTGGAAGCCAAACGTGCGGCCACGCAATCTGCTCCGCCCGGATGTTATGCACGCCATTGCCAATGTAGTTGCAGCAAGTCGTAGGGGAAATTATGTCCAATAACGACAGACTAGACATTTTTACAGTCGTAGAGCAACTTTATGTCGAGGTGCAAGTTGGCCCAGAGCAAGAGCGCATCGTGTTTCATGTCGATGTTCTGAGATCGGGCGCTTCTAACGCGTATTCCGCTAGGATCTACAGGCAGGATTGCTTTGAGGTTAAGGTGCTTGGTGCACATGCATCGGGACTTCCCGGCGGGGTTGCGCATCACGAACTTTGGGTTGTAGATGACTTTTTTTCTGGATGGGATTTCTCTGCGCACACAGCAGCCGAAGTGATAAAGTTGGTGGTGGACGGTATTGGGCGAACATTTCAACAGACGGAGATCGGCGATGACGCCTAGGGCAGATTTGTAGGGGCGGAATAGCAGAGGGAATAGAGGTCAGATCCCCATTTCTCCCAATGACGTTTCCCAAGAACACCCTGACGGCCCCGTCGAAGGTTGAGCCGGCATTCAATATGCCAGGCGGTGGCATGGAGCGGGCTGCGACCGGCAATGTACCCGTGCGGGTCATCAAGGTTGACGAGATATGAACGTTACTCCACTCATTGGATATCAGGTCTATGTACGAGCGGGAGACATCTTTGACATACCCGCTGTTGCGGTAATTCGACTGATTGATTCGGACTCCCGGTCGCTGCTGCTAGAGTTCGCACCACCTGTTCAGGTGGGCGCCCAAACATACAAATTTGCGGTAGCACATCCTCGCCTCGCGGGCGATTCCCTGGCAATACTACTCAGCAAAGGAATTCTTGGTTCTGCAGTCACGTGTGTTCCCAATGGTCGCTACGATCCCACCAAGCCGTTCGATCTGAGTTGGTGGCGAGGCGGTGCTGCGGTGATCGCTGATCTAAGCTTGATACCAAACCCAAAGCCGCCCAATGGCAGATGACAAGCATTTTTTTGGAATTGGGGTGCAGGAATAGGGGCAGCCCGCTACGTCCCTGTGGTCCCGGTCGAAGGTGCGCCTAGTTTGGCTTAGTCTAGGGGTTTTCCTATGCGTGCTGTCCACAGGTGGCTGCGCAGACAATTGCGTTGGTAAGTGGACGTACCAGCAATTTGCGTACTTCCCAAGAACCGAGGGTTCCGGGACGGAAAACTGGACGCATCAACTGGAATTGCGGTTTTCGCAGAATGAGGACGTTGGCTTCGGAGTCCGGAACACCAAGTTCCTCAAGGTTTATCTCAGGGACCGCAATTATCATGAAATCGATGCACTCTTCATTAATATTCGCGCAGGTTACGTTTACGCAAGTATTGACTGGAGCAGGCGAGGTGTACAGGTAACGGGTAGGGCCGACCTCGAAGGTGTTGAGCCCCAGAAGTCTTAGTGGGTGAATGCCCACGGCTTTGATTCTGCTGCAGGCAAGAAGCGGTACCGAAAACCACGACCGATGATTCAGTTCGACCCCCACCAAAAAGTTTACGTATGCACCCATGTTTTCGATGGGTCGCAGCCAGTGACATTGGTGTCCAGGCCAGACGGAGACTGGTGTTTTCTCTGTGGCAGTGAACACGAAGATGATGCTTCGTCCTATCGTGTGGTGGGTATCGGACACCTATTCGACACCGATCCAACTATTCAAGATCTCAGTGACCTGGAACCAAACTGGGAAGCAGAGCGGCAGCGGCCAGGGCAGACTTGGTTGAGAACCCGATGCGAACCGAATAATTGACTCTAATTGGTGATAACATGCTTAGGATCAGAGGAACAGGGGTCGAGGCATAGTGGTCAGACCCTGAGGTATCCCCACGAAATATCGCTTTAGATCAGTTACATGCGTAAAGGCCAAAGACATCAAGCGGCTAGCGGTGCCCCAGAACCCACAGGAATTTTGCTAACCCGCTGATTTCTTGTTCGCGTTCGTGGTGATACCATAGTGATACCTCAGGGTCAGACATCTATTCCAGAAGCGGGACCCATATAGCTGGAGCCCAATAAACCAAGACCATTGCAAAACTTTCGCTCGTGAGGCTTTGGAGGCAGGTCGGAAAGGGTGCGGCCTCCGAATAATGTGCCTAACCGTAGCACTCAGCCCCAAACTGGTCGATCTTCTGCCAGAACTGTGCCCATCGTCCGGTGGTCTGCGTCAGTGCGCGTAGGCTGAGCACAATCTTGGCCCCTTTGTTCTTCCAGCGCATCCCGGAGGCACATAGCCGTTGCTTGACCAAGGTCTTGCAGGCGGCCTCGGTGACGCCCGATCCGATCGGCAGTCCCGCGGCGACGAAGCCCGGGTAGTCCATTTGATGGCGATGGTTGGTGAAGTAGGTCCAAGCGCTGAGAACGTCGTCGCGCAGCGTCTGCGAGAGGGTGTGCCGCTGCGACAGGCGCGCGGCCTCGCCGATGAGCAGGTCAAGGGCGGCGGGGTCGTGCTTGAGCGTCGTGCAGTGCGCGCTCTGCCACTGCGCGCGCGGGCCCTCGGCGTGGCGCTGCGGATGGGTCGCTTGGGCGATTTTGCCCACGTATTCCGTTGCATGGAAAAAATCGATCAACTGGCGGTCGGTGTGTTGCTCGAGGAACCGCCAGTTGCTTGCCGCCCCGTCGGCGATGCCCAGGTACAGTGCCTCGGGGAGGTGCCGCTTGACGCGTTGGATCTCGCGCTCCATGCGTTGCCGGAACTCCTGCTTGCCGTACTCGGGTGCCGCAGCGAGGTAGATGGTGTGCTGGCGCTCGCCCTCGCCGTCGTAAAGCGAGAGGGTTCCGACCATGGCTTCGCGCCAGCCCGCACTGTCGGCCATGGGGATCATGGCGCCGTCGAGGCTGACCACGACGGTCGCGATGGGCGTCTCAAGCGCCGGCATCGCGTACTCCCAGTCCTCCTCTTTGGCCGTGGCGATGGTGCCTACCCACTCCGCAACATTTTGAATATACGAGGTAGCGATCGTCCGACCGTGGTTCTGCTCAAGGTCAGTCTGCACCGCGCGCACGTTGAGCTGCGCATACTTGTGGCTGAGTTGACTGGCGAATCGGGGGGTCGCCCCGCGCACGATCCGCGCCTGGTGCTCGAGCGGACAGTAGATCCGCCCGCCGCGCGAGCTTTGGTAGACATAACGCTCGACCTCGACCGGCCCGTAAGGCGTCTGGTACTCCTTCGGATCGCGCCCGCGCGCGGTCAGCTTGATCGCGCCGACACGGATCGCACTGCCGTCGGTGTCGAAACGCTGCAGCGCCTCCTCGGTGGCGCAGCGCCCCACCGCGTTGGTGGCCTCCTGGATGGCTCCTTCCATGTCCAGCAGGCTACCGCTGAGCCGCACCGTTACCTCGACCGTCACCTCGTCACCCGAGATCCTGACTACCTTCGCCACGACTGCACCTTCTCGTCTAGTCACAGAAGGTTACGAAATACTCCTCAAAGGCACATCATGTCAAGGCCGCACCCGGTCGGAAATGATATTGAAGCTCCTCCTCTCGGCGTCTATCTTTCTTAACGCAATACTTGCTGTACTGTTAATGGATTCAGCAATCAGTCTCGATGGTTCTCGAATGGAGCAAGAGGCTCTGAAGAGGCGTGTCTCAGTGGCGCTACTGATGTTGAACAAGGGCTTTCTCGGTCAGCGGAGCGATAAGATTCTGGCGAGCTTTGACAAGGCTGCACTAGATGAATTGCTTGTGAAGCGAGAAGGGGATGAAATCCTTGTGGGCGATTTGGCCTTCAGGCTGAAGGACGATATTATTGTTTCTGTGAGATATTTCGACGACTGACGAAGCCACGAAAGCGATAGACGGATAATCACATGTAGTGGTTTCTTGGATTGCAGACGATAGAGTTACGGTCTCATATACGGCGACCGGTGATCAGCCCACAAAACGGCCACCGCGCGATCTGCACGGTCGCCGGTCCGCACAGCGGACCCTACAGGTCACGGTGTTACCGTAGGGTCCGCTGTGCGGACCGTCCGCGGCCAGCCGGAACGATGTTCAAGGCCAGAGCAGGGGCAAATCCCTGATTCGAAAAATATTTCGACCTGGAACGATTGAAATGAGGGTCTGTCAAGTCGTTAAGAGTATTGCCTATGGTCTACGCTTATGAGGTTATCCTTGGCAGCAATCAATGGTTCATGCTTTGGGAGGATCGTGAAAATGAGGCTGATCGTTTTATCGCGGGAGACGAGCCAGGCAAGATTATCGCCATGGATTCCCTGCGACGTTTGCGGGACTTTGCGTCGGCTCATGCTTTGATTGTAGCTTGGGAGGAACTGGGGACTCTGAATCTGAATCGCTTCTGCCAAGAGATCAGCGCGTTGACGCCCGCCCGGAAGCTAACGGTGGATCAGTGTGCCATTCTGCTCAATGCCTGGAATTTTTTTGATGATTTCGCCAGAACGCTTGATCTGGAAAGGGCGTGGTTCGACTCAGACGGGTAAGCGTGGTATATAAGAGACTTTTTTACGGCAACAACCTTCCCGCAATCACCCCTGTTGGAGAAGTATACAACCCGGTTTTCGATCAATTGCAGATCGAAATGCTACGACAGGCTGCACATGAAGCAATGGCTTTTTTCGAGACTCTCGCGTGGATTTGCAGAGAGTCCAGGCCCGACGCTGCTTGACCCGGCGACGCTGCAACTAGAGCGAAGTCAGCAAGGCGTTGCTCACGCTCGGCGCGAGGGGCGAACAATTACCGAGGGTACTCGTGATGGTTTTGACATTGGGGTCATCCAAGAATCCGATGGGGACATTGTCTCAGGCTTCCCAGTCAACGTGCCAAGGAACCCGAGATGGGTAATGATCTTGCAGCCATAGAAGGCTCGCTGACGCTATTGCTGAGCCTGTTGTCATCCGCGTTGTCCTGGTCGGAAGCACAAGAAGTGCGAGACTTCGTCGATGTCGGTGAATATGGCTTAGCCTTAGAAACCCTTGTCGATATTGTAACCGAAGAAGAAAAGTCTATTTCTGCAGAGGCGTTACGACTGATTATTGAGTTAGCAGATTCAATGCGGTGTTGACGGAAATGAGTGAGCATCGGCCAATGGGGCCAATCGCATGCGCCGTCTTCGATTTCTTGCGTAATGAAGTGGGCGTTAGACGGTTCGCTTCAGACTCCGATCTGAAAAAGGATCTTGGGATTGATGGAGATGACGCCGTGGAGTTGCTTGAGAGGTTCTCGCAGGCTTTCGACGTCGATGCTGGTGATTTCGACTGCGCTGAATATTTTGGCCCCGAGGCGGGCTTCAACCCATTTTCCTGGTTGTGGCGCCTAACCAAGACAACGCAGGGCCTCAAGCCCTTTACCGTGGGTGACCTTGTTCGTGCGGCCGAGAAACGTAAGTTCTGACCAGAGTCGAGTGCGGCCTTGCTGATAATGTCGGGCAAAATCTGAACTTCCGCTGGGAGTGTTAATTGGGCCAAGAAAGAAGGCTGCTTCTCCAATTGGAGGCGGCCGTGCGGGCTGATGATAAGCAGCAGCTTCGCCGTTTGAGCGAAGGGCTGGGGTCGGCTGTCTTCGACAACGGCGCATTCACGAACGAATTGCTGAACCAACTGACGCGGATCATTCAAAGCGAGGCTTACGCAAAAATGTCGGACGGCCTTCTCTTGATGAGAGTCTTCGAGTACAATCTCAACCTGTTGACCGATTCGCAGAGGGATAAGCTCGGGTCCGCGATCGTCGCCTATGTTCCCTGCGCCCGCGATGCTATTGCTGCCTTTCTTGCAGTGGAGATTATCGCAGAAATCTGGAAAGACAGGAGATCGATTGAAGCGATCATCCTTGTCAAGGAGAGGGCCAGGACCGAGGAGACGTTCGCCTTGGTTACGCACGGCTTTGACTGGTTAGCGAAAAGGACTTCGGATACCGGCGTTCGGGTCGAGTGTTTGGATCAGCTTGATAAGCTAAGTCGGCACCCTTCGTCGGCGGTACGAGTGGAGGCGCTTGCCGCCTTAACGCGCCTCCGGCGTGTCGGGTAATCAGCCAATGGGGAATCGGAGCCGTATTACTGTATCAGTTCCCCCCATTCCATAACGAAAGATGTCGAGACTCGCCGTAGCGATAGTGATGTTCCCGCTTCCATCCTGCTGCCGGTATTGGGAAATTGACAAATGCTTGGACCGAGGGGGCAGATGGAACCAGGAAAGGCAAATGTGTGAAATGGCGGAGACTGAACTTGGTAAATTGTTGGAACTCTATGGTGATCTCCCGGAGTTCGTGGAGGTCCCAGCGCTTGACGTGAAAACAATCGGCAATTTCGGAGATACGCCGCTGCATGTGGCTGCGGCAAGAGGCGTTCTGGCCGAGGTTCAGGTCCTTCTTGCATCAGGGGCCGACGTGAATGCGGTGGGTGAACTCGGCAACTCGCCCCTTCACGAGGCGGCAGGGCAGGATAATTTCGGCGCGGCTGAGGTGTTACTGAAGGCTGGCGCAAACGTCGGAATACGAAACGATTTCGGAGAATCACCGATGGATATTGCTCAAGCGTCCGGCAGGGCGGGGCTCAGCGATTTGTTCGAGCAGTATGTCAAGTCTCAACGTAGCCGTTCAGAGACCCCTTGACCGCTGCCTCCAGCCCGATCAGGATGTCCCCCTACGTTGCCCGATGATACCGCGCCACTGACCGATGCACCTGAGCGACCACAGCCTTGACCAGCTTGACGAAGCCTATGTCCAGACCCTGGACGAGGGTGCGTTGCGTGGTCTGTCGCTGCGGCTGTTGGAGGATCTGAAGGAAGCGCGCGAGCGGTTGCGGCAGAATCCGACCAACAGTTCTCGTCCGCCCAGCAGCCGTGCGCCCTGGGAGCGCCCGTCGGCGGGGGACGCGGAGGCGATCGAGGCGGCGGACGCCGACGCGCTCACGGCGAGGCAGGACGACGAGTCGCCGGACGAGGCGAGCACGCCCCCGGAAGATTCGCCCGGCACCCCCGAGACGCCCGCGCCAGCGCGCGCTGGGCGCGCGACCGAGAAGCCTAAACGCAACGCCGGCAAGCAACCCGGCGCGCCAGGCTGCGGGCGCACCCAGGTGTTCAAGGCGCAGGAGACGCTCCACCACCGTCCCAGCGCCTGTGCGGCCTGCGCCCAAGCGCTGGCGGGAGACGCGCCCAGTGTCGCCTACGCCGGCTTCCAGTCGGTCGATCTGGTGTGGGGTGATCCCGCGCAACCGGGCCTGCACCTGCGGGTCACCGACCATCGTTTTTATGACAGTCTGTGCGGCTGCGGTCATCACACGCGCGCGCGTCCCGGCGAAGGTCTGGTGGATGACTCAACGTTAGATCCGGTGGCCTTGAGCGAATGGCGGGTGGTCGGGGCGGGGCTGGCGACCCTGATCGTGGCGCTGCATCTGCGCTTTCGGATGTCGTACCGACGGATACGGGAGTTTCTGCACGACTGGCTGGGGTTGAGCCTGAGCGTCGGCACCCTGGATCGCACCCTACGCGAGGCCGCCGCCGCGGCGCTCCCGCTGGAACAAGAATTGATCGCGGCGGTGGTGGCCAGCGACCTGCTGCACGCCGATGAAACCTCCTGGCCGCAAGGCGCCGACTTGCTGTGGCTGTGGGTGTTCACCAGTGCCACCGTCACCTTGTTCGTGGTGGCCAAGCGCGGGCGTGAGGTGCTTGATCGCCTCCTGCCGGGCTTCGCCGGCTGGCTGATGAGCGACGGCTGGCAGGCGTATCGCCACCTGCCGCAACGGCTGCGCTGTTGGGCACACCTCACGCGCAAGGCGCAGGGGTTGATCGAGAGTTTCGATCGCGAGGGGCAAGCCTTTGGGCACCAAGTCCAAACCACTTTCGACACCCTGATTGGCGCCATCCATGCGGCGCGCGCGGGGCCGCCGGCCGAGCTGCCGCACATCCACGCCAAGTTGCTGGCCGAGTTGCATGCGGCCTGCGTGCAGCTGCTCGGGCACCGGCACGTCAAGACGCGCGCCTTGGCCGTCGAGTTGTGGAACGACTGGGACGCCATCTTTCGGGTGCTGGAGAATCCCCAGTGGCCGCTCACCAACAACGCCGCCGAGCGGGCGCTGCGCCATTGGGTAATCGCGCGGCGGATCATGATGGGCACGCGTTGTGATGCCGGGTCGCGCACCTTCACCCTGCTCGCCAGCGTGATTGAAACCTGTCGCCAGCGCGGCCATGTGCCGTGGTCCTATCTGGCCGGCGTGATCGCTGAGCGCCGCGCCGGTCGCGCCGCCGCTCCGCTGCCGGCTCCAATGCTGGGTCTCTGAACGGCTACGTCTCAACCTGAATGAGGGGGTGGGCGTTGTCGAAATTTAGGCGTGTCAACTGCAATACCATTGCGCGGCTATGGGTCATCGGGCTGATCTGGCTCCTGCCGGCGCTCGCCCGTGCGGCGGACCTGGATGCCTTGGCCGGGCGCTACGTCTACGACGAGTCCAGCCTGACCTTTCCCAGCGGTGCCGTCGTCGATCTCCAGGGGTTGGGGGTTCGCGATGCCGAACTCACCATCTTTCCCGACGGGATATTGGTGAGCCGCCTGACGATGACGAGCGGCGAATCTGTGGTCTCCAAGGCGCAGGCGAGCGAGGTGCAGTTGAACGGTGACCGGGGCTCCTGGGTGGAGCACTGGCCGGAACTCGGCTATCCGGTGCGCCGGGAAATCCAGCGGACGGCGAATGGGTTCAGTTACCAGGCCCGTTTCGACGATCGGCGCGACGCCCTGCGCTATGGGTCTATCGATCGGGGGGTGTTGCGCCGGGTCGGCGATGTAGACGAGCGCGACCGGGCCGCGCGGGTCACGACCACCGCCGATTCGCTGCCGCGCGTGCCGCTGTCCGCGGACGAGGCGCGACAGTTGGGCGAGCGGATGGCTGGTCAGGTGCGGGCGGAGTCGGCGGCGCGCCCGGCGGGCGAGCGCGAGACCCGGGCCTTCTTCACCGAACCCGACCTGGCCGAATTGGGCTGCACCGTCGCCGCCGGACTCGGGCAGTTCAAAGACCTGTCGGCGCCGGGGATACCGGGCGCGCGGGTCTTCACCCTGACGAGCCGCTCCGGCTGCGCGGTCGAGTTGTTCAACCTGATCCAGAAGAGCGACGGCGCCCCCGGACTCTGGGCCGGTCTGCGCGCCCAAGCGGCAGGGGATGCCCGTCGCCGCGGCTACGCCACCGAGGAACGCGCGGGTCGGCTGGGGGAACGCAGCGAGTTGCGGGTCTTCACCCAGGACGGTGCCTATCGGGGCTTTTGGTACGCCATCGAATCGGGTAATGTCCTTTATGTGCTGCGCATCTACTCGGAGCGGGTCCCGGTCTCGCCCGAGTTGGAAACCCTGCTTCGCGAGAAGCTCGCCCTTGCCTCGGATTGAGTCATGCCAATCTCTACCATACCCACCGCGTTGCTCACCCGTTTGGTGCTGCTGGCTGCCATGCTTGTCGGCACCGCCCATGGCGCGGCGCAGCCGGTCACGGCCGTGCAAGTCGATAAGGGCTCGTTCAACCCCGGCGCCGGGGAGTCCGTGACCCTGGGGTTTCGCCTGGAGCAACCGGCCGATGCGCGGATTCAGGTCTATGACCCCGACGGCGGCCTGATCCGCACCCTGCCGGTCCCGGCCGGGCCCGACGGGAGCGATCAGCGGGTGACCTGGGACGGCCGTGACGACAGCGGCAAGGCGGTTCCCGATGAGGCCTATACCTTCGTGATCGAGACCGCCGCGGGGGCCGTCTACGACCCGACGACCTTCTCCGGCGGCGAGGTTGCCGACCTCACGGACCTGACCTTCGGTGACTCGGGTGCCGTCGGTTACCGGCTGCCGGCGCCGGCCCGTGTGTTGATCCGGCTGGGTGTCCACAACGGTCCCATGTACCGGACCCTGGTCGACTGGAAGCCCCGGCCGGCCGGCTCGGTCACGGAGCAGTGGGACGGCTTCGACCTGGACCAGATCGTCAAGCTGCGCGGCCACAAGGACTTGAGCGCCTTGGTCACCTACGCCACCCTGCCGGAGGCCACTGTAATCGCGTATGGCAATGCCGCCGAGACCTACCGTGCCTACAAGCTCGGCCGCGGTAAGGACCGCCCCGTCAAGCCGGAGCGTCCGCCCGCCGCAGACGCCACGCAGCGCTTCCGCCCGGAGTCGCTGGTGCCGCCCGCCTGGGCGCGGGCGCCGGACGTCATGCTGAGCTTCCCGGACTTCCCGGCCCCGGATGCGGTGCCGACGGCGAAACGCACGGTCGCTGTGCGCATCGAGGTCGCGGCGGAGGACAAGCCCCGGCTGCTGGGGGACCAGTTCGAGGTCCTGCTGTTCGTCGACAGCCAGTTCTTTGCCGAGGCCGAGCGCGGTTATCTGCCGCTGAACTGGACCTGGGAACTGACGCAGTTTCCGCCCGGCGAGCATGTCCTGACGGTGAATATCTCCAGCTTCAGGGGTCAGGTCGGCGTGGCCAGCCGCAAAATCCTGGTCGAGAAGTAGCGCGACGATGACCACGCCCTTTTTCAAGCTTTCATACCGAACCGTGGCGGTCCTCGTCGTGCCCCTGTTGCTGGCAATCTCGGTCGGCGCGGATGCCGACCTCGTCTTCTCGGCCCTGCAAGACGGTACCTGGCAACTCTACGGCCAAGCCGATCCGCGCTCGCCGCCCCAACCGATCCCGACCCCGGGGATCGCGGGCGACAAGGCGGCCCCACGCCTGTCACCCGACGGCACGCGCGTCGCCTTCGAGGTGACCGGGGGCGGACTCTGGGTCTGTCCCGTCGCGGGGACGGCGGGTTGTCGCGCCCTCGCGGTCGGCCCGGGGTCCGCGGTGCGCCCCGCCTGGCATCCACGCACCGGCGAGTTGGTCTTTGTCCGTTACGCCTTCACGGCCGACGCGGAGCAGTCCACCATCGAGCTGGCCGCCGGCGACCTGGACCAAATCCGGCCCGTCATCGAGCAGACGGGCATCCAGGACTTTCCCGCTGTCGCGCCCGACGGGGGCCGCCTGGCCTATACGTCCTGGCTGACGGTCATGCCCTACCGCGGCCAGGTAGCCGTCGTCCAGCAACTCTGGACGCTCGACCTCGTGCGCGGCCGGGCCGGGCAATTGCTGCTGTCCAACGCCAGCGACATCCATCCCCGCTGGTCGCCGGACGGGGCGCGGCTCGCCTTCTCCTCCAACCGCACCGGCCGCTATGAGATCTGGACGGTCGGCGCCGACGGCACCGGACTGCGCCAGGTGACCGCGGGTCCGGGTGAGAAGACCTGGCCGGCCTGGTCGCCGGATGGCTCGCGCATCCTTTTCACTCACACCCGGGAGGGGCGCACCGGGCTCTCGCTCGTTGGCGCCGAGGGCGGAGCCGACGAGCCGATGACCCCGTTCGGCCCGGATGCGCAGGTCCAGATCAAGGACCCGGACTGGGTCGCCGCCCGTCAACCATAACAGAACGACTCAACTCCATCGTATCGGGAGACGCACCGATGTCCATCTATGCCAACCTCGGCCGCTCAGCGACCCTGGTGTTTGCGGTCCTGGCCCTGTTGTTCGCGTGCCCGGTGCGCGCCGCCGAGGTGGTCGTCTACACCTCGCTCGACCAGGTCTATTCGGAACCGATCCTGCGCGACTTTCAGGCGCGCACCGGGATCCAGATCAAGGCGGTCTACGATGTGGAGGCATCGAAGACCACCGGATTGGTCAACCGGTTGATCGCCGAACAGGGCCGTCCCCGGGCCGATGTCTTCTGGAACTCGGAGGTCGCCCGGACCCTGGTGTTGCAGGACAAGGGCGTGCTCGCACCCTACCGGTCTCCCGCGGGAGAGGATATCCCGGCGCAATTCAAGGACGCGGACGGCTACTGGACCGGCTTCGCGGCTCGCGCCCGGGTCCTGGTCTACAACAAGGATCGGCTGGCGCCCGCGGACCTGCCCAAGTCCATCTTCGACCTGACCCAGCCCGCCTGGCGGGGCAGGTTCACCATGGCCTATCCGCTCTTCGGGACCACGGCCACCCAGGTCGCCGCCTGGTATGCCGTGCTGGGTCCGGAGCGGACCGAAGCCTATCTGCAGGCGCTGAAGGCCAACGCCGTGGTCATCGTCGATGGCAACGGGACCTCCCGGGATACGGTCGTGCAGGGCGAGGTACCCTTGGGCTTCACCGATACGGACGATGCCAATGTCGCCATCCAGGCGGGCAAGCCGGTCGGCATGATCTTCCCCGACGCTGACGGCCTGGGGACCCTGCTGATCCCCAATACGGTCGCCCTGGTTGCGGGGGCGCCGCACCCGCAGGAGGCCAGGCGGTTGATCGACTTCCTGCTCTCGCGAGACGTCGAGAGCAAGCTCGCCTTCTCCGAGTCGATGCAGATTCCGCTGCGCGACGGGGTCGGCAAACCCCCCAGGGTGCCGGATTACGGTTCTATCCGTGCGATGAAGGTCGAGTACCGTGCCATCGCCGACAACATGGAACGGGCCGCGCGCTTCAGCCGCGAGTTGTTTGCCCGCTAGGGATGCACCAACCCCGGTGGGCCGTCGCGGCGGCCTGGGCGGCCTTTGCAATCGCGGCATTGCTCCCGCTGGGGCAACTCGCCTGGGACGCCGTGCGCGGGGGTGGCGGTTGGGACCTGACCGCGCTGCGCGAATTGCTGCTCACCGAGAGCCAGTGGCGGCTGCTTGCCAACAGCCTGCTGGTTGCCGGCGGGGCCAGTGCGCTGGCGGTCGCCATCGGCGTCCCCTTCGCCCTGGTCATGGAACGCACGGATCTGCCGGGGCGCCGGTTGCTCGGCGTTCTCTACCTGGTCCCGCTCCTGATCCCACCGCACCTGCATGCCATCGTCTGGTCGCGTCTGCTTGCGGACACGGGGCCGGGCAACCGGTTCTTCCAGGCTGCACTGGGTCTGAAGGCGGCGCCGCTTGACGTGTTCAGCCTTCCCGGGGTGGTCTTTGTGCTCGGGCTGGCCTACTTTCCGTTCGTCACCTTGCTTGCCAAGGCCGGGCTGCGGGCCATCGACCCGTCCCTGGAGGAGTCCGCCCTGCTGCGCCGGGGGCCGACGCGGGTGATCGCGGGGATCAGCATACCGCTGACGGCGCCGCACATCCTGGCCGGTGCGATCCTGGTCTTCGTTTTCGCGATCATCGACTTCGGCGTGCCGGACATCCTGCGGGTCAGGGTCTACGCGGTCGAGATCTTCATCCAGTTCAGCGCGCTCTATGACAAGCGCGCCGCCGTGGTGTTGTCGCTGCCCCTGCTCATCGTGACGCTGGCCCTGGTCGGCGTGCAGGCATGGCTGATGCGGGGGCGGGCCTATGTGAGCCTGGCCCAAGGCGCGGCCGGGACGCGCCGGTTTCCGCTCGGCAAGGCACGATCGGCGGCGCTGCTGTTCTGCGGTGTGGTCGTCACGCTCGCGGTGCTGGTGCCGGTCGCGACCTTTGCGGTGGTCGCCGGACCGGCAGGGACCTACGCGCGGGTCCTGGGACCGGCGTTGCCGTCGCTGGGGACCAGCCTGGCTCTCGCGGTGGCGGCGGCCGGGATCACGACGCTGTTGGCCTTCGTGATCGCCCATTCGCTGGTGCGCAGCCGCGCGGGGGTGCGTACGGCCTTGCACGACCTGACCCAGGTGCCCTTTGCGGTGCCCCCGATCCTGCTGGGGATCGCACTCATCGGGGTCTGGAACCGACCGGCGACCGGATGGCTGTACGACACCGTGGCGATGGTCGTGCTGGGTTACGTGGCGCACTTCCTGCCCTTCGCGATTCGGGCGGTCTATGCCGGTCTGCAACAGCTCAATCCCCGCGTCGAGGAGGCGGCCTGGTTGGCAACCCCGAACCGACTGCGCATCGTCTGGCGCATCACGCTGCCCTTGGTCCGCAACGGGCTGGTGGCCGGTTTTCTCATCGTGTTCATACTGGCGATGGGTGAGTTGGGCGTGACCCTGCTGGTCGTCCCGCCCGGCGTGGAGACGCTACCGGTGCGGATCTACAATCTCATGCACTATGGGGCCGAGGAGGCGGTCGCGGCGCTGAGCCTGATCCTGCTGGGGGCGCAGCTTGGCGTGTGTCTGCTCGTGCTCGCCGCGGTGCGGTGGGATTGGGGGGGCGGCGAATGATCGGTGTGTCCGGGGTCTCGAAGCGATTCGGAACCGTCCTGGCAATGGGCGGCGTGTCGCTCGCCTGCGCACGCTCCGAGACGGTGGTCGTGTTGGGACCCTCAGGCTGCGGCAAGACCACACTGTTGCGGCTCATCGCGGGACTGGATGGGCCGGACGCCGGGGCGATCGACATCGAAGGCACGCGCGTCAGCTCGCCCGGACGGCTGGTCGCGCCCCACCGGCGACAGTTGAGTATGATCTTTCAGGACCTGGCCTTGTGGCCCCACCTGAGCGCCTTCGGGAACGTTGCCTTCGGACTGCGGGGTAACGGGCAGTCGCGGAACGCGGTTCGCGCCACGGTCGAGGAGTCTTTGCGCCGGGTGTCTCTGTTCGAGCAGCGTGAGCGCCATCCCCACCAGCTCTCGGGTGGCGAGCGCCAGCGTCTGGCGATTGCGCGGGCGCTGGCCGGCAGTCCGCGGTACCTGTTGATGGACGAACCGTTCAGCAGTCTCGATCCCTTGTTGAAGCGGCAGATGATCGCGCTCTTGAAGGAGTTTCGGGCGAGCCTTGGGCTGGGTGTACTCTACGTGACGCATAACCTGGACGAGGCGCTGGCGCTCGGGGATCGAATCCTTCTCATGAGCGGGGGCCGCGTGGCCGGATCATTGAACCGGGGGCAAGTCGCCTCTCTTACTCAGTCGGACTTACTCGAATGGTACGAAGCCTGCGTGGTTGGCCAAGCGGATTGCTGAGCTTGTGGCTGTTGGCTTGCTGCGCCGCCGCCGAACCGGCCGGCGGGGAGGGCCAGGTCTACTCCACCTGGGATGTTTTCGAGCCCGACAAATGCGCGTCCATCTGGCTGATCAAACGCCACATCGATCCCGGCGCCGTCTTCCGCTTCTACCCGCGCGGCGAAACCATCGCGTCGGGGATCGCGTTCGACACGCCCGATGCCACATTCCGCCGCTACCACGACAGTTCGACCTTTGAAACACTGCTCAAGCACTACCGACTCGAGGGCCCGGGGTTGGCCCATCTGGGGCGGTTGATCCACGACATCGAGGTGAACGTGTGGGAGCGCAAGGCGCTCGCGGCCACCCGAGAGATCCAGGATGAGTTGCAGCAGTTACTCGCGGGCAGTGACGCGGCGCGATTGGTCGGTGTGTGTCTGGAGTATTTCGATCATTATTATGTTCGTCACCCAGCCCCCTAAGAACCTCCCGCTGCTGCCGCGCGGCCGGGTCGCGATCATAACTCAGGCCATGCGCCCTTGCGGCAACCCGTCGCGGCCGGGGACCGTTCCTACGGTAGGAGCGGCCCCCGGGCCGCGACGGCTATCCATTGCTCGAACCACGCGGTCAATGCGCGGGGCTCGGCCAGACCGGCGAGTTGGCGATTCGTACGTCAGATAAGACGCACGTCAAGCGATGCGACGAGCGCACGGCCGCAGAGCGCCCGCCCCGTCACCTCAAGGATCAATCTAACACCAGACTGACCACCCCATCCGCCAGCTTGGGCTCGAACCAGGTGCACTTGGGCGGCATGACGGCACCCGCCTCGGCCAGGGCCAGCAGGTCGACAAGGGCGGTCGGGTGGAGCGAGAACCCCAGGCGCCAGGCCCCGCCGTCCACCTGCTGCATGAGCCCGGGGAGACCCCGGATGCCGCCGACGAAACCGATCCGGGGGTCCTGGCGGGGGTCCGCGATGCCGAGCAGCGGGGCCAGGACCTGGTCCTGAAGCAGGCGCACGTCCAGGCGTGCTGCCGGGTCCAGCCGCAGTTCGGCCGACCGGGTGCAATCGGGATTCAAGGTCAGCCGGTACCAGGCGCGGTCCAGGTAGAGACCGAATTCACCGCGCCGGCCGGGCATGACCGGCGCGGCACTCGGCACCAGCGCGCCGCACTCCCCCAGCCGGCGCAGGAAGGTTGCGGCGTCCCCGCCCTGGAGGTTGCGCACCAACCGGTTGACGGCCAGCACCCGCGGTTGATCGGCCGGGAAGCTGACCGCCAGGAAGCGGTTGTTCGCCTCGGCCCCGGGGTGGTCCGGATTGGCCGCCTGGCGGGCCGCGCCGATGCGCGCCGCGGCGGCGGTGCGGTGGTGACCGTCGGCGATATAGAGCCGCTTCTGGGCCTCGAAACCGGCCGTGAGTCGCTCGATCGCCCCCTGGTCCGAGACGACCCAGATCTGATGCCGCACCCCATCCCAGGTCCCGTCCGCGATGGTGCTGTCGAGCGCCGGGGTCGTGCGGGCGACCGCGGCCAGGGTGTCGTCGATGGCCGGACTGGGGTTGTGGATCAGGTAGGCCGGGCCGGTCTGGGCGCCGAGCGCCGCGATCTGCCGCACCCGGTCGTCTTCCTTGTCGGCGAGGGTGACCTCGTGGCGCCTGATCCGCCCGGCCCCGTAGGCGGCGAGCGAGGCCGCGACGACCAGCCCGGTCTGGATCTGATCGCCGCGGCTCAACCGGTAGCAGTAGTAGCAGGGTTGCCGATCGCGCACCAGCAGACCAGCCTCGCGCATCCGCGCGAACTGGTCAGCAGCCTGGGCATAGGCCGCCGGGCTATGGGGGTCGACGCCGGGCGCCAGGTCGATCTCCGGGCGCGACAGGTGCAGGAAGCTCCAGGGGCGCTCGGCCGCGAGTCCCAGCGCCTCGGCCCGGTCCAGCACATCGTAGGGTGGAGCGAGGACTTCGGCGGCACGACCGGGGGCCGGGCGCAGGCCGGCGAAGGGGGCGATCAGGGGCATGGCAGGGGGTTCGCTCGGGGTCATAGCGGTCACTATACCTACCCGGCGGCGGTGTTGGGGCGCGGCCGGTCCAAGCTTTCGTTGTCGTTGTCGTAATCGAACAATCCGATCACGACAACGACAACGACAACGACAACGACCAGGACAGCGTACCCGGGATCTCGGTCACCACATCAGTTCTGAGCGCACCCAGGGGCACCGCACACCTTGCCCGGCGCCACCCGGGCAGCGTAGACTTCAGTCCGCTTCAGGTGTCCCGCTGGCCTTCGCGCCCCAAGGGATGAAACGGGAAGCCGGTGCCCACCCCGCTCGCACGGTGTGCCATCCCGGCGCTGCCCCCGCAACGGTAGACGAGTTGCGGCGGATCCTATCCGGTGCCCCCGGGTAGCCAGCCACTGCGTGACCACGCGGGAAGGCGATCCGCCCGGTGCCTGCTCGCTCGCAGGCCGCTCGTGAGCCCGGAGACCGGCCTCAAGCGGTCACCCACGCGGTGATCGATCCGGCATTGCGGTGGGCAATTGCACGGTGCCCGCGAGGCGCGCACGCGCGCTTTGCGTCCGCGCCTGTCTCTGCCCCCGCCCGCCGCCGTCTGCAATCCGGTGGGTTTTTCATGTCAGTCTCGTGCCCGGCACTCTTCATCGCCGCCCCCGCCTCCGGTCAGGGCAAGACCACCGTCACGGCCGGACTCGCCCGGCTCCAGCGCCGGCTCGGGCGCCGGGTGCGGGTCTTCAAGACCGGACCGGACTTCCTGGACCCCATGATCCTCGCGCGCGCCGCCGGGGCCCCGGTCTATAACTTGGACCTGTGGATGGGCGGCGAGGACCACTGCCGGGACCTGCTGCACCGCGCCGCGCGCGCGGTCGACCTGATCCTGGTCGAAGGTGTCATGGGTCTCTATGACGGCGAACCCAGCGGGGCGGATCTCGCCGCCCGCTTCGAGCTGCCGCTCCTGTGTGTGATCGATGCCGCCGCCATGGCCCAGACCTTCGCCGCCCTGGCCTTCGGGTTGACCCGTTTTCGCCCGGGGCTCACCACCGCCGGGGTCCTGGCCAACCGGGTCGGCGGCGCCGGTCATGCGGCGACACTGACCGCGAAGCTGCCGGCGGACCTCCCCTTCCTGGGCACCCTGCCACGGGACCCGGGGCTGGAGTTGCCCCACCGTCACCTGGGACTCTGGCAGGCCGACGAGGTGGCGGACCTGGACGCGCGGCTGGAACGGATCGCCGACGCACTGGCCCGGTCCGCGCTTGCTGACCTGCCCGCCCCCGTCGCCTTCCGCCCGGCGGCAGACCCGCCGCCGCCCGCCCGCACACTCGCGGGCCGGCGCATCGCCGTGGCCCGGGACCTGGCCTTTTCCTTTCTGTATCAGGCCAATCTGGATACGCTGGAGGCCGCGGGGGCGCACCTTTGCTTCTTCTCGCCCCTGGCGGACGCGGCGCTGCCCGCCTGCGATGCGCTCTATCTGCCGGGCGGCTACCCGGAACTGTATCTGGACCGGCTCGCCGCCAATGGGGCCATGAAGGCCGCCATTCGGGCCCATCAGGCGGCGGGGCGCCCACTGTTGGCCGAGTGCGGCGGACTCCTGTATCTGCTGGACACCCTGGCCGCCGTGGAGGGCGACCCGGCCCCCATGGTCGGCCTCCTGCCGGGCCAGGCGCGGATGCAGCCGCGGCTGGCCAACCTGGGGCTCCAGGGGGTCAGCCTGCCGGAGGGTCAACTGCGCGGTCATACCTTCCACCACTCGCACGCGCAGATCGCACTGGAACCCATCGCCCGCTCCCGGGCCCTGCGCGAACACGGCGCCCCGGAGTCGGTCTATCGGCTGGGCCGACTCACCGCGTCCTATCTGCACCTCTATTTCCCTTCCAACCCGAGCGCCGCCACCCGGCTGTTTCTACCATGAGCCACCGATATCCCGACCCCGAGGTCGCCGCGGTCTACCGCGCCATCTACGAGCGGCGCGACATGCGTCACTTCAAGCCCGACCCGGTCGACGAGGCCGTGCTCGCCCGCCTGCTCGCGGCCGCCCATCAGGCCCCGAGCGTAGGCTATATGCAGCCCTGGCGCTTCATCCGCGTCCAGGACCCGCAGCTGCGCCTGGCCATCCATGCCCTGACCCGCGAGGAGCAGGGACGGACGGCGCAGGCCTGCGGGGAGCGCGCCGAGCTGGTCCGCGGCCTGAAGCTGGAGGGCATCCTGGAGTGCGGCGAGTTGCTGGTCGTGGCCCTGCCCGAGGGGCGCGAGGCCTATGTGGTCGGCCGCCGCACCATGCCCGAAATGGACCTGTGCTCGGCCGCCTGCGCCATCCAGAACCTATGGCTGGCTGCCCGCGCCGAGGGGCTGGGGATGGGCTGGGTGTCGATCTATGACCCGGTCCGGCTCGATCAATTGCTGGGGCTGCCCGCGGGCGCCCGCACCATCGCCGTGCTCTGCCTGGGGCATGTGGACGCCTTTTATCCGGAACCGATGTTGGAGACCCTGGGCTGGGACCGGCGCCGGCCCATGGCGGACCTGGTGTACCAGGACACCTGGGGCCGGGCGGTGCCGACGCCATGAGCGATCAGCCTGGGCCTGACCGGACCTTGACCTATCGGCCAAGAAGAAGAATTTCTCTCACGGAGACACGGAGACACAAAGTAGGAAATGCTTGATGTACAACCATCGACGACCACGACGAGGCTCCATCCCGTGGACTTGTCGCCAGCCCTGTATGTTCCGGGTCTGCGTGTCTGCGTGAGAGGATTCCGGAGCTATGGGTAACGACATGGGTCCGGGTACCTTGCTGCCCCACGGCGGGCGGCTGCGGGCCGCCGCCGCGCGCTACCGGATACCGCTCGCCGACTGGCTGGACCTCTCCACCGGCATCAACCCCCGGGGCTGGCCGGTCCCGCCGGTGCCGGACCTCTGGCAGCGCCTGCCGGAGGAGGACGACGACCTGGAGCAGGCGGCGGCGCGCTACTACGGCACCGACTGGACTGGCGGGGCCGGCGCACTGTTGCCGGTGGCCGGCTCCCAGGCCGCGATCCAGGCCCTGCCGCGGCTGCGCCCGCCCGGACGGGTCGGCGTGATCGCACCCGGCTACGGCGAACACGCCCACGCCTGGCGGCGGACCGGACACGCGGTGCAACTGCTGCCGGTGGCGATGATCGAGGCCGCCCTCCCCGACCTGGGCGTGCTGGTGCTGATCCATCCGAACAACCCGACCGGGGCGCGCTTTGCGCGCGCGGACCTGCTGCGCTGGCGCCGGGTGCTCGCCCAGCGCGGCGGC
The DNA here is from genome assembly GCF_002813775.1 of Candidatus Thiodictyon syntrophicum. Lineage (NCBI taxonomy): Bacteria > Pseudomonadati > Pseudomonadota > Gammaproteobacteria > Chromatiales > Chromatiaceae > Thiodictyon > Candidatus Thiodictyon syntrophicum. Next base: position 251,984 of record NZ_CP020372.1, read on the forward strand.
TGGCTGGTGATCGACGAGGCCTTCATGGACGCGACCCCGGGCGAAAGCCTGGCGAACCTTGGACCGCTGCCCGGCCTGATCCTGCTACGCTCACTCGGCAAATTCTTCGGGCTGGCCGGGGCCCGGGTCGGCTTCGTGCTGGCCGACCCGGCGCTGACCCAACCGCTCGCCGCCCAGCTCGGCCCCTGGACCATCGCCGCCCCGGCCCGCTGGGTCGCCGCCAAGGCCCTCGAGGATCACGCCTGGCAGGCGGCGGCCCGCGCACACCTCGCCGCCGCCGGCCCCCGGCTTGCGGCGCTCCTCACCCGCCACGGTCTCCCGCCGCAGGGCGGCTGCGCCCTGTTTCAATGGGTCCCTACCGTGCGGGCCCCCCTGCTCCATGAACACCTGGCCCGCGCCGGCATCCTGACCCGCCTTTTTGAGGCGCCGCTCGCCGTGCGCTTCGGCCTGCCCGGGAGCGAGGACGAGTGGACGCGCCTCGCTGACGCTTTAAGAAGTACGTTAGTACGGGAGTACGGGAGTACGTGAACACCACGGTGCGGTCGGTCTGGTTGATCGTCACTGCCAACACGCGATTCACGCCGATCAGTAACCGATGATCAGACACAGGACTGTCCGCACCTGCCCGTGACAACAGGCACCCACTCTTGCCCGCGATAGACCCGAACCGGATTGCCGCGGACCAGCCGGGTGTGCTGTTGCCAGCGCGCGGTGCCGCCCTCGCGCGCCTTGGTTTCGGCACGTTCAGCGAAGAGACTCGCCAGCCGGGCGAGCGCGAGCCGGCGGTTCAGGAGTTGCGAGCGCTCTTCCTGGGCAATGGCGTGGAGCCCGGTCGGCAGATGAGTGACCCGGACGGCACTCTCCGTGCGGTTGACGTGCTGTCCGCCGGGACCGCTCGCGCGCAGTGTCTCGACCCGCACCGCCGTACTATCCCAGTGGTCGGCGGCGGGTTCCGCGAAGGCGGCCACGCTGACGAACCAGTTCTTGCGGGGGTGATGCGCCCGGTAGGGGCTGGCGCCAATCCACTGGATGGTCCCCAACCAACTGCGGACCTGCGCCGCCGCCCCCGTGCCACTGGCCCGTAGCAGGATCGAACGGGCATCGCCGCCATGCTCGCCGGGCGTGCGCGCGACTTCCGCCACAGTGAGCCCATGCTCGCTGAGATCCCGGATCAGCAGCGGGACCAGGCGCCCCACCACCCATTCGCACTCGGCCGGGCCGCGCCCGGCGGAGAGTTGCAGCCACAGGGTCGGCGCGTCCCCGCTCACGGCCGACCGCGCCGCGGTTTGCGCGCTCCCGGTTGACGATGGGCTGGACGCCTGACCTTGTAGGTGAGCACCGGCCGCAGGGCCTCACCTTCGATCCAGGACTGATCGGAAGCGATGATTTGGTAGGACGGGGGCATGGGCTCAGATCCTCGAAGGATGGGTGGCACTGGTCTGGTCAGGGCCTATCCAGGTCAGCCCCAACACCCGCCGGCCGGTCGGCCACTCGGGATGCCCGTAGATCACCGCTAAGCGGGTACCCGTATCCGGCAGATGTTCGGTGAGTTGATCGTTTAACCAATTGAAGTCAGACATGGAACTATCATACCCGCCGTGCAGCCATGCCAGTACCCCGCCGGCAGGCCCCACATCCAGTTGCGTCCAGAGCCGCCGGAACGCACCCGTGCGGCGGGACTCGCGACTCCAGAGTGTCGCACCGGTGCGCAGCCTCACACCCGTCTTCAGCACCTTGTGGATATCGGCGACATCATAGCCAATCGAGGTACGCGACAGCATCAGCAGGCCATCGACATGGGTGGTGATCGCCGCGGCGCGCAGGACCCCCCGCTGGGGACCGATATCGAACACGCCATCCAGGGCTGAGTGCAGGGGGGCGCGCCAAGGTGCGTCGGGGTCGCGGGCGTCGTCGCCGACGATGAACGCGATGCGCAGGGCCGCCTCCTTCAGTCCGGCCAGGCGGTCCACCCAACCGGGTACCTGGGCGCGCGTCGCGGGGTCGTTGGCATCGACCACCAGCGCGATAAAATCGAAGGGACGCAGGCGCGTCTCGATCCAGCGATCGAGTCCCGCCGGATCATCCCTGCCAGTTCGGAAACAGTCGATATCCCAGCCGGTCATGTGACTGGCGGCGTCCCAGGACGCCCTGGCCCGGACGCGCAGGGTATCGATCACCGCATCCGCTTCCGGACCCAGCGCGATACACGCCGGTACTGGCGGCCTCCTATCATCGAAGGGTCCCAGATTCGCGAGCCAAGCCTCGGTCTTGGTCGGCGTTGCGGATGCCGGCGGCGGCGCCGGGGCCAGTTTGCCCGGTTCGCCGATGATGTCGGCCAGTCCGCCGGTGACCTTCAGCGTGGCGCCCATCGCGAAGGCTTGCAGAATCTGACGTCGGTGCATGCGCGGATACCCAGGGTGCTGTTGTCAAAGAGGTCTAGTGGTGCGGGCGGGTTGGCGGGTCAATGATTCAACAGGCAATAATCGCCGCTCGTTGACCAGCGGGACGGGCAGGCCGCCAGGGCAATCGCATCAAGTTCTACTAATATTCGCGCTCACTGATATATCACGCAAACCCTACATCTGAACTGCCCCCCAAGGCTACATGCCGTGTCCCTTTCCTATGTCACGAACACTTTGCGAACACTGCGCGTCTTCATGTTTACACTTTTCTTGTGTGATTGGCCCGACAAGTTGGGGAAAATGCCTCTGAAAAGGGCACACCCTAGGGTGTTCAATATCGGACCTATTTCACAAATTATCTTCATACAGTTTTAGTGTTTGATAACGAATCAATGAGAGCATGCCGACGCCGGGCCAGCATCGACGCACCGATATGCGCTTGCGCCCAGTGCTCGACATCAATCGTACGCACCGATTCCATCGCCTCCCGAATCAACGGAGTCGCCAGGTCGGCGATGAAGGCAGGAATCGCAAGCAGCAGCTTGCCGATCTCCTTGAGTGGCCCCCTGGCGGTGAAGCATTTGTATTTCCCGAAGACCGATTCGATGATATCGGAGGATGCCAGCCAGACATTATCAGTCGGGATCTTGGCGGCTTCCACTGCCACCTTCGCGAGCATCTGTTGGGTAAAGGCCGCCGTGCGTGGGGTGAGCGTTGACTGCGGTGGCAGCGTGGCCTGGAGTGATTCCTGGGAGCCCCGCTGGAGGCCCTTGGATTTGAGGTGCGACTGAATCAGCTTGGATTGCGCCATCATTTGCGCGTAATCCACCAGGTCATCCCGGTAGGACAGTAGCCAGGCAAAGCCGTCAAGGAAGCGGCTGTACCCAGCGTCCGCTTGCTGCCAGAACACATCGTCGAGCGTATCACTCTCGAGGTCTGAGTGTGTCTGCAGTGCCTGGCAAAAAGCCGCCCGGTCGGGATAGCGAATGCCGACGATGGCCCGCAATGGGTGCGCCCGGGCGGCGCCGAACCGCGCGCACAGGTGCTCCCATGCCGGCCACTTCAGGACGTATTGCGCGCGGATCGCGCTGAAGTCGCCGCGATCATGGTAGGCGAGGAGCCGTTGTGCCCACCGCACCTGGACATCCAGATTCATGAAACGCGCCTTGAGGCGCTGCCGAGGCGGCAGCAAGAAGGCCAGATCGGTCTGCTGCAAGGCTGACCAGGCGTTGCGACAGTGCGCCAGCAAGGACTCCCAGCGCGCGTCCCGGCCCATCTCGGCCTTGAGCAGCGTCGCGATCAGATGAGAAATATCATAAGTATAGACGCAGGCAGTGGCGTGCTCCTGAAACAAGGCGATGCCCTTGCGCAGGTCGCTGCCGTGGTCGGCAACGATCTGGACCGGGGGACCGGTGCGTTGCGCAACGCGCCTGAGCACGTTCGCGACCCACGCCCCCGTGCTGTGTGTGGTGATCTCCACGGCCAGCACCTGCATGGCGCCGTGACCCGGACTGTAACCGCTCCGAGCCAGTGCATTCACCGGAATACCCAGGATTACCAGGCACTTGGATGCCCCCAAGGCGATGGTATGATCAGCGACGTAGATCCAATCCGTGCGCCATTCCGGTTGGCGATTGAGGATCGCGAGACCGCAGCGATAGATCCAGTTCAGCACCGTGGTGTGGGCTGGCGCCGCCACCGGGAATGTCGCGCCGAACAGATTCAAGACCCGCGCCACGCCGCGACTGCCAAGCCCCGCGTGCAGATACAGCCGCATGGTCAACTGCATGACCATGACCGAATAGTGATGGCCGACCGGCGGGGACAGCGCAAGCTGTGGTGGCTCATCCACTGGTTCGTCAGCCGCCGGCGCCGCGGCCTCTTCGGCGCCCGTTCGCCCACGCTCCGCCTTTAGCGCACGCGCCTTCCACTGCGCGCGGCTGTGCTCCAGATCCCGAATCTTGACCTCCGCGGCCCGCAGGCGCTGCTGCCGCTCCAACGCTTTCGCCTTCCAGGCATCACGTGACCGCTGGAACAGGTTGGCCAGACGGCTCACTGGGCTCTTGAATGCGTTCATCACGTCGTGCGCGCTCCGGCAAGGCGGTCAGATCACCGCGCCAGTAGGCTGGCCAACCGTTCGCCGTTTGTCAAGGGCTGGGCATGAGCTAGTGTCGCACCGTCATCGTACCCACCCGAGCACAGAACCGACAGCCGGGCCTTCCCGGCAACACGCTTCTTGCATGGGCTTTTCAGCGCCTTTTTGGGTCAGATTGAACATCCTAGGCACACCCCTGGCGTAGAGGTGCGGAGAACTGACCTAAGGCCGGGCTAAATCTGGAACGGCTAATATTAGAGATTCTTGATGCGATTGCCCTGGGCAGGCCGCGCCGATCTTCGGGAGCGCTGGCCGCGCCTGTGAGCCCGCCAGACAGTAGGCCCCGCTGGTCACGTAGCCACTTGGACAACGCCCCCGCTTTGCGAGAGCCAGACGGGCCCGGGGGCCGGGGATGCAATACTGAGCGCTGGTGCTGTAACCGCTCGGACAGGTGCCAAGCTTGACCACCGGTTGCGGTGTCATGGACCCGTCGGCGAGACTGGCCAGTGGGATCAGCGCTAACCAACCAAGCCAGCGGCGAATGGCAAACGACGATGGCATTGATGGTCTCCTGCGTGCAGTGTTCGGCGAATCATCGGTAGGTACCTCGGGTTTGATCATCCGACCGATTCCTCCGCATCAGGTCGCTGGATATCCCAAGCCTCGACGAGCCTTCCCTGAGGTCGCACGGTGGCCCCTCTTTCAATTTTCCGGCTTGCTAGGCCACTCGACCACGCTCCTGTTCGATCTGCGCGTGCAGGGCCTGCGCGGCGGGGTCCTCGCTGACGTAGTCGTACTCCCTGAAGAAATCGAGATAGCCTGCCTCTTCGGCATAGTGCCCGGCGGCGACCATCTCCCGGGTTTCTGGTACCTGGTCGATGCGGCTCAGCGCGAGAACGGCGAGTTGGCCCTGTTGCCAGAGGACACCGGCGGAGACCATAGCCCGCATGAGCAAGGCCAACTTCAAGGGCAGCTTAAACATCATGATTGGCTCGCGAGGATAATAGGCCTAGCCCAAGTTTAACACCTGTACTTATTTTTCTCTTAGTTCCATCTACTTACAGAAGATGAAACGGCTGAGTGGCACTACAAGTTCGCCATTCTTTGAAATTTTTGACTCAGAAAATCATATTTTTCCACTTATCGTGCTCGCTGGTCGCTGCAAGGAGATCAGTTGGTTACGAACATCCGCACTACGGCCGTGCTGGCAGTTATTGGCAGAGCGTACGTGTTAGACGCTACCACCTACTGCAGCCGGGGCCTAGTCCGCCTGGAAAATTTCATGGCACTACATTTAGAATCCTGAGGTCGATGCATTTCGAGTCAGAGGCTTAGAGTGCATTCTGGCCGAATATCAATGGGGTCATGTTAAAGATGGGCTAGAAAGTGGGGCGTCAGCTATTTGAAAAAGCCAACGAATAGGTGCAAACTGAGCCAGTTTCAAGCTAACCTTCGCCGAGCAAATCGTCCGGAAAGGCTCGGTTCGCATGGTGTATTTTACTGGCGCGACGGGTAAAGGCATCGAACAGGGCGTAACTGATCGCCTGCGTAGCGGGCCATGAGACAGATGGTGGATCGCCGTGCGGGATATAGCCGGATACTATAGATCCGGCGGATTCTGATGTGGTTTGTCCACCGCAAGCCGTAGGCATTAACCATTGTCAGCCACTAGGCTTCGATCATGACAACCCGCATTACTATTGAAGATCACGTCGTTCCTCAGCTCCTTACCTCAGCCATTGAAGCATATGAGATTGAGCATCGCTTCCATAGAAATGGAAGAGCGCAAATAGCCGTTGAAACCTATGGACTGCTTTGGGGTTACGTTTTGCCAGCCCGGAATGACAGAGATTTGTGTATAATTTGCAATATGGCAACAGTTGAGACTTCTGCGATCAGGCATGAAGACTGGGTAATGCCTAATCCTGAGTCTCTAATAATGAAGCGAGATTTTTTCCAGAGTTACTGGCCTAATATTGAGCTTGTTGGGACTTTTCACTCACACCCATATAGCGGCCAGCGCGACGTAATAGGCATAAGAGGCTGGCGCGCAAGCGACACAGATAAGAATCATTGGCCATGGTTTCATGAAAATCTTTCGCCCGAGCTACCAGCTATGGCTCATCTTATAGTTACTATTGCAGCACTTGAGAGAAGGGGATGGGCGCGTCCACAGCGACTCCCTCTAGGTGAAGCAGATACAGGCTTCGTTCTTTCTTCAGGGTACCGAAAACTTTGGATAAAGGCTTATGCATCTGAAAAAATAGATGAAGAAACCTATGAATGCTCGGAAAACACATTTCTCGATATACCTGCTCTCTTGCAACGATTCGGCTAATAAAATGCATGATAGGGATGCCGGCGCAGGAAACTAACAAATATCCCTGCGCACTTGATTTCTAAAATAGCCCCATTGCCACATAATCCAATTCATCGACCGGAAAATGATCGTTTTCCGTCCACCCCTCCTCTTTCAAGTCAGAAATTATGTGCTGTCTCGCGACGACACCGACCTCTTCACCAAAAATCCTCGTTGCTTCTTTTATTCCAGCTTCATGGTGTCTCACGCGACGGTGGCGCATCCTGTAGCGCTCAGTTCCATGGAGCGCATCAAGCCATTGATGCACCAGCTCGTAAGGCCGCCCAAACAACTCGATTGATTCTTTACAATGGTCTTCAAATTTTGACATGACATATTACAGAAATGGAATGACTGAAATATCGCCCGATACCGCCGACATTTATGCCGTTACTGAGTATGCAAAACTTCCGTCCGATTCGCCATATTTGTCAAACTCGGGTTCTCTTGCGGAGTGGAGCGCCTAGCATAGACATGAGGCTTGACGAATCCGGAAAATGCGGGCGCGAAGCCCGCATAATCGATGATTTCAGCGGGTTTTATCTAACAGTTCCCGCAACGCGGTTTCTGCGACCTCCTGCATTTTTCTCGAATCAAATATATTTCCTTGCTGGCTCATGAGGAACGACTTCCCTTTTGTCGTAAACCATCCATCAAATGCTCCGGGAGTGTTCGCAGCCCATTCCCCCCCAAGGTTCGCATCCTCACTGAGCGTCGGCTCGCCATCTTCGTCAAAATGAGCGAGTAAAATCCTAAAACCATTGATAGGCCCCTCGTAGCGTAAAGCCGTGCATATCTGGGCATCCTCGTTTCTCGGGTCCCAATAGTATTGATAAAGAGCATCATGCTTGATTATATACGGATTTGGCTTCCCGGCCCTATCCATATCGTCTATCGCAATTACTTTTTTGATATCGCAGGCAGATAATCCCGCCCCCCAAACGGCATCCCAAGCATCGACGAGCAAGACGGCATAGTCCGTTCTGACGACCGCAGTAATAAGCAAATTATTATAATGCTCGCGTAAACCGCCCAGTTTGATCCCGGGCGGAAGCCAGTGGTTTGTGCGATCAAAAAGGTCATCCACCATCTGCAGCCGCCCGGGTTTCTCAAAAAAATAATCTTGTACGCTTTGAGGGATGGTGATAGTCATGATCAAATCCTCTTGAGTGAGTAGGAGAGGCCACGGGAATGCAGCAGTCACATGATTATAATTGCTGCCATTACGGATTTATTCGAAACTGAAAAATGAATGTCATGGTGAAAAAGATGCAATGGGCGCATACCCTCTCAACACTCGGCTGCGAGACAATATCAAAGCCCGACTCCCTTAGCCCTTCAGACATTTATCTATCATCCTCAAGCCCTCCAGCGCCCCGCATACCAGTCCCACATCTAACCCGCCCGACACTCGACATTCGGTCGGGTTGATGCGGATGAGTCTCCCGCCCCAGTCATGAATCACATCCTCACTGAAGTGCCGCACCGTGGCAATTGCAGTCCCGGCCCCCAATTCGATGACCACCGGGCACCGCAAGGGCTTCAACCACTCTTGCAGTCGCTCCAGTTGCTGCAACTGGCGCTCCTCGACCCAGTCGACATCATCAAACATCAGGATGTTGGGCCTAGCCGGACTACCACAATGTGGGCAAGTGGGTAAGGCGTTAAGTAACTGACACGCCTGCGAATCCACGACGGGCTCAAGGCCTTCGGCCGTCCAAATGGAGTCCCGGCACCGAGACAGGCACTGCAAGTGGTGGATGGAGCCGTGCACTTCAACAATTCTATTGGCATCGAAACCGGCCTTCTGGAAGTGTCCATCCACGTTACTGGTGAACACGAACACCCCGTGCCGCATCCCCTGCCCCCAACGCTTGAGGATATCAAAGCCGGCATGGGGTATAGTCTCCCGGTACAGCATCAGCCGATGACCGTAAAAGCCCCATGCCAACCGGGGATCACGCTCAAACGTTGCGGGGGATGCGGCTTCGTAGAAATTGATCCGGGCTCGACCCAACGCGGGATAGGCTTTCCAGAAACCTTCGTTGCCTCGAAAATCCGGAAGCCCGGAATCCACCCCCATTCCGGCGCCTGCGGCCACGATCAGTGCATCCGCCTGTTCGATCAGGTCCGCTGCGCGGGCGAAATCAGTCTCAAACGGCATGTTCATGGTGCGGATTGGTGGCGATCATTATCCGGACCAACGGAATATTGTTGGCTAAGCATCCATAGTCTCGCATAAACACCCCCTCAACCCGTCGGGCGGCGCAGGAAGGCAGGAATATCCTGATAATCAGACAAACTGTTGTCTGTCGTCGAAAATGCTTCCAGGTTCCATCGTATCTCCTTCTCACGCTCGATCGCATCGCGTCCAATTGCGGAAATCAGCCGATCATCCAGACCGGTGGCCACGATGGTAACCCGCAACTCGTCCTTCATCTCCAGGTCGCGCCGCACGCCCATTACTACGAGGGCGTCATCATCCATCAAGTCGCGAACCGTGTTACCGACCTCGTCGATCTCGTTCATCGTCAAGCTACAGGCGGCAGTGATGGTGATCAGCATACCCTTGGCCACGGCGAGATCGATAGACTCAAACAGAGGGCAATAAACCGCCGCCTCCGCGGCCTCACGCGCCCGCTCCGGGCCAACGGCGGTACCAGTGCCAACCATAGCCACCCCCATACCAGACAGCACAGTCGTCACGTCGCCGAAATCGACGCCGATCAAGTCCTGGCAGTTAATCTCGACGATGCTACGGGTGGCGTTCCATAGGATATCGTTGACATCCTTGAAGGCCCCGCGCAGGGTCAGATCATTGCCGTGATCCGCAAACCGCTTATTGTTCGGAATCGTGATCAGTGAACCAACATGCTTGATCAGTTCGGCAATGCCATCCTTTGCGATACGCCGCCGCCTACTTCCCTCGAAGGGGCACGGCATGGTCACCGCGGCGACGGTGAGAATGCCCAGTTCTTTAGCAACCTCAGCCACCACTGGGGCGGCCCCGGTACCAGTACCGCCGCCCATGCCGACGATGATGAAGATCATGTCGGCACCAGCCAATGCCGCCGCGATGCTTTCCCGATCCTCCAGCGCTGCCTGTCTACCCACCTCAGGATTGGCGCCGGCACCGAGCCCCTTGGTGGTGCCTAAACCGAGTTGCAAGAGGGTCTTCGCCCGCGCCCCCTTGAGTGCCTGCTTGTCGGTATCAAAGCAGATGAACTCTACCCCCTCAATGGTAGACTCGACCATATGATTAATTGCGTTGCGTCCCCCACCTCCGATACCAATCACTTTAAAAACAGCAGATTGGTCGTGAGTATCAATTACCGGCACCAAGGGCCGAACCGTCGCGGTCTGGGTCTTGTCATCGCTGAGGCCCCAGGCGTTGCCCAGGCAGAGGGCGCTACCGGCCCCCAAGCCTTGCAGAAAAATCCGGCGTTTCATCACGCTGTCTCCTCTTTGGTGGTCGCCTGGCGCTTGCGTGTCGGCGACGGGTGAGATCGTGGCGTGATTAGACCAGAGGGATGCGTCATTGTTTGTCGGATCGGACGGACGAGGGCGAGGCATTTACCATCACCCGTCTGGGATGCACTTGTTTCTTGTGCCGCCCACCTTATCCACTCTTGGGACCGATCAAGCACGAGGCAACAAGAATCCTGCCTGAACGAAATGCTGATCGAAGGCGAGGGCGGTCGATAGCCCCATTCGGCGCATAACGACAAAGGAGACACAATCGACCACGCAATGACGTATCCCGTATCGATAAAGACGGACTCAGGCATCCTGTTCGCCGATGATCGAGGTATCGTGATTGGTGGAAAGGTCTGCCGGCCCGTGGATGCGGATCCGGCGCAGTCGTGCGAAAATGGTTTCGGCCTCGTCGGCGTCCTCGGCCTGGGCGTCAACTAAGACAACGCGCAGAACCCTACCATCCAGTTTTTGCTGGTGCTCCCGTGGGATGTCGAGAATACCGTCGTGGGCAGTGGTCTGAAACTCAATTGCGTTCATGGGTTCGACTCTGGTTGATTCATGCGGCCTGGTCCGCCAGCCCCGAGAATCCGGCGGCTCCTTCGGCGGCGTCGAACCCCGCGGCGGGACGGGGCATTCGCCCCGTCCCAAACGTTTATTCCGTCGCCGACCGTTGGCACGAACCCGCAAGTCCGGAGAAAACGTTTCGGACGGGGCGAATGAGATTGGGCAAGTATTCGAGCCTTTTTTATCAGTTACATAGCGCTTAATCGTGATACGGTTTCGAGAGAAAAGCGCCGAAAATTGCTATTTTGTGCCGATTTCGCCTCGGGGCGCTGAGCAATCTCTATGATTTACAATAGCATAATACTTTCACAGTCTCGAATGCCCCGTCCGGCATTTTTTTTGTCGCCGGGTGAATGCTACCAAAGCCGCTGCACGCCGAAGTGATCGAATAGGGTCTCGTTGCTGACCAGTATCAGTCCTTCGATCTGGGCTTGGGCGATCAGCATCCGATCGAACGGGTCGCGATGCGCGCCGGGCATGAGTCCGGCGCGGCGTCCATGCGCGATGGTGATCGGCAATTGCCGAAACGCCTGATCGTCAAGGATCTGCGCGAAGTGTTCGGCGACATGCACTGCGTCGGGGAGTTTGCCGATGCGCACCTTGGTCGCGATCTCCCACGCGGACGCGGCGCTCACGAACACCACGCGGTGGGCGTCGCCTATCGCCTGCTGCGCTGGACGCGACAGGTCGTGGTCGCCGTCGAGCCACCAGAGCAACGCGTGGGTGTCGAGCAGCAAGGGCGGCGGTCTGTCCTCAGGTGGCTCATTCCCAGGCACGCAGTTCATCCTCCGGCAACGGCTCGAAGAAACGCTGGTCGACCCGGGCCTTACCGCTCAACGCACCGAATTGCCGGCGGCTGGGCCGAGGCGCGATGGGGGTGAGGCGCACGACGGGTGTGCCGGCCTTGGCGATCACGACCTCCTCGCCACGGCATGCCTGGTCGATGATTTTGGACAGTTGGGTCTTGGCCTCGTGGATATTGACCTGGATCATGGGGCTTTTTGACGCCTAGCTAACATTGATTGGCTAAGTGTAGCAGTCAGACTGGGCCGCGTAGCGATAACCGCAGGGCGTGCGCGCAGCCGGGCCGGTTTGGGGGTCGGCCCGACGGCCGACCGAACCGGCTGAAGCCTCGACCTCCGGTTGGTTTCCGGTTTCGGCGCGGCCGCAGGGATGATCGACGGCCGCTACGCCGCTTCGCGCCCATCCACCTGCTTCAATCGACACTCCGCCGCCAGCCGCCGCAGGAACTGCTCGGGCGTCAGGGTCTCCCCGAGCAGGATGCGCTGGCGGCAGACGTTGGCGAAGTCACCGGCCGTCAATCCCTGGAGCGTCTCCAGATAGCGCGCCAGCTCCGGCGCGACCGCCTCGGTGGTATCGTCCAGCGCCTCCCGCGCAAAGAGGGCAAGCCGTTGCGCCGGGTTCAGCGCCCGGAAATGCAGCTTGAAATCGAACCGCCGCAGGGCCGCCGCATCGATCCCCGCCATCAGGTTGGTCGCGGCAATGAAGATGCCGGGGTAACGCTCCATCTGCTGCAACAGCTCATTGACCTGGGTACGCTGTTCCTAAAATTCTGAGCAAAGTTGCTCAGTGATGAAGTTAGGATTTATCCGCACTTGGTTGATAGGCGTTGCGGCCTGCAACTCAAGCCTCTTGACGCTCAGTTGCGCCGGAGAACGTGACAGCAGCACCCGTCGGACTTCCCGGTGCGGCATGTACCGCTTGATCTCCGGGTCCGCGAGCCTTGCCAGCACGTTCAGAGCCGCGTTATGGTCTGCCTGCAGAACGTCCCCGGTGACCCGGTAAAACTTGTCGCCACGGCGCTTGCCTTCCAGCAAGCCAGTAGTCGAGTCCATTTGCGACGTGAAGGAACCATTGACGAGCACATGCTCGGCATCGCGCTGCTTACACACCGAGTCCAGGGCCTCGGCGAGCACGCCTTTTGCCCATGAACTCATACGTCTGTTGTATCGCTTCCATTGCTGCTTCTTGGCAATGGGCGAGGTCAAATCTTCGGAGACCACCAGGGCCGCCTTATCCACGATGGAGTGCGCCGATTGATAGGCGATCGTGCGCAAGCGCTTCTTGGTGCGCACCCTTCTTGCTTCGAGCTTCTTGCGACCCAGGTTATTAGTGAGAATCCGGTCGGCCTTGGCCTGGTGGCCGCGCTTACGGTGCTTCTTTTCCAGCGCATGAAGCTGGTTGCGCTGCTGACCGGTCTTGGCACCCGTGTCGCTATATGCCGTCAGTACGGCACCGAAGGCCTGCCCATGCGCGGCGCCGTCGGAGTCCGTGAACGCTTCGGTATAGCCCTTGTCGATCCCAAGTGCCTGGTCCCCGTGCGGGCGTCCCTCATCCTTGTCGGTCGCGTAGTGGATTTCCGTGAAGCCGTCCTTCACGCACACACGGAGGTTACTGCCGGTCAGGTCGACGTTCTTGCCATTGGACGTCGTGACCAACTGGATGTCATCACCGTACTTCTTGGCCACGCGGATCGTGATAACCAGTTGACCATCAACAACTTCAGACGAATGTTTATCGGAACGGACGATGAACTGGTTCGTCGTGTGACTGACGCCGTGCCGGAAGTGCTTGCGCATCTGGCGATGGAGGAAAGGGTCTTCCATCCACTGATCGGCCGTGAGTAGGGTGTAGAGCCGTTTCCGCTCGGCTGGGTCCGCGGTCCTGGCCGCGATAGCCTGTCGAACTTTGAGCTTCGCCGCCGCCTTGTATGTCAAAATATCGTTGACTACATCCTTGGTGGTTTCGTTACGGACGGTGCCGTCCACCCACAGGCCCGAATAGAGGTCTTGGGCGCTGATGGCCTTACGGATGTCGCTAGCGGACTTGCCGACGTTGCCCAGCGCCCCGTATCGTCGCCAAATATCGGCGCGCAGGTAGCCCATCGCCTGACAGATCGGCGTGAGTTCCGGCGGGACATCGGCTTGCAGGGTGCGCGTGACCTTCATTCGCAAAGCGCCTTGGGTTGTGTTGCGGCACAGTCGGGGAAATCGGCCTTGATTTCGTGCTTGTATTTGCGCAGTCCATACAGCCGGCAGGAGAAGGTGTGCACGATGGCCAGCAAATCCTCGACCATCTCCTGTTGCGGCGAGAGCGATTCCTGATTCACTACCACCACCTCGCAACCGTTATGCCTGGCGATGTGCTCGAACAGGTCGAACCCGAAGCGCATCAGCCGATCTTTATGGGCGACAAGCACTTGCCGGACCTCGCCGCGCCCGATTTGCTCCACCAGGGCGAGAAAGCGTTTGCGCTTGAAGTTCATCCCGCCGCCAATCTCGGTCATCCATTCATCCACGGCGATCCCAGCGCCCAGGCAGTAGGTCTCCATCGCCTTCACCTGAGAGGCCAAATCGTCCTTCTGACCGGCGCTCGACACGCGGCAGTACACCACCACCGCGCGCCGCTCCGGCACGCCGCCCGTCAGCAAGCGCACGTCCGCTTCGTCGAAATAGCGATGCCCGGACGGATGACGCTTGGCCACGAGCTTACCCTCGCGCTCCCAACGCCGGATCGTCGAGGGCGCTTTCCCGATCCGTTTCGCGAACTCGTTGATGCGGTAAGTTTTGCTCACGCGAGCAATTATAGATAATAATAAATAAGAATCAAACAACAGTTAACACCTCCCAACCGTGCCGGGCCGCCCGCCGGTCACTGAGGAAGCTGTCGACCTCGTCGAGCAGCAGGACCGAGTGCGCCGGGTCGCAGTCGCGGAACAACCGCGCCAGGTTCTGTTCGGTCTCCCCGACATAGGGCGAGATCAGGTCCGACGCCTGACGCGCCACCAGTTCGCGGTCCAGGGCCTCGGCCAGGACCTCGGCAAAGGCGGTCTTGCCGGTTCCGGGCGGACCATAGAAGCACAGGCTGCCGCGTCCCTGCTCGGCCAATGCGCGGGCGATGGCGCTCGGGCCGATCCCTCCGGCCAGGTTGAGAAAGGCCACGTCGAAGCGGGTCGCCGGGGTCCGCCGTCGGGGCGTCGGCGCCCCATAGAGCAGGGTGCGCACCGCGGCCACCCCGGCGCGCACCGTCTGCTCGGCCGGGGCCTGCGGGTGCAGGTCCAGCAGGCGCCGGGCCGCACCCAACTGGGCCGGCGCCAGGACCGCGTCGGCGGCCAGTTCATCGAGCAGGGCCGGCGGCAGGTCGCGGTCGCCCAGATGGCTCTCGACGATGGCGCGGCGCACCGAGCGCGGCGGGGTGACGAAGGCGACCGGTCAGTCCGTCCAGCGGCTCGTCGCCGAGCAGGTCCAGCGGGGCTGCGTCGCTCAGGCCGATCAGGTCAAGCAGTTGGCGCGATGACAGGTCTTGGTTCTTCTGGGCCATGGCGGATTCCTCTGGGTTCGTTCAGGTGGGCCTTGCAGCGACTGGGAACCCCGTTCAGTGCTGAAACGCGTGCGGGATCCGAAAATATACTTTTTGCCGTCGAAACGGGGCAGCGAAATGCATTGAACCATCGTCATGCGTCAGCGCCTGTCGTACACTGCGGCCATGGCTGCTACCCATGAAACCCGGATCGCGCGCCTCAAGCGCCTGGAAGCCCTGCTGGCCCCTGGGCGGGCGGCCGACGCTTGCCCGGACGGCGCGCGGCTGCTCGCGATTCTCGGTGAGGGCTATGCCGGTAAGACGCCGCAGGCACGTCGGCGCGCACTGCAACGCGATCTGGACGAGTTGGTGAAGGCGGGACGCATTGAGGCGGTCAACCCCGGCGGCAAGCCGCTGCGCTACCGGCGGGTCACGGACGAACCGGACGACGACCAGGCGATCTGGGAGTACAACCTCAGGGTGATGCGCGAGCTGGTGGCGGAGGCCCTGCCCGAGCGCCAGATCGATCGGTTGTGGCAGCGGTTACTGACCAACGCCGAGGGTCCCAGGCTCGATGAGGGCCGATTGCGGATCGTCCCCGACACCTTGCGCCTGCAAGCGGTGGAACTCTATCCGGGGGTGTTGGAGGCCGTGATCGAGGCCCTGGCGCGGCGCTTTGCCCTGCGGGTGCTGTACAAAAACGCCGACGATGAGTGCGGCGAGGCCTGCGTGCATCCCCAGGCATTGGTGCAGCGCGGGCCAATTGCCTATCTGCTCGCCCTGAAGAACGACGAGGAGGAGCCGGTGCGACTCTATGCACTGCACCGGATGATCCGGGCCCAGGCGCTGGCAGAAACGCCCGCACGGGCGGCGGCGGGATTCGATCTGGATGAGTACATCGCGAACGGCCAAGTGGACTTCGGCCAGGGGGAGCTGATCGACCTGGAGTTACGGGTGCGCGGCTATCTGGTGGCGGTGCTGACCGACTGTCGGCTGGCGGCGGGTCAGCGGTGGGAGGACGAGCCGCTCGACTCCGACTTCGAGATCCGGGTGTGGGCGCAGGTCCCCTCGACGGGCCAATTGCTGCGCTGGCTGTTGGGAGCCGGGAACAATGTCGAGGTGGTCGCCCCGCCGGACTTGCGCCGCGTGGTGGCGGTGCAGGCGGCGAAGATGGCGGCGCTCTATGCCGATCCGGATGGCGAGTAGAGGATGACATGAATACACCCACCCTGATGGTCCAAGGCACCACCTCGGACGCCGGCAAGAGCCTGCTGGTCACTGCCATCTGCCGCTGGCTCAGACGCCGCGGGGTGCGGGTAGCGCCCTTCAAGCCCCAGAACATGGCGCTCAACAGCGCCGTGACCATCGACGGCGGGGAGATCGGCCGCGCCCAGGCGGTGCAGGCCGCCGCCTGCGGCCTGCCGCCCCACACCGACATGAACCCGGTGCTGCTCAAGCCCAACAGCGACATCGGCGCCCAGGTCATCATCCAGGGGCGCGCCATCGGCAACCTCAACGCCGTCGCCTATCAGGCGTACAAGGCCAGCGCCCGGGTCGCGGTGATGGAGTCTTACCACCGGCTGGCGGGGCAGTATCAGGCCATCGTGGTCGAGGGGGCCGGCTCCCCCGCCGAGATCAATCTGCGCGCCCAGGACATCGCCAACATGGGCTTCGCCGAGGCCGTCGACTGCCCGGTCATCCTGATCGCGGACATCGACCGGGGCGGCGTCTTCGCCCACCTGGTCGGCACCCTGGCGCTCCTCTCCCCGAGCGAGCAGGCGCGCGTCCAGGGCTTCGTCATCAATCGCTTCCGGGGCGATATCGCACTCCTGGAACCCGGTCTCGACTGGCTCACCGAATACACCGGCAAGCCCGTCTTGGGCGTCCTGCCCTATCTCAAGGGTCTGCACCTGCCGGCCGAGGACTCGCTCGAGCGCGCCCAGGGGGACACCCTGGAAGCCGCCCTGCGGATCCTGGTCCCGGTCCTGCCGCGCCTGAGCAACCACACGGACTTAGACCCCCTGCGGCTGCACCCCGGGGTGGACCTGCGCCTGATCGGACCGGGCGAGCCGATCCCGCCCGCCGACCTGCTGCTCCTGCCCGGCTCCAAGTCGGTCGCCGCGGATCTGGCCTGGCTGCGCGCCCAGGGCTGGTCGGCGGCCATCGCCCGCCACCTGCGCTATGGCGGCAAGGTCATCGGTGTGTGCGGCGGCTTCCAGATGCTCGGGCGCGCCATCCATGATCCCCTGGGCCTGGAGGGACCGCCCGGCAGCACGCCCGGGCTGGGGCTCCTGGACCTGGAGACCACGCTGGCGGCGGACAAACGCCTGACCAACGTCAGCGGCCGGCTGAGCCTCGACGAGGCCCCCGTCACCGGCTACGAGATCCACGCGGGCATCACCACCGGCCCCGGCCTGGCCCGCCCCGCGGTCCTGCTCAACGACGGACCGGACGGTGCCATCAGCCCCGACGGCCAGGTGCTCGGCACCTACCTGCACGGACTCTTCGACGCCCCGGAGGCCTGCGCCGTGCTGCTCGCCTGGGCTGGTCTGGACCGGCCCCAGGCCGCGGACTACGGGGCCCTGCGCGAGGCGACCATCGAGCGGCTGGCGGATATGGTGGAGGCGCATCTGGATACCGGGGCGCTCGGACGCCTGCTGGGGTTGGAGAAGTCGACCTGAGCCGAATAGCCCTTATAATCGGCTCATGTGGATCTGGCAAAGGCCCGACTGGCCGACCTTCAGCTTTGATATGGACCGCCTTGCCGCGCCCGTCGCCGAGTATCGGTGCCGGGCCGGGCAACTCGCGGGCACCGTGGCGCGACTGACGGTTGCCGACCGCCAGGAGGCCTTGGTGGACCTCCTGGTGTCCGAGGCCATCAAGACCAGCGCCATCGAAGGCGAGCCGCTGGATCGCGTCTCGGTACGCTCCTCGATCAAGGCCCACATCGGGCTTGCCCCACCGGCAACCGCCTCCAGCGATCCACGGGCCGACGGTATCGCCGCCCTGATGGTATCGGTTCGCGAGCACTTCATGCGGCCTCTGGACGCGGCGCTGCTCGGGGCCTGGCAGACCATGGTGATCCCGCCCCGGCCGTCCCACGCGACGCAGTGGGGCGCCTATCGCCGCGGCGATGCTCCGATGCTGATCGTCTCGGGGTACATCGGCAAGCAGCGCCTTCACTACGAGGCACCGCCGTCAACGCGGGTGCCGCAGGAGATGGACCGGTTCCTTGACTGGTACCAGGCGACCCGCCCCGTCGACGGCAAGGACCCGCTCCCCGGACCGCTGCGGGCCGCCATCGCGCACCTGTGGTTTGAATCGATCCATCCATTCGACGATGGCAACGGCCGGGTCGGACGGGCCATCGCGGATCACGCGATCGCCCAGGACCTGGGCTACCCGCCGCTGTCCTGCCTCGCCACCTGTATCGAGGCAGATAAGAGGAGCTACTACGCCCACTTGGAGAGTACCCAGCGTGAGGACCTGCGGATCGATGCCTGGCTCGCCTGGTTCGTCGCCACGGTACTCAAGTCCCAGGAGGTCGCCCGCGCTCAGGTCGATCTGGTGGTCGCGAAGACGCGCTGGTTCGACCGTTACCGAGACCGGCTCAACGAGCGCCAACACAAGGTGGCTGCCCGCATGTTCGCCGCGGGTCCGGCCGGGTTCGAGGGCGGCATGACGGCCGGGAAATATGTCGGCATCACCGGCTGCTCCAAGGCGACCGCGACCCGCGACCTCGCGGCCTTGGTCGAGATGGGCGCCTTGACCAGCCTGCCCGGCGGGGGGCGCAGTGCCCGCTATGTCCTGCCGTGCGTGGCGCCCTGATTTCAGCCCACGGGCGGATACCCGCAGGGCGATCCGCCATTGCCCGCGCGCCGGGATGGCGGAACCGCTATCGCGTTCCGCCCTAAGCGCTCCGGCTACTGCGCGATCGGTATTCATCGCGGCCTGGGCCGTTCCTAGGCCGCAAGGGCGCCCCTCCCGGGCCACGCTGTCCAGCCGCCAGGGTCGTGCCCGGAGTCATGACCAAGGCCCCCTAAGCCCACAAGGCAGCAGTAAGAAGGTATTTCCTATGTCACTTCATATCGTCAACCCGGAAGCGGATCGCCTCGCCCTCGAGATTGCCCAACTGACCAACGAGAGCGTCTCGGCCGTAGTCGTTCGCGCACTGCGCGAACAAGTAAAGCAGCTGCGCGAGACAGCGAGTCGCGGCGCCAGACTAGAGCAGATGCGCGAGATCGCAGCCCGCAGTGCGCACAAGTGCTGCGCCGACCGGCGCAGTCACGAGGCAATCATCGGCTACGACGAAAACGGCCTGCCAAGCTGATGGTTATCGATACCTCAGCGATCATCGCCATCCTGCGTGGTGAACCCGAATCGGACCGGTTGCAGCAGTCGATCGCAGCAGCACCTCGTCGGCGACTGAGCACCGCAAGCCTTCTTGAATGCCGGATCGTGGCGGCCAATCTGGAGATCGCCGCGGAACTGGAGGCCTGGCTCGCCGCGGCGGCGGTCGAGATCGAGCCATTCACTGCCGACCAATGCCGGTTGGCGGCCCAAGCCTTTCTGGATTTCGGCAAGGGTCGCCATCCGGCAGGTCTCAACTTCGGTGACTGCTTCGCCTATGCCCTGGCCAAACAAACCGGCGAGCCCCTACTCTACAAGGGGGACGATTTTGGTCGAACCGATATCGCCACAGACAACTGACCAACATGGGTCTTCCAGTAAAGGCGCGAGGCTTGGGTCTTTGAGCAGCGCTCGGTCCGCACAGCGGACCCTACGGCCGGCTCCGAGCCCGTAGGGTCCGCTGTGCGGACCAGCGGCAAGCGCAGTGGCCGGAACCATGATCAGGACCGCGCGGAGCACAATCACCCACTTCACCCAACGTTCGCAGCCTCGCGAACAACCTCACCACTGCCTGCTCGCCCGCGCTTACGATAGCGCCAGGATACTCGTGCCAATCGACTTCAGCCCACACCTGGGCGTCATCCTCACCGCCTGCCTGCTGGACGCCCTGTTCGGCGATCCGGTCTATCGGCTGCACCCGGTCCGCTTGATCGGCGCCCTGAGCCTGGTCGGGGAGCAGGCACTGTTCGGCGTCGGCCTCAACGGCCGGTTCGGGGGTGTATTGCACTGGTTCCTGGTCGTCGGCGGGGCCCTGGCGGTCTGGTGGGCGGTGCGGTTGGGCCTGGCGCTATGGCACCCCTGGCTGGCCCTGGCCTGGGACTGCTTCATCGCCTACAGCCTGCTGTGTATGCGTGACCTGCTGGTGCATGGGCGGCGCGTCCTGGCGGCCCTGGACGACCTGCCGAGCGCCCGGCAACGCCTCTCGCTGTTGGTCGGGCGCGACACCGAGCCGCTCGGGCGCGGCGGCATCGTGCGCGCCACCATCGAGAGCCTGGCGGAGAACCTCACCGATGGGGTACTGACACCCCTGTGGGCACTGTGCCTGTTCGGCCTGCCGGGGCTGATTATCGTCAAAGCGGTGTCGACCCTGGATTCGATGGTCGGTTATCGCAACGCCAGGTATGGCCGCTTCGGCTGGGCGGGGGCGCGCTCGGATGACCTGGTGCACTGGCTGCCGGCACGCCTGTCGGTGCCCCTGATCGCGCTCGCCGCCGTGCCGCTTGGCCTGCACCCCTGGCTCGCGGTGCGCACCGCCTGGCGCGACCACGCCCGGCTGCCCAGCCCCAACTCCGGCTGGAGCGAGGCCGCGTGCGCCGGCGCCCTGCGGGTACGCTTGGTCGGCCCGACCCGCTACGGCGGGGCGCTGCGCGACTACGCCTATCTGGGGGACCCGGCCTGGCCCATTGATCTGGATGCCGGGCACCTGCGCCGAGCCCTGGGCCTGATTCTGCTGTGCTCGGTGCTGGCCCTGGGAGTGGGGCTGGGGCTGGCGGCGCTGCGGGGCTGAGAGAACCTGCGGTCATCGGTCCGCACAGCGGACCCTACGGGTGCCGTTGCGCCGTAGGGTCCGCTGTGCGGACCAACACCCCCGCGGCCCGCGGGATGCCCGATCAATAAGCAGGGCTCAGGCAGACCGCGCAATACCGTCCCCGACCCCGGCTCCCCGCCTCCCGCCGGGACCAAGGCCGTCCCTCAGCCCTGTGCCGCCCAGAACGTCTCCATGGCCGCCGCGGTTTCGGGCAGCTTCTCCCAATGCGGGACGCCGAGGGTCGGACCAATGCGCTGCGCCTGCCAGTTGGCCCGGCCGCGCAGGAAGGGCGCCAGGTGGTCGAAGTCGATGTTCGGGTCCTGATCGTAGATCACCAGCACCGGCTGCTTCACCCCGGCATAGATCCGATTGGGCGCGTCCGGGGTAAAGATCTGTCCGGCCAGGAAGCACAGCGGGGCGAAGCGGGCGCCGGGCTGGTGGGTTGTCGCATAGGCATACTCGACCATCGCCGCCGGCACCGGGCCGACGAACGACTTGCCCAGGAAGTAGCGGATGCTGGGCCTGGTGGTCAGCAGCGCATAGGCCCCCTGGCCCAGTCCGGGCAGGCTGATCACGCCATGGATGCGCATCCCCGTCTTGCCGCCGGGGATGGTGCGGGTACTGAACCCGGTGGGCGAGATCAGCACCAGTGAGTTGACCAGCTCCGGCGCCTCGGCGGCGACCCGGGCGGCGAACTCACCGCCCAGCGACAGCGAGACCAGGTCCACCGGCTGCGTCGCCACCCGGCGCAGGAACTCGGTCAGGGCCTTCACATAGACATCCGGCTGGTAGTGGATGTCCGGCCGGTCGGTGAACCCGAAGCCCGGCAGGTCCGGCGCCAGCACGGGGCGCTGCCCGCGGTAGCGGTCGAACAGCGGCTTCATCTCATAGGCGCTGGGGGCGGCGTTGATGCTGTGCACCAACACCAGCGGGCGGCCCTGACCGGGGCCGGTGCTGTAGTAGCTCAGTTGCCCGAAACCGGGGACCGCGATCCGGGCGCGCTCGGCGTCCAGGGCGTCGGGCAGGGCCACGCGGCGCGCGGCGCCGCGGTCACCGGGGAAATTCAGTGTATGTACGTTGCTGAGATTCATGGAAATCCTGTCGCGGTTGCGCGATGAAGGGAGAAACTCCGGGGTGGCCGACGCCCGCGGGCGTCCTGCCGACTGCACAGTATAGCAACCCCGTTCACCGGGACACGAACGGGCCCGGTGATTGGGACCTGGTGATTGAGCGTCATGATCCTGACGCCGGGGGCCGCGGTACCGAGTCAGCGATAGCGGCGCCTGGGCCTGAGTGATTGCCCCTCTGGTCGGGCAGCGCCCGCGCCGGCTCGGACGGCGGCGCTTGCCGGACCCCATGCCCAAGCAGTGCTTGGGCCCGCGAAGCAACCGGAGGTCGAGGCTTCAGCCGGACGGGGGCGCCGTCGGCGCATCGGCAATGCTTGCGGCGTCTCGGGGCCTGGGCACGCGACGAAAGGGTGTGCGCCGCCCGCGGGGCCATCGCCGGCATTGATCCGCCACTGGGAGCGCCGCACCCCAGTGCGGCGCGGTCTATCGCCAGGACGCAAGGCCGCAGTCGCACGCGAGGCCGCGCCGCACTGGGGTGCGGCGCTCCCAGGGGGCTCGGCGACTGGGCTCGCCGGTTGCGGGCTGGGCGGGGTCATGGGCGAGCCACCAGCGCGGGCCGCAGCGCGGGAAGAGCATCCCCGCACACCCTCCGGGAGGCTTAGGATCGGAGTCACGGAGTTCAGATCGAAGAGAAAACGGGGCTTAAGAAACAGGGGCAGGCCGCACCATTGGGGCTATATGGTCGTTGAATTCGAGCGGCTGGACCAGGATCTCCCGAAACCAGGCATCCAGGGCAGTGCCCCGGCTGCGGTAGGCGGCCGTGCGGCAGGTGACCACAACGCGCATCTCGTCGCGCCCGCCCACAAGATCATCCACAGATTCGCCTGTTGCGCGGCGGCGAGTTTGGCCTGCAATTGCGCGATCTGCCGTTGCAGGGCTTCAACCTCGATCGGTTCGGTCGGTTCGGTCGCCATACGAAACGGCTCCATTGCGTTTATCCAACTCGGGAAGCAGCGCTTCCCGGACTATCTGCCCAAGCGGAGATACCCTAGCGACGACGCCAGCTTGCGCGGTCGCGTCGCGGCTGAAGCCGCTCCCACCGGGGCGATCAGGCCTGCACTGGAGGTCGAGCTTTGCCGTTAACGTCGCGCCGCGACGCTGCAAATCCAGGGAGTTTATCCTGGATCACCCCCATCTGAGAGTGACGATGAATCCCCGAGCGCAACCCCAGACTCAGCCATCCGCCCGGCCGCGCGCGTCAGGGCGGGTCGGCGGACTCGCAGCCATGGTCTGGGTGGCGGCGGCCATCGCCATCGCCGGGTGCTCCGGATTGGGCCGGGGCGACGCGGACGGTCCGGGCACCATCGTCGGCGGCGCGGCGCCCAGGCTCCAATACTTGGCGGGAAACAGGGGCATCACCGTCGGGCGGGGCTCCATCCAATCAGACACCGGCTGCCCGATCGACACCACCCGCTTTGAACCCCGGCGCCCGCGCACCGCGGTCCCGGTCATCCTGGCCCCCGGCTTCCTGCGTGATCGGCGCCACCTCAGCGGGCTGGCCCGGGCCTTGGCGGACCAGGGCATCCCGGCGGTGACCCTGTCCCAGTGCAGCCGCCCCTGGGATGGAGCGCCGGTGCGCAACGCCCTGGCAATGATCGCGGTCGCCCGCCGGCTCGGCGCGCGGCAGGTGGTCTATGGCGGCTTCTCGGCCGGGGCCCTGGCGGCCCTGATCGCCGGGCGGCTGGACCCGCATACCCGCGGCGCCCTGGCCCTGGACCTGGTGGACCAGGCCGGCCTTGGGGTCGGGATGGCGCGCGCCCTGGACCGGCCGCTGCTGGGCCTCGCGGGCGACCCGGCCGCGTGCAATGCGCATAACAATGGGCTTAAGGTGTTCGCGGCCAGTCCCGGCGGGCGGGTCGCCCGTATCCGCGGGGCCGGTCATTGCGACTTCGAGTCACCCACGGATTGGCTCTGCCGAGCCGTTTGCTCGGACGGAGATCGCGGGTCCGCGGCACGGCGTGCGGCCATCATCGCGGCCGCGGTCGCGGCGGTCGCGGACCTCGTCGGCCTGGCGCGACCAGGCGCGGACCCTGTACCAATCGGGTTCCTTGACCCGGAGAGGCCATCCACCCACGGCCGCCGCTTCGCGAGCGCACGCGGGCTATTCCTTCATCAGGCTCCGGTACCGTCAAGCGGAATCCTCGCTACCAATTGGCCTGGAAAGAGCAGTTATCCACAGATGAACACAGATGAACACAGATGAGCATCGATTATTACTCCTCACGGATTGTTCGTTGACTTACGCTTGGTCGGTGACTCACCTTGCCGACGATTGTGACAATAGCGATAAGCGCATGACAATTCAAAGAAAATCTGTGTTCATCTGTGGATTTTTGGATTAGATGAGCCCTTCGCGATATTAGTGACTCGAATGCCGCGACCCCGCCTCGCCCCAGAGCGTCTTGCGATCCATGAGCCAATAGACGATACCGAGCGCCAACGCCACCGCGGCGGTGGCCAGGACGTACATGGGCTCGAGCTTGTGGAAGTCGAAGACGATGACCTTGCGCGCGATCGCCATCAGGGCGGTGGCGATCACCAGTTTGACGTGGACCACATCGTCGCGCAGATACAGGGTGATATTCATGAAGATCTCGATTGCGATCAGCACCGCCAGGAAGGCGCCGAAGGTAATGACGATATCATGGATCTTGAGTTCCTCGATCCCCGGCCGGAACAGCTCGTAATAGAGTACGGTGAGCACGTCCACGACGCCCCACAGGATGGTGACGACCATCGCCACCGCAAGCACCCGCACGGCACCCCGGATGATGCGGTGCAGGACATTGATCATCCGGTCTTCTTCATCGACACCCAATTCACCCTGGCCGATCGCCTTGAAGCGCTCCTTGCGGAAATGATTCATCAGGCTCTCGACCACGGCGCTGTGTTGCGTAAGAAAGGCGGGGTTGAAATCCTTCTCGGCGAAATCACGCAAACCCTCGACCTGGCCCAACTCCTTGTCCGCGACCCGTTTGAACCCCATGCTCCAGTCCGAGTATTGACGGCGCTCAATCGACTTGCGATGCAGCACCTGCAGACCGGTATGGCGCGGGTCGCGGCGGATGCGCTCGAGCAGGTCATCGACAACGCCCTCCTCGCCCTCCAGCACCTGCAGAAAGGTCGCGTTACCGTAGAGCAACATGCCGGTCACACCGCGGTCGGCGTTGCCTTCCCGGCACCCCCGCAGGAGCGCCAGCAGGTCGTGGGTCGACATGGGCTCGGTGGCGGAGCTGATATAGGAGAGCTGGATCATGGGTCCTCCAGTGGGGGGCTTGAGTGGACCGCCAGGCGCCGCGGTTGTCAGGGGTGACAGCGCGCGCCGACGGCGGGGCAAGGTCCTGATGTTGGTTCAGGGATCGGCCCCCATATTAACCGCAGAAGCGCGCGCCCGGGCGAGGGCCGCGCCCCCCACAAATCCATCCACAGCGATGAAGGAGACCACCACCGCATGAATATCGCACTCTTCGGCGCCACCGGCGGCACCGGCCGCGAGGTCCTGCAGCAGGCCCTGGCGCAAGGCCATCAGGTCCAGGCCCTGGTGCGCGACCCGGACAAGGTCCCCGCCGACTGCCCCGGACTCACGCCGATCGTCGGCGATGTCCTGGATCAAACGGCGGTCGACGACTGCGTGCGGGCGACCGACGCGGTGATCTGTGTCCTGGGGACCCGTCCGGGCGCCGCGCCCATCGAGTCGCGCGGCACCGCCGCCATCCTCGCGGCCATGCAGTCACAGGGGGTGCGCCGCCTGATCGCGGTGACCTCCATGGGGGTCGGCGACAGCGCCCAACAGATGTCGTTCATCTTCAGGATCGTGATGCAGATCGCCCTGAAAAAGATCATGGCGGCGAAGGAGGAGCAGGAGCGGCTGATCCGTGCGAGCGGTCTGGACTGGACCATCGTGCGCCCGGGCGGCCTGACCGACGGGCCGCTGACCGGCACCTACGCCGCGGGGCTGGCAAAATCCATCCGGGCCCGACAGGTGTCGCGCGCCGATGTGGCCCAGTTCGTACTCAAGCAACTCACTGACGACCAGTTCTTGCGGCAGACCCCGGCCATCTCGTAGGGTGCGATCAGAACTGATGTGGTGGCGGCGATCCCGGGTACGCTGTCGTTGTCGTTGTCGTTGTCGTTGTCGTAATCGAATAATCCGACCACGATTACGACAACGACAACGACGCCCGGTCCGCGAGAACGTCCGGTAACCGTAACTGTAGGGTACGCATCGCGTGCCCGGCTCCGGCGGCCGTGGCAGCTTGGCGGGCACGCGATGCTTACCATACGATATATGCGTTAAAACATCAGTTCTGATCGCACCCCCCTGATCACCTGATCACTGCTGGTCCCGCGGCCCCAGGGCCGCGGCGAGGAACGCCAGCACCCGCCGCTGATACTCCAACGGCGCCGCCGCGTACAGGTCACCGTGGACCGCGCCGGGGACGAGCCACAGACGCTTCGGCTCGGGCGCGGCGGCGTACAGCCGCCGGGTCTCTGCCGGGGTGGTATGCCGATCCGCCCTACCGCCGATCACAAAGACCGGCACGGTGACGGCCCCGATCCGCTCGATCGGGCGCAGGTCCGCGGGGGCGAGCCCGAGGCGCGGACGGATCTGCCAGGTAAAGAACGGGTACAGCCAGCCGGACCAGGGGCCGAGCCGGAGGCGGATACGGTTCGCCAGGGCCTCCTCGATGGTCGGATAGACCGCCTCCAGCACCAGTGCATCCGCGGCTACCGGCCCCTGGGGACCCAGCAGGGCCGCGGCGCCGCCCAGCGAAAAGCCGATGAGCCCGACCCGGCGCGCGCCGAGCGCCGTGCGCAGGTAGGTCACGGCGGCCTGGGCGTCGAGTGACTCCAGAAAGCCCAGCGTCTCGTGGGTCCCGGGGCTCTCGCCGCTGCCTTGGAGGTCGATGCTCAGCACCGTGTAGCCCGCCTCATGCAGGAACCGGGCACGACCCATGAGGCTGCGCCGGTCCCCGCCGCTGCCATGCAGCAGGAGCACCGCGGCAGCGCCGGTACCGGGGATGAGCCAACCGGAGACCGGGCGGCCACTCAGGCTCGTGAAGCTGACCGCACGGGCACCGAGTTCGACCGGCGGCGCACCCACGGGGTGCAGGTTGGGTGCGAATTGCTGGCCCCCCAGCCACCAGGCGGCGCTGCCGACCGCGATCAGTGCGGTGAGCAGCAGCGCGGCGAGCCACTGGAGCGCCGAGCGCCAGGACGCCCTTGGGTGAGTCGCAAAAGGTGCGTCGTTGCGGAGCATTCTCGACCGGTTAACGGCTACGGCAGCAAGGTCAGCCACCCCGGACCATGAACCCAAAAAAACAATTTAGCCGCAAACGAACGCAAATGGACGCAAATAACCAGAGACTTGGCGTTTGCTGCATGTTCAGCGTCCGGGAGACGCCCGCGGCAATGCCAACCAGCAGATCTATTTGCGCTTATTTGCGTTCATTTGCGGCCAAATACTCTTTCTAGGATGAAAGTCGTGCGTGAGAACGACTTACGCCGCGACGAGGCTACGGCAACTTGCGCGGTCGCGTCGCGGCTGAAGCCGCTCCCACCGGGTCAGTGACCGGACTTGAGCAGCAGCCTGAGGATCTTGTAATTGATGATCCAGAAGCGGATGAACTGCCAGGCGAGCGACGTGCGCATGTACTTGACGAAGGGCGTGGGTACCGGCGGGTAATAAGCCTGCTGATAGGGTTCTTTGTTCTTGGCGGTCATGGTGCCTCCAGGGGTTGCAACAACGACGGGGTCTTGCGGACGGTCGCGCCCGGTCGGCCCTGCCGCCGGCCGCGACCGTCCGCCGTTCAGTTCAGCGCCGCGGCGCGCCCATCAATCCGGCAGGATCGACCAGCCGGGCCGCAGTTTCGCCTGATACATGAAGACATAGTGCAGGATCCACTTCATCCAATGCCCGGCCAGCCCGATCTCGCCGAAGGTCAGGCTCGGGTCGCGACCGTATTCGGGATAGGTCTCGTAGTCCGGCACTACCGGATAGACGGTCATGGTTGCCGCCGTCCCCTTGAAGATATCGGAGCCGGTCGAGGCGACGCAGGCGGCGCCCATCTCGCCCATGGAGGCGGTATGGACCGGGGTCTTGATCTTGCCGCTCACCAGGTCACGGATATTCGCCGCGACCGCCCGGCCGATGGCGGCCGACGGCATCCCGGTGCGCGGCGGCGTCGGGCTGATCTGGGTCCCGTTCGGGCTCTTCATCACCTTGCTGATCGGGTGCGGGGGGGCGAAGGCGATGCCGACCGCGAAGACGTTCTTGTATTTCGGCGACTCATAGGTCTTGGGCCAGTCGTTCTTGCTCCATTCCTCAAAGGCCTTCGGCTGGTAGTCCGCGTCCACCTTCATGAAACCGTTGGGGGCAAAGACCTCCCCGGTGATGTCGGCCCCGGCCTTGTCGAAGGCCTTGAGCCCGACCCCGGCGAAGGGCGGGATCAGCATCGCAAAGTCAAAGTCCAACTCATGGTAGGCCCCATCCAGGGTCTCGTAATGGAGCTTGCCGGGTTCGACCTTGTTGACCGCCGCCCGCGTGATCCAACCGATGCCGCGCTCCACCATCAGCGATTCGGCAAAGATCTTGCCGTTCGTGACATAGCCGCCGCGGTGGATATGCACGCCGCCCATCCCGAAGTCGCCCAGCTCGTATTCATTGCTGATCCAGACGATATCGGCCAGCTCGCGCACGCCCGCCTTGCGCAGGACATAATCGACGTTATAGATGTATTCAAAGGCCGCCCCCTGGCAGGTGCACATGCCATGGCCGGTGCCGACGACGAAGCGCCGCCGCTCGCCCTTCTTCATGGCCTGGATGCACTGCTGCAACTGCGCGTTTGCCTGCAGCGCGTGTTCGGGGGTACAGACCGAGACGGTGTGGCCCCCCTCGGGGCCCAGGCCCGGGGTGCCGCCGAAGTTGAGCTTGGGTCCGGTGGCATTGACCAGGTAATCGTAGTCCAGGTCCTCGGTCTGGCCGGCGCGGGAACTCTCCGTGTACTCGACGCGGACGAAGGGGCGTGCGCGGGTGGCGTCCCCCTCCGGGTGGGTCGAGAGGGCGCGGGCCTGCACGAACTCCACGCCGGCCTTCGCGTACACGGGAGCCAGGTCGAAGGTCACCTGCTCCACGGTCATTTCACCGCAGCCGACCCAGACGTTGGAGGGGATCCAGTTCCACTTGGGCTTGGGCGAGACCACGGTCACCTGGTGCTTCCTGCCGAGCCAGAGGCTCAGGTAGCGGGCCACGGTGTGTCCGGAGATGCCGGCGCCCAGTATCACGATGCGTGCCATTATTTTGATGTCCTCACGTTAGGTGTAGCCGGGCCACGCTAGCAAGCCTGAGGGGGGCTGTCAAACTTAAAGATAATATTACTGATCAGTGATTTCCTGCGCAAATCCGGGCGCGGGCCACGGGTCTGATGAAGATCCTTGTTGTCGACCGCGACGATAGGCAAAAAGTAACGAAGTCACCAGTTCCGCGCCGCGACCGGCGCGGTCTTTGATCGGAGTCGATGCCCCAGGGCGGACCAGGCCGGACCAGGCCTCCGCCGGGCTTGTCCCCTGCCCGCGGTGGCGTTATCCTCACTCCCGGGTCGCCTCAGGCGGTTGAGTGTCCGCTCCGTCAGGTACCGCTTCAGGCGTGCGGCGATAATCGCGAGGAAAGGCACCATGCATCCGAAGAACATCATCGTCTTTTGCGACGGCACCTGGAACAGCCCGGACCAAGAGTCCAAGAACGGCAAACCCTGCCCCACCAACGTGGCCAAGCTGTTCGAGGCCGTCACCCCCTGCGATGCGACCGGAATCCCGCAGATCGTGCATTACATCCCCGGCGTCGGAACGAGTTTCCGCGACCGCATCACCGGTGGCGGCTTCGGATACGGTATTTCCGACAATATCAAGAGCGGCTATAAGGCCATCTGCAGCAACTACGAGGACGGGGACCGGATCTTCCTGTTCGGCTTCAGCCGCGGGGCCTATACCGCTCGCAGTATCGCCGGGCTTATCGATAACCTCGGCATCATCCGGCGGGTCAATTTTCATAAGATCAACGAGGCCTATGAGCGATACCGGGACAAGACGCCCGAGTGGCAGCCCGGCTCGCAACGATCCCTGGCCTTCCAGGACACCTATGGGTGGCCGAAGAAGGACATCCATTTTCTCGGCGTCTGGGATACGGTGGGGGCCCTGGGCTGACTATTACCCACATCTCGGCTGGCCGGCGCGCGGCGCCGGTGCTGGACACAGAGCAGCAAAGCTGGTGAAATTCGTTCCCATCGCGAGCGATGGGGCAAAGGTAGATGACCGAGGCACGTGTTGGCAAGCTGTGCGGACGGCCGCTGAGTGCGGCGGACCTGGAGACGATTCGGCGGGCCATCGACGCCGCCGCCCCGCCGTTGCGCGCCGAGGTGGCGCGACGGGTCTGTGCGGCGCTGGGGTGGCATGACACCCTGGGCCGCCCGAAGCTGATGAGTTGCCGGGTGGGACTGCTGCGCCTGCACCGTGCGGGGCTGATCGAACTGCCGGCGGCGCGCAACGGCAACGGTAACGGTCGCGGCCTGGTGAAGCAACCGAGTGCCTGGCCGAGCGAGCAGCCGCTGGCGGGATCGGTCGGGCAACTGAGCGGTCTGCGCCTGGCGCCGGTCGCCGATCGGAGCGCCTCGCGGCTGTGGAACGGGCTGATCGAGCGCTGGCACTACCTGGGCTACACGCCGCTGCCCGGTGCGCAACTGCGCTATCTGATCCAGTCGGATCACGGGCTCTTGGGTGCGCTCGGCTTCGGGGCGGCGGCCTGGAAGGTCGCGGCGCGCGACCGCTGGATCGGCTGGGAGCGCCCCGCCCGTGAGGCCCATCTGGGACGCGTGCTCAACAACGCCCGCTTTCTCATCCTGCCCTGGGTGCAGGTGAAGAACCTCGCCTCCAAGGTCTTGGCACTGGCCGCCGCGCGGGTCGGCGAGGACTTCGCCGCGCGCTATGGCGAGCGCCCGGTCCTGTTGGAGACCTTTGTGGAGACGCCCCGGTTTCGTGGTACCTGCTACCGCGCGGCCAACTGGCGCTATCTTGGCGAGACCGCGGGGCGCGGCAAATGCGACCGCACCCACCAGGCGGCGCTGCCGCGCAAGGCGCTCTATGTCTATCCGCTGGCGGCGGATTTCCGCGCCCTGCTGGGGGTCGCATGAGCGCCCTGGCCGCCGAGCTCGACGGCATCGACTTGGGCGATCAACGTCTGAACCGGCGCGCGCGCCGGGTGTTGGCCAAGCTCGGGGAGAAACCCACGGTGAGCATTCCCGCCGCCTGCGGTGGCTGGCGCGAAACCCGCGCGGCCTATCGCCTGTTGAACTAATCCGCTCCGCGGGGCCTTCCGCGGCCATCCCGCAGCGCCATTGAATAGCGAATGAAGCGCGGATAAGCCCAGCCGTCCCACGGTTACCCGCGGCCCCGCCCCGTCCCCCATCGTCCACACTCGTAACGGCCCACTCCGGGTCGTTGACCGAGAACCAGACGATGACACCCCTGCGTCAGCAGATGATCACGGCCATGCAGATGCATGGCTTCTCGCCGCGCACCCACGAAAGCTATCTCGACGCGGTGCGTGACCTCGCCAAATTCACCCGGCGCTCCCCGGACACCCTGGAGCACGCCGATCTCACGCGCTACTTCGAGCATCTGGTGGTGCAGCGCAGTTTGGCCCCGGCCAGCGTGCGGCTGATGTACAACGGCATCCGCTTCTTCTATCTGCGGGTGCTCGGCTGGCCGACGGTCGACCTGGAGGTCACCTTACCCAAGCGCCCGCAGCGCATCCCGGAGCTGCTCACCCGCGGCGCGGTCGCCGCCATCCTGGCCGCCTGCGACAATCCGCGTTACCGCATGATGTTGACGGTCTGCTATGGCTGCGGACTGCGCCTGAGCGAAGTCCTGGCCCTGCGGGTGCAGGACATCGACGGCGAGCGCCGACTGCTGCGGATCACCCAGGGCAAGGGGGCGAAGGACCGCCTGGTCCCACTCTCACCGACCCTGCTGGAGGCGTTGCGGGACTATTGGCGCCTCTATCGGCCAGCGGATTGGCTGTTCGCCGGGCGCGCCGGGACGCCGCTGTCGCCGACCGGCTTGCAGAAGGCCTTCACCGACGCCAAGCGCCAGGCCGGCGTAACCACGGTCGGCGGGATCCATGGGCTGCGCCACGCCTACGCCACCCATCAATTGGCGGGCGGGTTGTCGGTGGAGCGCCTGCAACGGTTGATGGGCCACCGCAGCATCCAGACCACCCTGCGCTATGTGCATTGGCTGCCCAGTGCCAGCGAGGGCGAAGGGACCCTGGACCTGCTTGCCCAATTGGAGGCCGGCCATGGCTAATACCTCCCTGCAAGCGGTCATGGCGGCGTGCCTGTCCGGTTATGCCGAACATCACCCGTTGAGCCCGCACCAATGGCAGGTCTGTCATCACATCCTGGACTGTCGTACCGCCGCGCTGGGCGGCTTCGCCCTGGAATGCGACCAGTGTGGGGATTGCCCCTTCCTCTATCACGCCTGCCGTGATCGCCATTGCCCGCGCTGCCAACGCCGGGCCTCCGAGGAATGGGTCGAACGCCAGCGTGCGGCGGTGCTGCCGGTGACCTATCACCATCTGGTCTTCACGCTACCCGACACCCTCAACGGCTGGGTCGAGGTCCACCCCGAGGTGATCTACGCCTTGCTGTTCGAGACGGTGTGGGCGACCCTGTCCGCCTTCGCTGAGGACCCCAAGCGCCTGGACGGGCAGTTGGGGATGACGGCGATGCTGCACACCTGGGGGCAGACGCTGGTACGCCATGTCCACCTGCACTGTCTGGTGCCGGGCGGGGCCTTTGGCGCCGACGGGACCTGGCATCCGGCCAAGAGTACCTATCTGTTCCCGGTGCGGGCGCTGTCGCGGCACTTCCGCGGCGGTTTGGTCAGCCGGTTGCGCCGGGCCTTCAAAGACGGGCGACTGTCGCGCCTCACGGCCGCGGAGGTTGACCGCGTCCTCAACGCCCTGATGCAGCCCGAGTGGGTGGTCTATTCCAAGCCTTGTCTGGCGCGCACCGACACCGTGATCGAGTACTTGGGCCGCTACAGCCATCGCATCGCCCTGTCGGACCGGCGGCTGCTGGCCTTCGATGAAGAGGACGACACGGTGGACGTCCGCTACAAGGACTACCGCGACGGCAGTCGCAACAAGGTCATGACCCTGACCGGCGAGGAACTGATCCGGCGCTTCCTGCTGCACGTCTTACCCAAAGGGTTCATGCGCGTTCGTCATTTCGGTTTCCTGGCCAACCGCTGCCGGGCGCGCTGTCTGGCGCTGATCCGTGCGGCGCTGGCGGCCCCGCCGCCGACGCCGGAACCCGCCACGGCACCGGCGGCGACGGCGCCCTTTGACGGCTATCCCTGTCCCAAGTGCCGCACTGGGCGCTTGCACGTCACCGCGCACCTGGCCCCGCTACGGCGTGGTCAGGGGGTTTCGCTGATGCCCGCCACCTGCTAAGCCTCAGCGCCCGCCGGCCGTCCGGGACAGGCCGCCCGCGGCCTGCGTTCGCGCTCGCCCAACATCCGGGAAATGGGCTACACTTCGTCCTCAATAGCCCGTTGTCCAGCCCCGCGGAGCCCTGCGGAGGCCCGCTTGGTGCCGCACCGAGCGGCATCCGGGTGCTGCAACGTGGTCCGGGACCGACCGGCGCCCCGGCCTCAGGGATACAATTCCCTCTCTTAAAGAGGACCGCGGCCGCAGCAGGCGTCGTGCCAGGAGCGGATTAGTCCAACAAACGTTTATCCGTCGTGCGCGCGCGGCGTCGCGCTCCGACTCGGGGTCAGTTGGGCGCGCACGACGGATAAACGCTTATTCGTTCGACCATGATGCGGTCACCGCCGAGGCCGTACTCGCCCCGCACATCGCCTGCACCGTCGCGCGGATGGGCGCGCACCCGCGGGTGCTATGTATCGAGGACACCAGCGAGCTCGACTATACCGGCAGACCTTCCATGCAGGGCCTGGGGCCGCTCAACCTGGAGACCCGCCAGGGCCTGTATCTGCATCCGACGTTGGCGGTGACTCCCGAGCGGCTGTGCCTCGGGCTGCTCAATGTCCACCGGTGGGTCCGTGAGCCCGGCAGCCTGGGGCAGGACAAAGATCCCAAGCGCGCCCTGGAAGAGAAGGAAAGTGTGCGCTGGGTGGACGGTTACCGGCAGGTCGACGAACTGGCCGAGCAACTTCCGAACACCCGCCTGACCTATGTGGCCGACCGTGAGGCCGACATCTATGACCTGTTTGTCGAGGCCCCCTGTCCCGACACCGCCGCCGACTGGCTGGTCCGCGGCCAGCACGACCGGGTACTGGCCGATGGCAAGACCCTGCGTCAACAGGTGGCCGAAGCGCCGGTGCTGGCCGCAACCACCTTCGAGCGACCCGCCAGCCATGGGTGCACGGCCCGCACGGTCCATCAAGAACTGCGGGCTGTGCGGATCACGCTCCCGGCCCCGCGCCGCCCCGATCGCACCCTGCCCGCGGTGGAAATCACCGCGCTCCTGGCCAGCGAGCCGGCGCCGCCGACGGGCGAGGAGCCGGTGGTGTGGCTGTTGCTCACCAACCTGCCCGTGGATACCCCCGCGCAGGCCCTGGAGAAGCTGCAATGGTACCTGTGCCGGTGGCAAATCGAGGTCTATTTCCGCATCCTGAAGAGCGGCTGCCGGATCGAGAAGCTGCAACTGGAAAAACGCGAACGTCTGGAACCGGCGCTCGCCTGCTACATGATCGTCGCCTGGCGAGTACTGTTCCTCACGATGCTCGGACGTGAATGCCCCGACATGCCTTGCGACGTGGTCTTCGAGACCGCCGAGTGGCACGCCGTCTACATCGTCACCGAGCGCAAGCCCCCGCCCGACACCCCACCTACGCTGGATCGAATGGTGCGCATGATCGCCGGCCTCGGCGGCTTCCTCAACCGCAAGTCCGACGGTTTCCCCGGCCCGCAAACCCTCTGGATCGGACTCCAGCGCGCGGCCGACTTCGTGCTGGCGATGGAGGCCCAGCGCGGCGTCGGGGATGGGAGATATGGTTAATAGTCAGGGCCCTGGGGGCGCCTTATGGGGTGATCGTGGGCTGGCTGATCGACAAGCTGTTCCACTGCGGATTCCACAACACCCGACTGAATCTCAGCACCCTTAGTGCCGCCCATGCGGTAGCCATCGACGAGCACCGCTGGCCGTTCCGTCCGACCTTGTGGACACTGGATAAATCCCATCAACCCGCGGATTTCGAGGAGCGTTGGTTCAAGGGCGTGCATTCGGACGTCGGCGGCGGTTACCCGGAGGCGGGGCTCGCCGACATTGCCTTGGACTGGATGGCCGGCAAGGCCTGCGGCCGCGGCCTCTGCCTAGACCTGCGGCGGGTAAGCGACCCGGCCGTCGCCCCAGATCCGGCGCAGGCGGGCCACGACTCGCAGAAATTGAGTTACCGGCTGGCCACCCTCGCGTTCGTGAAGATACCCTCCGCCATCGGCATTGCGCTGCCGGGGATCGACCGCGAGGATGTTGCCCGCATCACCTGGACGGGCGATTACGTGAGGGCCATTCCGCCAGGCGCGTCCATCGGGCACGAGGTCAAAGAACTGACGCGCTGCGGCGAGCCCGACCAAGCCTGAGGCCTGGTCGCTGGTCCGCGCAGCGGACCCTACGGCCTGAGTCAAACCGCGGCGCCGCGGTGCGGACCAATTGCGTGGCCGCAACCGCGGGGGGACGCCCCCGCTCCTCGTGGCTCAGGCTTGTTCCAGCCCCTCCCCCGGCGCCCGCCCGAAGGTCGCGGCATATTCGGCGGCATAGGGCCTGGTCGCCTCGTAGACGTGATAGGGCACGATTTTCTCTTCCATCTGGGGAAACTTGTCGCGCACATAAGTGTAGTTGCGCAGAAGCTTCATCTCGATGATGGCGCGGGCGAATTCGAGCCCGCGCGGTCCGCGGCGGCGCTGCAGGAAGGCGATGAGTTGGCGGATGAGTTTGGGCGGCTTGCCGGGGCGCTTGGCGAGCATGGCAATGAAGCGCGGCATGCCGCGCGTGCGGTCGCCGGCCTCGCTGAGCGGGCGGGACTCCAGGTCCGGGCGCAGCAGGTCGAGGAGTTCCACCCCACGGGCGGTGCGGGCCAGGACCCATTGCCAGCCGAGCGGCGCGCCCATGTAGCCGATGGTCAGATCCGCGAGTGCATTGGGATAGTCGAAGCAGGACAGACAGGCGGACGGGAAGATGCCCTGGAGTTTGTCCATCGGGAAGTCGATATAGTTGACCCGCTCCCGGTGCCCGTCCTCGTGGTGCAGCCAGAGGCTGAAGTCCTGCATGAATTCGTAATGGACCACGGTGCGCGGCGAACTGGAGATGGTGTCGAGGAAGAACTGCTGGTCCGCGTAGGTGACGTTGTCGCTGCACGGGATGCCGATGACGTCCAGCCGTTCCAGTCCAAGTTGATCCTGCGCCTGGCGCAGGACCTGGACCTGGCAGCCGGTGCCGATGACGGCGAGGCGGCGGATGCCTGACTCGCGCACCTGGTCCAGCAGCCCCAGGTTGGGCGAGAGGCTCGGTTTGTTGCCGACACAGGCGCGTACCTCCTCCGGGGTGCGGGCCAGCACCGGGAGGGGCTCGAAGCGGGTGCCCGGGTTGGTGCCGGTGAGGATCACGGCCTCCACCTCGCCGCGCTCCAGGAGGCGCGCGGCCAGCGTCGTGACCATGCCGGTCCACTGGGCCCCGGCCACCGGGCGGCGCATCCGCAGAATCGCCTGCTCGCGGTAGATGCCGAAGCGCATCTCGTCCCCGGGGTGGCGGCGGCGCCCGTGCAGTCGGCTCTCGATCTCCTCCATCCGGTTGCGCACGAAGAGACAGGTGTCGGCCATCTGCGGGCGCAGCCAACTGTCACAGAGTCCGCAGTCGCTGCACAGCCGCGGCCGACCGGCGAGGCGCCGGTCGTGACTCATCAGGCTGACATCGTGGAGACCTTTCGACGGGCCTTGTTCCATTGCGGGGTCCTCTTGAAGTTCGCGGTGGGGATTGTCTTTCGGGTATCTTGGGGCGCCCCGGCGGTCGGCCGCCCGGGGCTCTTGTTCACAACTGGGGATTATCGCGATGTTGAAGCGGTTGGTGCAGGTCTTTGCGGCCTTGGTGGTGCTGGCGATCGGGGCCGCGGTCTTGCTGCCCTTGCTGATCCCCGCGCAGACGCTCCAGCCCCAGGGCAGCGCCCGGGCCGCGGCGACCCCGGACAGCCGCTTTATGACCATCCCCTTCCCGGGGACCGGGGGGCTTGAGATCCACTATCTGGAGCGTCCGGCGGCGGCGGGGGCCGAGCAGCGCGCCTTCCTGCTGCTCCACGGCTTCACCTTCAACAGCTTCACCTGGGGGGCGGTGCTGGACCCCTTGGCCGAACTGGGACGGACCGTCGCCTACGATCAACTTCCCTATGGGCTGAGCGCCAAACCGCTGGCGGGCGACTGGAGCGGCGCCGACCCCTACGCCAAGGAGTCCGCCATCGCCCAGGTCGGTGCCGTCATGCAGGGCCTGGGGCTCGGCCACGCCATCCTGGTCGGCAACTCGTCGGGCGGCACCCTGGCCCTGGAGGCGGCCCTGGCCTACCCGGAACGGGTAACCGGCCTGATCCTGGTCGCCCCCTGGGTCCACGCCCAACGCCCGACCATCCCGGCTGCGGTGGCACAGTTGACCCAGTTGCAGCGCCTCAGCCTCTTCATCGCGCGCAAACTGGGGAACCCGACCCTGCTCGAATACTCCTATCAGGACCCCGCGCGCCTGACGGCGGCCCGCCGGGACCAGGCCATCATCCACACCCGGGTAGCGAACTGGGACCTGGCCTGGGGCGCCCTGCTCGACCGCTCACTCTCCAGCGCCGTCGATATCAGCGACCGGCTCGGTCAGGTACGGGTGCCGGTGCTGCTGATCACCTCGGACCAGGACAAGCTGGTGAAACCCGAGGATACGCGCCGCGTCGCGGCGGCCCTGCCGCACGCGACCCTCAAGGTGCTGCCGGGCTGCGGCCATGTGCCCCAGGAGGAATGCCCGCGGGCGTTCATGGCCGCGGTGAGCGAGTGGCTGCAGTCCCCGGCCGGGCCGGGGGCGCCCGGCGCGCAAGCGCCTGGTGAGACGGCGCCCGGGGGCAACGGGGGACCTTGAGCAGCGGTTGACGCGCTGACGGCGGACCATAGCTCGGATACTTTATCGAGATTGACCGTGAGCTTGAGAAATAGACAGGATTAACAGGATTTCTCAGGATTTACAGGATGCGTCGTTGCCGTACGCAGCACCCTACTTATCCTGTTAATCCTGCAAAATCCTGTTAATCCTGTCTAATTTCTTGGTGCCTGCTTGACTGCCAGACTGGTACCGGGGATTCTGCTTCGCGTCGGATCGACCCGTAGGGTCCGCTGTGCGGACCGACCGCTTGCGAATCGTGCCGCCCACCTCCCCCGCCGCGAGGTCGCCGGTCCGCGCAGCGGACCCTACGCGACCGGGGCCAGGAAGGACACCAGGGCCTGGGCCAGGATCGCCAGCACGGTCAACCCCGCCACGGAGCAGAGCGTGCAGGTCACCAGAAAGGACTTGAACTCGATCGGGGCAGTTTCCTTCGCAGCGTCGGCGACGAGAACGTCCGCCCGGTAGGTCTGAACCATCGATGTACTCCGGTTGTTGAACAAGGGCCGTCACGGGCCCTGGACTGGGATTTTTTTGGGGTCACGCGGCGGCGCTCGACGACAGTGCCGCGCCGCTGTCTCGTGAGATTTACAGTATAGTGTGTCACGCCACCTTGACACACCCCCTTTCGACAGGTTTTCGGGTCCCATCGCGACGCGCGTCCGGTTACCATGGACGCCCTTTTCAACCCGCGCACCTGACATCAGAGACTCGAGACCTCAAACTATGCCCGTCCCATTTCCGTTCTCCGCCATCGTCGGCCAGGAAGAGATGAAGCTCGCGCTCCTGATCGGGGCCGTCGACTCCCGCATCGGCGGGGTTCTGGTCTTCGGCGACCGCGGCACCGGCAAATCCACGGCCATCCGCGCCCTGGCCGCCCTCCTGCCGAAGATGAAGGTGGTCGCCGACTGCCGTTACGGCTGCGACCCGGACGCCGCGCCGGACGTGCTGTGTGCCGAGTGCCGCGCGCACCGCGGGGACACCCCGTTCAAGACCAAGCAGGTGCCGGTACCGGTGGTGGACCTGCCGCTGGGTGCCACCGAGGACCGGGTGATCGGCGCCCTGGACCTGGAGATGGCCCTGACCCGGGGCGAGAAGGCCTTCGAGCCCGGGCTGCTCGCCCGCGCCCACCGCGGCTTCCTCTATATCGACGAGGTCAACCTGCTGGAGGACCACCTGGTGGATGCGCTGCTGGACGTCGCCGCCTCCGGTGAGAACCTGGTCGAGCGCGAGGGCCTCTCGGTCCGCCACCCGGCGCGCTTCGTCCTGATCGGCTCCGGCAACCCGGAGGAGGGCGAACTGCGGCCCCAGCTCCTGGACCGCTTCGGCCTCTCGGTCGAGGTCCGCACGCCCCAGGACCTGGCGACCCGGGTCCAGGTGGTGCGGCTGCGCGACGAGTACGAACGCGACCCCAATGCCTTCGCCGAGAAGTGGAAGCGCAAGGACGCCAAGGTCCGCAAACGCATCACCGACGCCCAGGCCCTGCTGCCGGAGATCGAGGTCTCGGAACAGGCCCTGGAACAGGCGGCACGCCTGTGCATGGCGCTCGGCACCGACGGCCTGCGCGGTGAGCTGACCCTGATCCGTGCCGGCCGCGCCCTGGCCGCCCTGGAAGGCGACAAGTCGGTGGAGATTACCCACCTGCGTCGGCTCGCCCCCCCGGCCCTGCGCCACCGGCTGCGGCGCGACCCGTTGGACGAGTCGGGCTCCACCGCCCGGGTCGATCGGGTGGTGCAGGAACTCTTTCCCGCATAATGGCCGGCATGAGCGCACCTCCGGCGAACCCCTTAGCCAAGAGCCCGATGGGCGGCAGTGCGCCACCACCGGCACCACCGCGCTACCACCCCTGGGACGACGCCGCCCTGATCGCCACCCTGTTCGCGGTGGACCCGTCCGGCGTGGGCGGCGTCTGTCTGCGCGCCCTGCCCGGCCCGGTGCGCGACCAGTGGCTCGCCGACACCCGGGAACTGCTCCCGCCCGACATGCACCGGCGCAAGATCCCGCTGCATGTGACCGACGGGCGCCTGCTGGGCGGCCTGGACCTCACGGCGACCCTGCGCGCCGGGCGCCCGGTCGCCGAGCATGGGCTGCTGGCCGAGGCCCACGGCGGCGTGGTGGAACTGGCGATGGCCGAGCGCGTGCGCGGCTCACCGGTCTCCTATCTGTGCGCGGCCCTGGACACCGGTGAGGTCGTGCTGGAGCGCGACGGGATTGCGCTGCGCTCCCCCGCGCGCCTGGGCGTCATCGCGCTCGACGAGGGCAGCAACGAGGACGAACAGGTCGCCGACGCACTGGTCGACCGCCTCGCCTTCCTGGTGGATCTGAGCCCCATCGGCGTGCGCGACATGGGCGATCTGCCCTATGAGGTGGCAGACATCGTCGCCGCCCGCGAACGCCTGCCCCAGGTCACCATCAGCGAGGCGCAGGTCAACGCCATCTGCGAGACCGCGCTCGCGCTCGGCATCCACTCGCTGCGCGCCGCCCTGCACGCGGTACGGGTGGCACGCATCGCCGCCGCCCTGGACGGGGACCCGGAGGTCACCGACGGCCAGGTCAACCTCGCCGCCCGGCTGGTGATGGCCCCGCGGGCGACCCAACTCCCCTCTATGGAGCCCCCGCCGGACCAGGAACCGCCGCCCCCGGAACCGCCCCCGCCCGACCAGGACGGCGAGTCCGACGCCAACCAGGAACAGCGCAACGACCCCCTGGCGGACCAGATCCTGGACGCCACCAAGGCAACCATCCCGCAAGACCTGCTGGAACGGCTGCGGCTCGGGCAGATGCGCCGCGCCAAGGTGCGCAGCACCGGCAAGTCCGGCCAGGTCCAGCAGGCCAACATGCGCGGCCGCCCGGCCGGCGTGCGCCGCGGCGAGCTGCGCCCCGGCGACCGGCTGAACCTGATCGAGACCCTGCGCGCCGCCGCCCCCTGGCAGCGGGTGCGCCGCGCCGAGCGCGAGCGCGGCCTGACCCCCGACCAACGCGCGGCGCCGCTCCCGGCCCCGGCCAAGCGCGGCGGGCGCAAGAAGGCGGCGCCCGTCGTCATGCCCCGGATCGAGGTGCGCAAGGACGACTTCCGGATCCAGAAGTACAAGCACCGCTCCGAGACCACCGCCGTCTTCGTGGTGGATGCCTCCGGCTCCTCCGCCCTGCACCGCCTGGGCGAGGCCAAGGGCGCGGTCGAACTCCTGCTGGCCGACTGCTATGTGCGCCGCGACCGGGTCGCCCTGGTCGCCTTCCGTGGGAAAATGGCCGAGCTGCTACTGCCGCCGACCCGCTCGCTGGTGCGCACCAAGCGCTGCCTGGCGGACCTGCCCGGCGGCGGCGGCACCCCGCTCGCCTCCGGGATCGAGGTGGGGCTCGCGCTCGCCGATGCCGTCAAGCGCCGCGGCGGCACCCCGCTCCTGGTCCTGCTGACCGACGGACGCGCCAACGTCGCCCGCAACGGCGAGGGCGGGCGCCCCAAGGCGACCGAGGAGGCCCTGATCGTCGCCCGCCTGGTGCGCGCCGCCGGCGTGGCCGCCATGGTGGTCGACACCTCCAACCACCCCCACCCCCAGGCCAAGGCCCTCGCCGAGGCCATGGACGCCACCTACATGCCGCTGCCGCACGCCGACGCCGGGCGGCTCAACGCGGCGGTCAAGGCCAAGGCGGGGCTGTAAAGCCCGGGGATTTTTGTCCGCAAATAAACGCAAATGAACGCAAATTAAGGAGTATCCAGGTGCCGCTAGCGGCCGGGGCCGAGGGACTGGCCTCGTAGGGTCCGCTGTGCGGACCATCGGCCGTGCCGTCCGCGAGATCGCCGGAACCGGAACCAAGGCCGACAGAACGCATATTTTTTTCTTCATTTGCGT
The DNA here is from genome assembly GCF_002813775.1 of Candidatus Thiodictyon syntrophicum. Lineage (NCBI taxonomy): Bacteria > Pseudomonadati > Pseudomonadota > Gammaproteobacteria > Chromatiales > Chromatiaceae > Thiodictyon > Candidatus Thiodictyon syntrophicum. The sequence goes on from NZ_CP020372.1 coordinate 294,316, forward strand.
TCATTTGCGTTCATTTGCGGACAATCCTTCTTAGAGCCTCAAACAGCGATGCACCAAAAACCCGAATGGGACAATGAAGGCCGCGACTGGCCGAACCGCGACGCCAGCCGTTTCATCGCGGTCGGCGACCTGCGCTGGCACGTCCAGCAACTGGGCGCCGGCCCCATCCTGCTGCTGGTCCACGGCACCGGCTCCGCCACCCACTCCTGGCGGGACCTGGCCCCGCTGCTGGCGCAGGACTTCACCGTCATCGCCCCGGACCTGCCCGGCCATGGCTTCACCGCGAGCCCCAAGGGCGACGAGGGGCTGTCGCTCCCCGGCATGGCCGCCAGCCTCTCGGCGCTGTTGAACACCATGGGCGTGACCCCGGACCTGGTGCTCGGCCACTCGGCCGGCGCCGCTATCCTCGCCCGGATGTGCCTGGACCACTGCATCGCCCCGCGCGCCCTGATCAGCGAGAACGGCGCCCTGCTGCCGCTGCGGGGCATCGCCGGTCACTGGTTCGCCCCCGCCGCCCGCTTCTTCGCCACCCATCCACTCATCCCCAAATTCTTCGCCTGGCGCGCCGGGATCGCGGGCGGGGTCCAGGACCTGGTCGACAGCACCGGCTCGCGCCTGGACCAACGCGGGGTCGACCTCTACCGCCGCCTGGTGGTCAGCCCCGGCCATGTCGCCGCCGCCATCGGCATGATGGCCAACTGGGACCTGGACGCCCTAGAGCGCGACCTGCCGCGCCTCACGACCCCGCTCGTCATGCTGGTCGCCGAACGCGACAGCACCGTCAGCCCCGCCGAGGCGCGGCGCGTGCGCGCCGTGCTGCCGTCGGTCGAGGTCGAGACCATCCCCGCGCTCGGGCACCTGGCGCACGAGGAGGAGCCCGCGACCGTCGCGGCACTCATCCGCGGCATCGCCGGACGGTTCGGAGTGCGCGGACCGCAGTGAGTACCCCACTGCAAGCGGCTTCAGCCGCGCTGTGGGAGCGGCTTCAGCCGCGACGAGTCAACGCGATCGGCCAGAGCCCGCGGGCGGGACGGGGCATTCGCCCCGTCCCAAACGTTTATTGCGTCGCCGAATCGGTAGCACGAATCCGCAGCCCGGAGAAAACGTTATGGACGGGGTCAAAGCGCCGTCCCGCCCGGAAAGGCTCGGGCCATTGACCGCACCGCGACCGTAGATACTCTGTTCAAGCGCAAGTCCGATTTGCCTCCGATCCGTAAATTGGCCTCGTCGTTGCGTGAACGAGCCCCCATGTCGGTGATAGCCTGTGTGGGCGGCCGCCGCGGTACCGGTCCAGGTCGGGGGGACCCGGGCTCAGCAAGCGGTCACGGAGAACCTTCGCACCGGTTCAAGGCGCATCGAGCCCGGCGCGATCCACCAGTCCGGGGGTGCGCACGGCGGCGCGGCAATAGGCCTCATAGCGGCGGCGCTGGCTGGTCTCGTCGTAGCGCAGCGCCGCCGCCGCCGTTGCCTTGGCACTGAGCAGCGCATAGGCGGCCGGGTCATCCCAGAGACGGCACACCGCCTCGTACCAAGGCCTCACCTGCATCTCGGTGGGTACCTGCGTGGACTCGGCGGTCAGCCCGTCGGGAACCGGCAGGATGATCCCGCCCGTGCCGACCGTCTCGGGCAGGGCGCCGCGGGTGCTCACCAAGGGCGGGATGCCGTTGATCATGGCCTCGGCCGCCACGCGCCCGAAGGGTTCGTCGAACAAGGACGGTATCAGCAGGATCCGGGTCAGCGCCAGGAACTCGGCGGGGGTGCGCGTCCCGGGAGCACAGAGGATCTGTGGGTAGCGTTCCAAGCCCAGACCCGCAAACTGCCCCAGCGCCACCGCCGAGGCCGCCGATTGCACCACCAGCAGCGGGATGTCCGGGCGGGTGCGTCCGAGCATCTGCGCGAGTCTGGCGAACAGCAGGAGTCCCTTGCGCGGTGACGGATTCACCAGGGTGACGCAGGCGCGGGTCTCGGTTGGGGCCAGCACTTCTTGCCAGTGGATGGGTGAGGCGATACCGGTGCCGGCCAAGCCGATTTTTTCCCGATACTGGCGCGCCAGGTAGGGGCTCGTCAGCAGGCAATTGTCGGCGTGACGGAAGTACTCCGGGTGCTCATAGCCGTGGTTGCGTACCGTGAACAGGGTACGTGCCCCATAGGCCTTGGCCCGGCGCATGAACTCCCCGACGATGGGATGGGCACCGACCGAAACCACCAGGTCGGGGCGGAACTCGGCCGCGATCCGGTCGAACGCGAAGACCAGTTGCTCATACTCGATCCGGGACGGCGCGCTCAATTGGTGGTGGCGGGTGACGACCTGGGTGACCGGCAGGCCGTGCACGCGGTAGTGCAGCACGGGGCAGGGCGGCTGGCCGGCATGGGTGCGCGCGAGATGGCGCAACAAGGCCGGTGGGGGGTCGCTGAGCCGCGGGGTCAGACCGAGCGCCTGGAGGTGATCGGCGAGGCGCTCGGGCGGATTGGCGTCGAAGCGAGCGGTGCACAGGACGCGGCACCGGTATCCCGCGTCGGCAAGCCACTCCAACAGGGTGCGCACCGAGCGGGCGGCACCGCTGTTGCTGTCGGTATAGGCGTTATGCGCCGCGAACAGAACGCGCAGACCGGCCGCGCGCACGGGTCGGCGCTGCACTGCCGCCGACCCCTTGTGCATCGGCGCGTGCTCAGGCGCAGTGGCGGCGCCCGCGGCGATGGGTGAGCCCCAGCCCGGCCAGTCCGGCCAGGATCAATGCCAGTGCCCCCGGCGCCGGGATCCCCTGTGCCTCCTGACGGGCGGGACTGTTGGGGGAACCTAAGCCCTGCTGCGGGATCGGTGGGTCGCCGGACACCGGCGGCAGGCTTGCCCAACTGCTCAGATAAGGGGCATTGCCGCTGCTGTAAGCGCTCGTGAAGCCGAATCCGGTCAGCGACCTGTTTTCCCAGATGCCGCCGCTCAGGTCATAGACCTCACAGTCGAGCCCGGTGTTAAGCCTGATTGCCGACTCGGTGGCTTGACACACCGGTGTCAGGTACCAGTGAATGATCCAGGGTGGGGTATCGAACACGCCCGGACTCGGGCCGTAGAGGTCGGGAGTGGTGTTCAGCAATGGGTCATTCGCCGCCTCGTAGTCCCACTGGTAGTGCCCGTAGGGACCCTCAGCATTGTTGTAGGTCAGCGTGGTGTCACCAGGATGGATCAGCTCGTAGGCCCAACCCGCGGGGGCACTCATGCTGCCGGACACGACGTCATTCGCGCTGAACAGCGGCAGTTCCCAGTCGACGATGATGAACTCGCCGCCCGCACCGCTCCCGGAATTAGTGGTGTTGACGACCTTGAACTCATAGGAATACGCGTTGCCCTGCGGGGTGACCGTGGCGTCGACCCGGGAACTATAGTCCGGGCCCTCAGTGGCGGCGCCGGCACTGCCGCTGGAGAGCATGGCCCCGATGGGGACCAGGCTCGCGACCAAGGCGGCAGTCACCGCGTGCCCACGCGCCACGCTCAGCGCCTCTCGGCAGATCGTATCGAAGGTTTGGATAGGGGTTGTCACAATGCTCTTCGCCGTTGAGTTGGTGCTGGGTGCCAATCATAAGCAAACCCCATGCCGATATGACCTATATATATGATTCAATACTTTAGGGGCGAACCCGCAGTCCTTGGGCGGATGACTGTAAAATTTTCTGACAGTCGGCAAGTCGATCGGCACCGCCGTGACCTGTGCTTGCCCCGCCGCCCCCGCTGGGCGGTTTGCTTGCCCAGCCTGTGAGCGGGGTTGCCGGCCGGGCCGCCTGGCCGTTCCGGCCGCGGAGTGCACTCTATCCGCTGCCGGCGCACCGGCTACGTCGGCGAGCGGAGTCCATCCACAATCGCTGTGGCCGGTTCTGTGGATAACCTGTGGGCCGGCGTCGCGCCGCGCTGGTGGCACTGGATTAATAGCCGGCGGTCAGTCCTTGACCAGGGGCGCGCGGAACATTCCACAGTGCCTGTGGTCGCCTCTGTGGATAGCCTGTGTGGGCGGGCTCCAAGGGACTGGCGGGCAGGCCGATTGGGGCCGGCGGTCAAGGATTGACCGGCCGGTGCCCGCCGCGGGGGCGGGAAAGGCCGTGCCACCCATCGTCCGTACATGGTAGATTGCGGATCAGACCCCGGGCCGCCCCCGGCCGTTTGTGCCCACCATCGGAGCCCCAGGATGTCCCTCAACGAAGCCGATACCTGCCGGGTCTATGTCACCCCCAAGCTGCGGGCCGCCGGGTGGGAAGAGCCGCCCCATCTGATCGCGGAGCAGCAGACCTTCACGGACGGGCGCGTGCGTATCGTCGCCGGCCAGGCGGTACGCAGCGAGCGTAAGCGGGTGGACTACTTCCTGCCAGGTCCCGGAGAAGCCGCCGCGCTACTACCAGGAGATTGCCGTCAACCGCACCGTGCAGGCGATCCTCCAGGGCGACCACCGCGTGCTCCTGTGCATGGCCACCGGCACCGGCAAGACCGTGGTCGCCTTCCAGATTTGCTGGAAGCTCTGGAACGCCCGCTGGACCCGCAACGGCGCGTCCCGCAGGCCGCGGATCCTGTTCCTGGCCGACCGCAATATCCTGGTCGATGACCCCAAGGACAAGGCCGGGACTTCGAGCGCGTCATTGCCCTGAAGGCTCGCACCCAGGTCATCGCCAGGCACCTGACCGACTTCATGCGGCGTACCGAGCGCTGGGCCAAGACCATCGTCTTCTGCGTCGATCAAGAGCACGCCGCGGTGATGCGCCAGGCCCTCACCAACTTAAACCAGGACCTGGTCGCCAAGTACCCGCACTATGTGGAGCGCGTCACCCCCGACGAGGGTGAGACGGGGCGGGGCTTCCTGAGCAACTTCCCGGATCCGGAACAGAGCACCCCGGTCATCCTGACCACCTCCCAGATGCTCACCACCGGCGTCGATGTCACCACCTGCAAGAACGTCGTCCTGGTCCGGGTCATCAATGGCCTGACCGAATTCAAGCAGATCATCGGGCACGTCGTCTATGAACTGGACGGCGAGGGCCAACAACTGCGGCTCATCCAGTACACCGACTATACCGCCGCCCAGCTTCGCACCCTGTTCCGCACGGCCGATGCACTGAGCGCCGACTGGGCCGATCCGGTCACGCGCGAGACCCTGCTGGCGCGCCTGGAACTGATCGGCATCCGCTTTGCGGACCTGGCCGAAGCCAACGGGACCCCGGACGCCGACCCCCTGGACCTCCTCTGCCACCTGGCCTTCCAGCGCCTCCTGCGCGCCCGCCGCGAGCGCGCCGCGAGCGCGCCGAGCACCTGCGCCCGCAACCGCACGCACTTCTTTGACCAGTACAGCGCTGCGGCCCGCGGTATCCTCGACACCCTGCTGGAGCAGCCTGGCGCGCTGGGGTTGGCCTTATTGCCCGCCGACCACCGAGCGGGGACGGCAGCTTTGCTGCCGCCTCGCGCGTCATCTCAGTTGGGAGATTTCCAAAGCCATCGTGGAGGAGGTTCATCTGCGGTTCCAGTATCTTGCTTGCGCGCTCGCAGTCGAGCGGGAGCCGCGCGCCGACTGGCAATGGAAGCCGGTGAGTCAGCTCGCCCGCGCAAGCGCCGGAGCGCTGCGCGGCATCTGGCGGTGAGGGGCTGATGAGCGATGGGCACGGTAGGCTACTAAGCGTTCAAATCTCTTGGCGATCGTAATTATTGTGTCT